>NZ_DATFBA010000299.1:0-36530 GCF_035254065.1 Geomonas sp.
TTTCCCGCCTGATCCACGATGCGAGCCCCCGGAAAGGGAAACCCTTCGTCTCGCTCAACTGCGCCGCCCTCCCCGACAACCTATTGGAAAGCCAGCTGTTCGGACACGTGCGCGGCGCCTTCACCGGCGCCCTCAGCAACCACCGCGGCCTCTTGGAGGAGGCGGACGGCGGCACCCTCTTTCTCGACGAGGTGGGTGACATGAGCCGCGCGATCCAGGCCAAGGTGCTGCGGGTGGTCCAGGAGCGGGACTTCATCCCGGTCGGCGGCACCAAGCCGAAGACGGTGGACATCCGGCTGGTGGCGGCCACCAACAAGGACCTGGAGGCCGAGGCGCGCCAGGGGAATTTCCGCGAGGACCTCTTCTTCCGCCTGAACGTGATCACCCTGCGGCTCCCCCCGCTCAGGGAGCGCAAGGAGGACATCGTCCCGCTGGCCCGTCATTTCCTGAAGAAATACTCGCAGCGGATCAACCGCGAGCTGGTGGACTTCACCGACGAGGCCCTCCAGCTTCTGCGCTGCTACGCCTGGCCGGGGAACGTCAGGGAGCTGCAGAACGCGGTGGAGCGCGCCACCATCCTCGCCAAAGGGGACCGGGTCACGGCAGACGTGCTGCCCGGCTGGAGGGTGGAAGTCCCCAACGAGCCGCCCCCCACCGACCGGCTGGTCTCGCTGGAAACGGTGGAACGGGATCATATCCGCTACGTGCTCAAGCAGTCGGGGAACAACAAGAGCCGCGCAGCCCTCATACTGGGCATCGCCCGCCGTACCCTCGACCGCAAGCTCGAGGAATACCAGATGGAGACCGGGAGCAGTCATGCCGGTGAGGGGGCCTGATGCCCAGACGCTTTCCCATCCGCGCAAAGCTGACCTTCGGTGCCCTGATCCCCGTCTTCGCGGTGATCTTCCTCGTGTCGCTGACCGGCCTGTGGATCGTCAATGAAAAGATAGCCAGCCAGGCCCAGGAGAAGGTGCGTACCGACCTCAACTCGGCCCGCGAGGTGTACGGAAACGAGCTGAGACAGATGGCCGACCTGGTGGAGTACGCGGCCAGCACGCCGATCGCCGGGACCGCCATCGCCACCGGCAACCGCTCCACCATCGGGGCACTGCTCGACCCGCTGCAGCGGAAGGTGAAGCTGGACCTGCTGGCGGCGGTGGACCGCGACGGCCACTCCCTCTACCGTGCCCATGACCCGGGTGCCGCCGGAGCAGCGCCCCTTTTCAGCTCCGTGCAGCGCGCCCTGAAGGGGGAAACGGTATCGGGCACCGAAGTGGTCTCGGCGGCGGCGCTGATCGCCGAAGGGGGAAACCTTGCCGAGCGCGCCGCGGTCACCATCACGGCCACACCACGCGCCCATCCCCATCAGGAACCGGTCGAGCGCTCGGGGATGGTACTGATATCGGCCGCTCCCATCCGGGACGACCATGGCCGGGTGATCGGCGCCATCTATGGCGGCAAGCTGCTGAACAACGACAACACCCTGGTGGACCGGATCAAGGACCTCGTCTACGAGGGTATCCGCTTCGAAAAACAGGACCTGGGGACCGCCACCCTCTTTTTGGGCGGCACCCGCATCGCCACCAACGTCAAGGACGGCGCCGGCAACCGCGCGATCGGCACCCGGATGTCCGAGGAGGTGTACCGCCGGGTGATCCTGGAAAAGAAGAAGTGGGTGGGAAGGGCCTTCGTGGTCAACGACTGGTGCCTGACCGCCTACGAGCCGATCTTCGACGTGGACGGCAAAGCGATCGGCTCGCTGTACGTCGGCATGCTGGAGAAGCCGTACACCGCCCTCAGGCACCAGGCAGTGGCGGTTTTCGCCATCATCCTTGCGGTAGGCTCCTTCCTGGGCATGCTGGTCTCCTCGTACATCGCCGGCCGTCTGGCCAAGCCGATCAGGGAACTGGCCCGTTTTGCCAGGCGGGTGGCGGTCGGGGAGCGCGATCTGCGGGTCAACATCAACTCCACCGACGAGGTCGGTGAACTGGCGGCTGAATTCAACGTGATGACGGCCGCCTTGAGCGAACGGGAGCGCGAGGTCCAAACCCTGAACCGCAGCCTCGAGCAGAAGGTGCGGGAGAGGACGGCGCAGCTCGAGGAGAAGAACCGGCTCCTGCTGACGGCCCATGAGGAGCTGGCCAGGGCCGAGAAGCTGGCCGACCTGGGCGTGGTGGCGGCGGGGGTCGCGCACGAGATGAACAACCCCCTTGCCATCATGCGCGGCAACACCGAAGTGCTGGAGATGTACCTGGCGGAGGGGGACGAGGGGCGCGAGGAGGTCGAGGTGATCTCCCGGCAGATCGACCGGATGGCCAAGATCGTCGCCAACCTGTTGACCTTCGCCCGGCAACGCCCGATACGGGTGCAGGAGGTGGCCATCCCGCAGCTGCTGGACGACATCCTGGAACAGGCGGGGCACCAGGTGGACCTGGAACGGATCAAGGTGGCGAGGAGTTATGCCATCGACCTCCCCACCATCGCCGGCGATCCGGACAAGCTGCGCCAGGTTTTCATCAACCTGATCGTTAACGCCGTGCAGGCCATGCCCAACGGCGGCGTGCTGACCCTGATGGCGCGGATAAAGGAGGGGGGACGCTCCTGCGAGATAAGCGTGGCCGATACCGGCCCAGGGATCCCTCCTGAGCATCTGGACAAGCTGTTCACCCCCTTCTTCACCACCAAGGACCAGGGAACCGGTCTCGGGCTCTCGGTTTCCTACGGCATCGTGAAGGACCACCAGGGGGTCATCAAGCCGGAGAGCAGGCCAGGAGAGGGTGCCGTCTTCCGGGTGGTGCTGCCGATCCGTCAGGAGCAACACGCGGCGCGGTTCGGGTGACTTGGATCTCCCAGGTCAGTCAGACCAGTCAGACCGGTCAGACAGGTCTGACAGGTCTGACAGTGGGACGCCAATAACGGGTTGCCCGAACTCTTGCAAGAAATATCTGGCACTGCCAGGCGAAGCGTGTTACCTTTACAAGTTCCCGGCGAAGGTCATTTTTTTTGGCTCTTCGCCCTCTTTCCGCTTGACACCTCCCGACATCGGGTGGTATAAGTTCTACTTTCGAAAACTCAACAGCCTTATTTATAAATACTCGGAGGTGCAGTTTGGCAAATCATAAGTCGGCAATGAAAAGGATAAAGATCACCGCAAAGAGGACCGAGCGCAACAAGCACGAGCGTTCCACCCTGCGTACCTTTATCAAGCGCGTCCGCGAAGCCGTGGCCAGCAAGGATCAGGCAGCTGCTCAAGCCGCTCTTGCCGCTGCCATCCCGGTCATCGACGGTGCAGCAACCAAGGGGATCATCCACTCCTCTAACGCTTCCAGGAACGTCTCCCGCCTGACCAAGCTGGTCAACACCCTGGCCTAGTCCAAGCGGAACATGCTGAACAAGTTAAAAAAGGGAACCCGGCAACGGGTTCCCTTTTTTTGTGCGCTTTAGAGGTAAGTCCCCCTTGATAAAGGGGGATTTTGGGGGATTGCTTTTAGATTGCAAGAAGAGTCAACGGCAAATCCCCCCTGTCCCCCCTTTAACAAGGGGGGGACGTGGAGCGAGCGGGAGCGCTGATCTCTTGCTGCTGCCTCTCCAATGGCGGCAGCAGCCCCCCTCCCTAGCCCTCCCCCTTCGGGAGAGGGGATGTTGGAAGAGGAGGATGGAGTCCCATCATTTCCTGCAGGTGTCGATCACGAAGCGCTCGAAGAGAGCGTCCTCTATGCCGCCGGATTTGAAGGCCTGGTCCAGCTCCAGCATCCGCTTGAAAACGAGCTTCAGCTCTCCCACCTGATAGTTCCGCGCCTGGTCAGTCACCTTCTTCAGGAAGTAGGGATTGATGCCGGCGGCCTTGGCCAGTTCCGAGGAAGGGACCTTCCTGTCCATCAGCTCCCGCACCTGCCATAGCTGCCTATAATGCCGCGCCACTCCCCCCAACACCTTCAATGGGGCCTCGCCGTCCTGCAGCAGGGTGGTCAACAGCCGCAACGCCTTGGGGAGGTCCTTGGAACCGAGCGCGTCGGTGAATTCGAAGACGCTTTCCACCTTGGTGTCGGAGACGATCGCCTTCACGTCCTCAATGGTGATCTGCTCTTTCTTCCCGCAGTAGATGCAGAGCTTCTCGATCTGGGAGACCAGTTCCTGAAGGTTGTTCCCCACCAGGTAGCCAAGCAGTTCGGCGGCCGCGCCATCGATCCGCTTGCCCGCCGCGCGCACCTCGTCACGCACGTACGGCCCCAGCTGGTTCTCGTAGGGACGCTTGAACTCCACCCACTCACCCTTCTTCTTGAAATCGGCGAAGAACTTCTTGCGGCCGTCAACCTTTTCGGCCTGCAGGATCAGGGTGGTGGAGGGCGACGGATCCTGGATGTAGCCGAGCAGGATCTCCTGGGCGGCGGCGGGGAGATCACCTCCCTTCTTCACCAGCACTACCCGGCGATCGGCGAACATCGGCAACGTCTGGGCCGCGCTGAACACCTCGTCGCCCTTGCACTCGTTGCCGTAGAACACGTTCAGGTTGAAGTCGCGAAAGCCGGGATCGACCAGGCGATCCATAAGCTTCTTGACCGCCCGCTCGACCAGGTACGGCTCCTCGCCGTACAGAAGGTACAGAGGCGCGATTTCCCCCTGATCCACAGCTCTATTGAACTCTTCCGGCTTCATGTAGCTTCCTCTTTGCTGTACAGAACCACACCCACGCGGTCGATATGTTCAAGCAAACGTGGCTCACGAATGCTTTCATAGTGGATGACATCGAAAAAATATGGCAGGGGTTTCTCTTCATTGAGGATGTCGGCAAGCCTGACGGCGGTGTCGTAGGAAACGGAAGTTCCCTTTATGGCTAGGTCGACATCCGACCCCGCCTTATGACGTCCTTTGGCCCGTGACCCAAACAGCACAACCTCGCTGATTTCAGGTAAGGCCTTGATGGCATCAAGGATGTAATAGATATCTCTGTCCAGCAGACCGTATGGCATTGATCGGGTGCTCACTTGTTGCGGAAATGCAGATAGAGCTGCTGCAAAAGAGGGAAGTATTTTGTCCTGATCTTCTCCTCCACAGCAATCGCCGTTTCTTCGTTGTAGGTATGTGTGGTGAGATTCCTGTCTTCCAAAGCATCTATCCAGTCATGGCCTGCACTCACGATATTGGACTGGAACGCCTGCTTGATTGCGTCCCTCGGGCTTTTTACCTCAAACCCTTCCGCCTCCTCAAAATCCTTAAGGAGTTTCCAGCCAAGTTCGAAGGCCATTTCAAAGAATTGGATCAGGCCAGCGCGCTCGACGATGGACGGTTTTTCAATAGAGATCGCATCCTGCAGCAGAAGAAATGCCTTCTCAAACTGCGCGAATCGCTGCTGCCAGCGTACGTCCTGGTTGGCCATTGCGTGCTCCTTTCAACTGCCCGTGAGAGTGATCCTGCAAGCCGGCTTCCCTCACCCTAGCCCTCTCCCGACGGGAGAGGGGACTGTCGGACATCTGAATCTTATTTCGGAAAGGTGGCTGCTAAAAAGCCGCCCGGCAGCCTGGGCTGACTGGGCGGCTTGAGGTTTGCCACACCTTGATTGCCTGCTTCAGTAGGCTTCGCCTATCCTCACCCAGACGTCCTCGGAGATCCTGCGGCAGGCCTTGACGGCGGCGGCCTCCTCGGCATTTTGCTGCAGGGCGAGGTTCTGGTTAACCGGGAAGGTCTGGCTTTCGCTCAGGTCTCCCTTCCAGACTACCTTCTGGGTCTGCTGCTCCCGCAGGGTCGCCTGCACGGTGATGATCACCCGGTACTCCTTGATGGTGTTCTGGGAACTGAAGGAGACCGCCACGGTGCTGTAGGAGTTGATCACGCCGACCAGCTCGAGCTGCGCCTTCTCGCGCGGCAGCACATTGCCGTTTCTCAGAGCGAACTCGTCCACCATGGCCCGGGCCAGCGTCCCTTCCAGTCCGGAACGGTAGGTCTTGTTAGTGAAGAGGGTGATGTTGACCCCCTTGCCGTCCGCCAGCGGGCCGCGCGGCGTGACTGCGTGGTAGCCGCAGCCGGCGATGAGCCCCATCACCAGCAGCAGCGCACACACGACCTTCAGCTGAAGGGCCCTGCTCATCACGAATCCGACTCCCTTAGGCGACAACGATGTTGACCAGCCTGCCGGGAACGTAGACCACCTTCTTGACGCTCTTCCCTTCCAGGAACTGCTTGACCTTGTCGTCGGCGAGGGCTTGGGCCTTGGCTTCCTCCTCGGCGATGTCCGGGGCCACGGTCAGCTTGCTTCTCAGCTTGCCGTTCACCTGGATGACGACGGTGATCTCCTCGTCGACGGTGGCCTCGGCGTCATAGCCGGGCCAGCCGGCCTGATCCAGCGACTCGGCATGGCCGAGCTCGGACCAGAGCTCCTCGGCGAAGTGCGGCACGAAGGGGGCCAGAAGCCGCACCACCGATTCCACCGCCTCGCGCACCACGGCCACGTTCTCGGGAGCGGCCTTCTGGTTGAAGGCCTGGATGGAGTTGACGAGCTCCATGACGGCGGCGATGGCCGTGTTGAAATGGAAGCGGTCCTCGACGTCCTCGGTGACCTTCTTGATGGTCTTGTGCACGGCGCGGCGCAGGTTCTTGGCCTCGCCGGAAAGCGCGGCCGGATCGACGCCCCCCGCATTTTTAATGGCGGGGAGCACCTCGAAGACCAGGCGCCAGACGCGGCTTAAGAAGCGGTAGCTGCCGTCCACACCCTGGTCGCTCCAGTCGAGGTCCTTCTCGGGAGGTGCCGCAAACAGGGAGAAGAGGCGGGCGGTATCGGCGCCGTAGCGCTCGATGAGGGCGTTGGGGTCGACCACGTTCCCCTTGGACTTGCTCATCTTGGCGCCGTCCTTGATCACCATCCCCTGGGTCAACAGGTTGGAGAACGGCTCGTCCACGTTGCAGTAGCCCAAGTCGCGCAGCACCTTGGTGAAGAAGCGCGCGTAGAGCAGGTGCAGGACCGCGTGCTCGATACCGCCGATGTACTGGTCGACCGGCATCCAGGCTTCCACCTTCTCGCGGTCCAGCGGGCCGGCCTGGAACTTGGGCGAGCAGTACCTGAGGAAGTACCAGGAGGACTGCACGAAGGTGTCCATGGTATCGGTCTCGCGCCTTGCTGCGCCGCCGCACTGCGGGCAGGTGCAGTTCACGAAGCTCTCCACCTTGGCCAGCGGGTTGCCCCCTTCGCCGGTGAAGGCGGCGTCCATGGGGAGCACCACCGGCAGGTCGTTAGCAGGAACCGGCACCACGCCGCAGATGTCGCAGTTGATCACCGGGATCGGGTTGCCCCAGTAGCGCTGGCGGGAGATGCCCCAGTCGCGCAGGCGGAAGTTGACGGTCTTCTTGCCGATCCCTTCCTTCTCCAGGAAGTCGGCGATCGCCTCCTTCGCCTCGGTGTTGGAGATGCCGTCGAAACGGCCGGAGTTGACCATCACCCCCTCGGTGGTGAAGGCCTCGGTCATGGTGGCCGGGTCGAGGCTCACCCCTTCCGGGTTGATGACCACCTTGAGCGTCAGGTCGTACTTCTTGGCGAACTCGAAGTCGCGCTGGTCGTGGGTCGGCACGGCCATGACGGCGCCGGTGCCGTACTCGAGCAGCACGAAGTTGGCGAGGAAGATGGGCATCTTCTGGTTAGTGACCGGGTTGATGCAGTAGGAACCGGTGAAGACCCCTTCCTTCTCCAGGTCCTCGGAGCCGCGCTTGATGCGGTCGGTCTTCTTCACCTTGTCGATGAAGGCCTCCACCGCCTCGCGCTGCTCAGGGGTGGCGAGCTGCTGGGCCATCGGGTGCTCGGCGGCCAGCGACATAAAGGTGGCGCCGAAGAGGGTGTCCGGGCGGGTGGTGAACACCTTGATCTTGGACATGCCGCCTTCCACCGGGAAGTCGATCTCGCAGCCGACGCTGCGGCCGATCCAGTTGCGCTGCATGATGAGCACCCGCTCCGGCCAGCCGGCCAGCTTGTAGGTGTCGTCCAAAAGCTCCTGCGCGTAGTTGGTGATTGCGAAGGACCACTGGTTGAGCTCCTTCTGCTCAACGGTGCTGTCACAGCGCCAGCAGCAGCCGTCCTCGACCTGCTCGTTGGCGAGCACGGTCTCGCACTTCGGGCACCAGTTGACCGGGGACATCTTCTTGTAGGCGAGCCCCTTCTCGTACATCTCCAGGAAGATCTTCTGCTCCCACTTGTAGTAGTCGAGGTCGCAGGTGGCGAGCTCGCGGTCCCAGTCGTAGGAGAGGCCGAGGGTCTTCAGCTGGCCGCGCATGTAGGCGATGTTCTCGTAGGTCCACTTGGCGGGATGGCTCTTGTTCTGGATGGCGGCGTTCTCGGCCGGCATACCGAAGGCGTCCCATCCCATCGGGTGCAGCACGTTGTACCCCTGCATCCTCTTGAAACGGGCGATCACGTCGCCGATCGAGTAGTTCCTGACGTGTCCCATGTGGATCTTGCCGGACGGGTAGGGGAACATCTCCAGCAGGTAGTACTTCTTCCGGGAGGCGTCTTCGGTGGCTTTGAAGCTGTTGTGCTCGGCCCAGAAGCCCTGCCATTTATCTTCAACAACTTTGGGGTTGTATCTTTCTTCCATTAGGGTCACCTTCCTGCATCGATTTTGTCCGATGCATTATATATGATTTCAGATTTTAGGCCGGTACAAAAAAGCGCCCCTTCCGGAGAAGGGGGTGAGTAGTAGCAGAACCAACGATTTCCGTGACGGGCAGCGCTCCCCCTCCCTGGCCCTCCCCCTTCGGGAGAGGGGACGTTCGGACGGAGAGTACCTGGCAGGGGCGGCCTCAAGTGGCCGCTCTCGGCGCCGTGACGCTTGGGCCTTTGCCCCGAAGGCAAAGCAAGGCGCCCCGCGCGGGGACCTCCACAAGCCAGCCGGGACAAGTGCTAGGCGATCTTCAGAAGGGTCTTGGCCACATCCAGGATCTTGGTGGGCTGGATCGGCTTGGTGATGTAGTCGTTGGCCCCCAAGGCCAGCGCCCGCTCGCGATCCTCCTGGGCACCCTCGGTGGTGATCACCACGATAGGGATGGTCTTGTAGTTGCCGTCGTTTCTCACCAGGCTCACCAGCTTGAGACCGTCCATGATCGGCATATTGATGTCGGTGAGGATCAGGTCGAAACGCTCGGAAGAGAGCTTCTTCAACCCGTCCACCCCGTCATTCGCCTCCACGATCCTGACGCCACGGATCCGTTTGAGGGCGAAGGCGATCAACTGCCTCATGGTGGGCGAGTCCTCGACTATCAAGACATTGTATTCTGACATGTAAAAAATCCCCCCAAATACAACTGCTATTTCGTCAACAGATCAATGAATCCCTGGATGGTCGAGAGCTTCCGTTCGGAATCGCTGTACAGCCTGGAGCTGAAGATGGCGGTGGCGGCGTGCCCGGCCAACAGCGTGAAGAGCTCGTAGTCCACGGGGGCGAACTGCTTCTTCTGCATGAGGAGCGAGTAGATGGCCAACACGCCGATCACGTGCTCCTTGATCTTGAGCGGTATGCAGACCATCGGCGAGGCGAAGTCGCGCTGGTACCCCTCGACGTCTTCCACGAAGTAGTTCTCGCCCGAGGAGGCCACCTCGCCCATGATCCCCTTGCCCAGCCTCTGGTGTGGGATCTCGCTCCGCTCAACCCCCTCGGTCGCCACCGCCTGCAGCTCGTCGCTCTTCTCATCCAGAAGGAGGATGGCGAACTCCTCGGCGCCGATCAGGTTGATGATGATCTCGGTGATGATCTGGAGCACTTCCTTGAAGTCGAGGGTGGAGTGCAGCTGGTAGCTCGCGATGTAGAGGTTGGCGAGGTTGTTGTTCTCGTCCTCCACCTCCAGGTAGCGCGCCGCGAAGTCCTGGTTCTCGGCCTCGACCTGCTTGATGCGCCCCAGGATCTCCTGCTTCTCCTGCTCGAGGTTGGCGATCCGCTCGGCGAGCCGCTGCACCTCGGCGGGCGAGCCCTCGCCGACTGCCGGGCCTCCCTGGCCTTCCAGTTCCAGCAGGCGGAAGCGCAGCCGCTCGTTCTCCCTCAGGAGCTCCTGGGTGAACTCGGCCCCCTTCTTGAAAACGGCAAGGAACTCCTCGCCCCTGCTGTGAACCAACCGTTCATCGTCCTTTTGCATACACACCCCGGTAATCGATGTTGATCAAACAAACAGCGAGAGCCCCGTCCTGAAGAGGATCTCCCGCACCATTTGGTCGATGGGAACCACCCGATCCACCAGTCCGGTCGCTATCGCCTCGCGCGGCATGCCGAACACCACGCATGATTCCTCGCTCTCGGCCACCACCTGCGCGCCGAAGCGCTTGGCGTCCCGTACCCCCTTGGCACCGTCGTTCCCCATGCCGGTCAACACCACCGCCAGCATGCGGCTGCCGTAGATGTTCGCGCAGGAGGTGAACATGGTGTCCACGCAGGGGACGTAGCGGTCCTCCTTCACGGGCGCCACCACCCGGGCCACCACCTTGTCCCCCATCCTCACGAAGGTGAGGTTCCTTCCGCCGGGGGCGATCAGCACCCTCCCCGGCAGCACCTCGTCGCCGTCCTGGGCCTCG
Organism: Geomonas sp.; assembly: GCF_035254065.1. Lineage (GTDB taxonomy): Bacteria > Desulfobacterota > Desulfuromonadia > Geobacterales > Geobacteraceae > Geomonas. The sequence continues at coordinate 10,541 of NZ_DATFBA010000299.1, forward strand.
CGCACCTCGCAGCCGGTAGTGCGGTTCAGGCGGTCGGCGAAGGTCTTGGTGAACCCCGACGGCATGTGCTGGGAGATCACCATGGCGAAGGGGGGCGGCTCCCGGAAGGCGCCCAGGATCCGCTGCAGGGCGGGCGGCCCTCCGGTGGAGGAGCCGATGGCCACCACGTCCAGGGTGGCCGCCACCGGCCGCTGGGGAGCGGCGGCGGGCTCGACCGGCGGCCGGACCGGCTCGCAGGTCTTCTTCACGATCGCCATGTTCAGCTTGAAGACCGCCTGCACCTTCTCGTGCAGGTCGGCCTGGATCTTCAGGAGCTCCTCGGAGATGATGGTGGTCGGCTTGGCGATGAAATCGACCGCGCCCAATTCCAGCGCCTTGAAGACCTTCTCGTCGCCGGCGGTCGAGCTGATCACGATCACCGGCACCGGTGAGGAGGCCATCAGGATGCGCAGCATGGTGAAGCCGTCCATCCTGGGCATCTCGAGGTCGAGGGTTACCAGGTCCGGCGTCAGGTCGATCACCCGGCGGATCCCCTCTTCGCCGTTGGTGGCGTAGCCCACCACCTCGACCCCGGAAAGCTCCTCCAGCATCTTGGTGATGGCGCGCCTGTTGTAGGCCGAATCGTCGACCACTACTACCCGTATCTTTTTCACCTGAGCGCTCCGCCGAGGGTTGCTGCCGATTTCTGGTAGACCATGTCGTTTTTCAGATGACGCAGGGCAAACGCGGTGGAGATGTTCATCAGCGACTCGGAGTGGCCGAGCAGCAGATAGCCCCCGCTCCTTAGGGTGTTGTGAAACGCCTCGATGACCCTCTTCTTGGAGGCCTCGTCGAAGTAGATGATCACGTTGCGGCAGAAGATGACGTCCATCTTCCCCAAAAGCGCCAGCCGGTTGGCGTCGAACAGGTTCATGTGGGTGATGGTGACCAGTTCGCGCACCTCGTCGTTGATGCGGTAGCCCCCCTCCACCGGGGTGAAGTAGCGGTGCAGGTAGCGCTCCTCGGTGCAGCGGAAGGAGGACTTGGTGTAGACCCCCTTGCGCGCGTGCTGCACGACCCGCTGGCTGATGTCGCTGCCGACGATCTCGATGCGCCAGCCGTGGAAGCAGTTCATCTCCAGCATCAGCATGGCGATGGTGTAGGGCTCCTCGCCGGTGGAACAGCCAGCGCTCCAGATCCTGAGCGTCTTCTCCCGCTCCTTCACCTGCTTGAGCTCCGGAAGGATCTCGTCGGTGAAGGCCTTCAGCTGGAAGGCTTCCCGGAAGAAGTAGGTCTCGTTGGTGGTGAGGATATCCATGATGTCGGAGATCTCCTCATCCTTTCGCCGGTCGTACTTCAGAAACTGGTAGTACTCGCGGAAACCGGAGAGACCGTGCAGGGAGACCCGCTGCAGCAGTCGGCGATCCAGCAGGTACTTGCTGTCCGTATCGAAGTAGAGGCCGCAATGGTTGTAGATCAGGTCCCTGATCAGGCGGAATTCCTCATCCGTCAGCTGTTGTGAGGGTTCGCTCAATAACATCGCTATAACCTGCCGATCAATCCGACGATCTCCCCCCTGACCAGGGGATCGGTCTCCTTGGCCAAGGCGATATCCAGGATGGGGAGCGCCTGCGCGCCGAGCAGCTGGGCCGCTGCCCGCGCGAAGGAGCGCCGCACCACCCAGTGGGGGTGCGCGGTCAAAGCCTGCCAGTGCTCCTCGATCCAGCCGGCACCGAATCCGGTCATGATGCCGATCGCCGCCTCCACCACCTCCTCGTCGCCGTCGGCAAGGGCGGCCTCAATGGCGGCGGACTCCTGCTCGCCGCCGATAGCGGCCAAAGCGGAAAGCGCGGCGATCAGCACCGGCCCCCGCGCACGGGTAAGGAGCGCCTTGACGCCGGGGAGCGCGGAGGGGTCGGCCAGCGAGCTCAGCCCCTTCAGGGCAGCGGTCTGCACCCAGGGATCGGGGTCGCCCAGCGCGAGCAGAAGCGGGTCCAGCACCTGGGGGCCTCCCAGCTCGGAGAGGGCCTGGGCGGCCGCCAGCCGCACCTCGGCATCCTCGTCGGAGAGCGCCATGGCCAGATAGCCTACCACCTGCGGAAGCTTCACCCGGGCAAGGGAGGCCACCGCCGCCCTGCGCACCGAAGGGTCCTCGTCCTTGGCGAGCAGCGAGAGGCGGTCGCCGTCGGCGAGCCCGGCCAGCAGAAGAGCGGCGTAGCGCCTGCTGACGGAGGAAGCCGACACCACCAGCCGGGCGCAGAGCTCGGCCACCCCCTCCGGGTCGCTGGCGGTCAGCCGCTGCAGGGCGTCCAGGGCCGCCTGGCGCACAGTGGGGGCGGCGTCGTCCAGAAGTTCGGCCAGCCTGCCGGTGGCTCCCTCGACGGCCAGCTTGCCGAGCGCCCCGGCACAGGCCGCCCGCAGTTCCGGCGACTCCTCGTCGAGGGCAGCCAGCAGCAGGGGGAGGGCCTCACGGCTCCCCAACTCGCCCAGCAGGGAGGCGATGACCGCGCGCTCGGCATCCTGCGCATCGGCATAGCGGCAGGAGAGCTGGGGAACGGCCTCAGCCCCGATGGAGCGGAAGGCCTCCAGACATGCCTTCCTCAGTTTTTCCTGGCGGGAGACCGCCAAGAGGGGGACGGTGGCCCGCTCGTCCCCCAGGATCCCCGCCAGCCTGACCAGCGGTTCCAGGTTGTTGGGATCGGCCCCCTCCAAGGAGACGATGAGCCCCTCGGCGGCGGCGGTCCCCTTGAGCGCCTTGAGCGGCAGGTCCACCAGGGAGTGCGCCTCATCCTCGGCGAGCCGCTCCCGCACCCGCATGAGCGCGGCGCCGGCCGACTCGCGGGGGCTTCTCCCCTTCTCCTCGAGCCCCTGGAAAAGGAGCGGGAGGGCGGAGTGGTCCCCCAGGGCACCCAGGCAGTCGTAGACCGCCCGTCTCAACAGGCGCTCGGAAAGCAGCGGGGCGAGCGCGGAAAACGGAACCGGAGCACCGATCAGCGCCAACGCGTCCAGCACGGTGAACTTCAGCCAGATCTCGTCCTCGGCCAGCACCGCCAAAAGGGCAGGGACCGCGGCGGTATCGCCGATCTTGCCCAGATTCTCGGCCGCAGCCACCCGGACGTTGGGATCGGAATCCTTCAGCGCCTTCACCAGCAGCGGCACGCAGGAGGCGCAGCGGATGCTCCCCAGCACGTCGATCACGAACTTCCTGAGGTCGTGGTCGGGATCGTCCAGGTAGCGGCAAAGCGGCTCCACCGCCACCCCCCCCAGTCGCTCCAGGGACTCCACGGCCGAGTTCCTGAGCCCCGCGTTGTCGGAGGAGCGCAGGAGCCTGATCAGCCCCTCGACCGCCTCGTCGCCCACCGGCTCGGCCGCGACCAGCACGGCCACCGCCTCCTTGCGGACACGCCAGCTTTCGTCGCCCATGGCGGTGAAAAGCAGCGGCAGGGTGAGCGCCAGGGGGTGGCGGGAGAGTTCCACCACCGCCAGCCGTCTCGCTTCCTCGTCCGCAGAGTGCAGTTCGGCAGCTATTTCTTCCAGGTTACTCAGCAGGTGACACTCCTAAATGCGCAGCTCGGCGCGTTTCTTGGCGATGAGATCCTCGAAGGCGTCCTTCAGGAAGCTGGTCGACGCCCTCACCTGCTCGGAGACCCGCTGCCGGTAGAGGCGCTCGCCTTCCTTGATGTCGTCGGCCAGAAGCTCGTAGAAGGTATTCTCCCGCACCCCCTGCTCGACCTTGGCCTGGTTGTAGAGCACGATGTCGGAGACGATGATGCGGGCCAGGCGCTTGGCCTTCACCTCCGCCTCGGAAAGCTGGGGGGGGGCGGGGGGAGCCGGCGGGGCGGCCAGCTCCCGGGCCAGCTCCGCAAAGGGATCGACCTCCTGGAACGCTACGCTGTCGGAGCTGGCGGAGAGCCCGGCGAAGGGTTCCGCGGCGGCGGGGGCCGGCTCGTCGAAGGCGGCGCTTTCGAAGGGATCCGGCTCGGCAGCCGGGGCAAGAGCGGGGGCTGCCGGGCTGGCGGCCTGGACCTGCGTCCGGCTCTGGTTCAGGTTCACGAACTCCTGCGGCGGCTCGGCATGGGCGGCGGCCACCGTGGCAGGGGAGCTGCTCTCCTCGGTGGTCTCGCGCACCTCGGCCTGGCGGAGCCGGGAGCGGGTCTCCTCCTGCTCGGCCAGATCGCTCTCGGTCGGCATGGGCGCGGCGGGAAGCGTCCCGGAGGCCAGCCGGTAGACCATCGGCACCAGCGAGTCCGGGATGTGGTGCTTCTCTATGTAGTCGTCGGCGCCGTAGAGGGAGTTGGGGGACCTCTTGTAGCGGGTCTTGTCGTAGATGGAGGCGATCAGCACGATCTTCACCTTCGCCAGGGCCGGGTTCTGCCGGACCCGCTCGCAGACCTCGAAGCCGAACATGGTGGGGAGCGCCACGTCCAAAAGGAGCACGTCGGGAATGATCCGCTCCACGGTCTCCAGGGCCACCTTGCCGTCGTTGCAGCTCTCCACCTCGAACGGCTCCTCGGCGAGCACCTTGCGGACCGCCTCGCAGAAGGGGGCGCTCTCGTTGGCGACCACCACCTTCAAACGCCGGCCGGCGCCGGGCGCGGCCTGGGCGGAGGGCTGGGGCGGCGGAGCCTGCACGGGGACCTCGACTGCCGGGCTGACCGGCGCCTCCGGCCTCGGCGGTGCAGCCTGCGGCGGTTCGGGTGCCGGGGTGGGCGCCGGGGCGCTCTTCTTGACCAGCTTGAAGACCGCACGGCAGCTGGAGCAGCGGAGCTTCAGGGCCTCCCCCAGCTTGGAGGGGTCGACTTCAAATCGTTTCTTGCAGTTCGGGCAGATTATCAGCATGCGGCGCTCTTTTCGTTATGGGAGGTTTGCCCCTGCGAGGGCGTCAGGTAGCCCAGCTCGGCCATTTCCTTGAAGGTCAGCAGCGCGTCGATGTTGAGCAGCATGACGGGGACCTCCTGGACCAGGAAGAGCCCGACCATGTATTCGCCCCCCACCAACCGCACGCCGCGCGGCGGCGGCTTCAGCTCGCGGACCGGCACGGTGATCATCTCGGTCACCTCGTCCACGATCAGCCCCAGCGACTGGCCGGCCATGGAGAGGATCAGCAGCCGGGACGTTTCCCGGTTCTCCAGCGGGGGGAGCCCGAAGCGCTTCCTGAGATCGACCACCGGGATCACCTGTCCGCGCAGGTTGATCACCCCTTCCACGAAGGGGAGCGCCCGTGGCAGGGGAGCCAGCTTGGGGAGCCGGATGATCTCCCTGATGCGCATGATGTCGACGGCGTACAGCCCCTCATCCATCCTGAGACAGGCGACCTGTAACTCCTGCAGTTCCTGCTTCACCGCCCCCCTCCTTTGTTGGCACGACTCGACTTGATCAGCCCGTCGATCACTTCGAGCACCTTCACCGATTTAAACGGCTTGGTGATGTAGGCGTCGGCCCCGACCGTCTTGCCCCGCTCGAGGTCCTGGCTGCTCTTCTTGGCGGTCAGCATGACCACCGGAATCCAGCTGGTGGCCGGGTTCTCCTTGAGCTGGCGGCAGACCTCGAAACCGTCCAGCCCGGGGAGCATGATGTCCAGCACCACCAGGTCCGGTGCGCTCCTCTCCACCTCGGCCAGCGCCAGGCTGCCGTCCTGCACCCCGGTCACCTCGTAACCCTTGGAGGTGAACAGGATGGTCTCCAGCTTGAGAAGGCTCTCCTCGTCCTCGACTACCAGGATCCTGTCCTTTGCCATGCCGACTCCTTGTTAAACCAGGCTGACGTCCAGCACCTTCTCCATGTCGAGCAGGATCAGCATGCGGCCGCCCACCCGGCCGATACCCTGCACGAAGTCCCGGTCGATCCCTTCCAAAACCACCGGCGGCGGCTCGATCCCCACCTCCGGGATGCGCACCACCTGGACCACCTCGTCGACCAGCACCCCGCAGAAACCGCTCTGCCGGCTCACCACGATCACCCGCTCGCGCTCGGAAGCGTGCGCACCCGGCAGACCCAGCCTGAGGCGCATGTCGAAGATCGGGATGATGATGCCGCGCAGGGAGAGCACCCCCCGCACGAAGGAGGGGACCCGGGGCACCTCGGTCACCTCGCGCGGCTTGATGATCTCCTTGATGTCCATGATGCTGATGGCGTACTCTTCGCCGGCCACCTTGAAGCAAAGGAGCTCCAGGCTGGTGGCGGTGCCGACCTCCTCGGCAAGGGAGATATCCTCGCCCGCGGAGGCGGTTTCCCTTCCCCTCAGGATGACGGCGGCCGGATCGAAGCGGTCCGACTCATCAGGGAGGCTGAAGTCGCCCGGGAGCAGCTCACCCACCGGCTCGGCAGGCCACTCGAAGGGGACGGCTGCGGGGGCCGGGGCAGACGCCGGCGCGGGTGCGGCTGCCGGCGCCGGTACTGCTGCCACCGGCTCCGGTTCCCACTCCATGGCGGGTGCCGCGGCCGCTGCGGCCGGAGCGGGCTCCCATTCCATGGCAGGTGCCGTCGCAGCTGCGCGCGGCTCCGGCTCCCATTCCAGGCCGGCTACCGGCTCCGGATCGGGCATCGAAGTGGACGCCGGAGGGGGCTCCGGGGTGGAGGCCGAGGCCGGAACGGACGGCTGCGGCGCCGGCTTGGGCGCGGCGACGGCGGGGGGCGTGACCGGCGTAGTATCCGCCATCTCCCCCCTCTGCGCCTTTCTTCTGATCTCCGCGAGATTCATCTGCGACTCCTGCACCAGATTGCTGCCTGCTACTCTTCTTTAAAGAACCTCTTCAGCGCCCATTTACCCTCGGCCCGCCCAGCTACACCAGTTCGGCCGCGGTCTCCTCGATGATGGAGGCGTCGATCAGGGCGGCATCCCTGCCGAAGCCGATCAAAAGCGCGTTGGTGGCGACCGAGTTGATCCTGCGCGGCACCCCGCCGGAGAGCTCGTAAATCCGCTGCACCGCGTCCGGGGTGAACAGTCCCGGCGCGCCCCCGGCCGCCATCACCCGGAAGTCGAGGTATTCCAGCGTCTCGTCCAGCCCCAGCGGGGCCAGATGGAAGTTGAGCGAGATGCGCTGCCTGAACGGCTCGTAGACCGGCGAGGCCAGCATGGTCCGAAGCTCCGGCTGCCCCATGAGGATCACGCTCACCAGGTTCTTGTCGTCCAGCTGGAAATTGGTCAACAGCCGGATCTCGTCGAACAGGTCGCGGCTGGGGATCATCTGGGCTTCGTCGATCACCACCACCGGGATGCGCCGCTCGCCGTGCAGCCGGTAGAGCGCGCTGGTGATCTCCCGCAACAGCTCGTCCTTCTGCAGCGACGGGCTCCCCACCTCCAGACCCGAGGCGATCACCCTCAGGAGCTCATCGCTGGTCAGGCGCGGGTTGAAGACGAACAGGAAGTGGTAATCATCCCCCATCTTGTCCATCAGGGCGCGCGAGATGGTGGTCTTGCCGCAGCCGATCTCGCCGGTCAAAAGGGCGATCTCGCTCTCCTCCACCGCGTACTCGAGCCTGGCCAGCGCCTCGCGGTGACCGGAGCTCATGTAGAGGAAGCGCGGATCAGGTGTCTTGCTGAACGGCTTCTCGAGAAGACCGTAGAACTCCTTGTACATCAGGCACTCCCGCGAGTCGCCTCGCCTATCACGCTCCCCACGTCCAGCACCAGGATGGTTCGCTGGTCGCCCAGGTCGGCCGCCCCGGAGATCCCCTTGAAGCCGGCGAAGGTCTCGCCGATCGACTTGATCACGATGTCCTGCTGGCCGAGCAGGTCGTCAACCACCAGTCCCAGCCGCTTCTCGGCGACCCCGACCACCACCACGTAGAAGCTCTGCGGCGGGGCCTCGCCACCCTGGAGCTGGAAGAACTCGGAAAGCCTGAGCAGCGGCAGGGTGGCCTCGCGAAGCTGGATGACCTCCTTCCTCTCCACCGTCCTGATCTCGCTCCTCTCCACGATGATGCTCTCCAGCACCGAGGTGATGGGCAGGGCGTAGGTGCGTCCGGCGGTGGTGATGATGAGCGCCTTGATGATGGCGAGGGTGATGGGGAGGGTGATGGTGACGCGGGTCCCCTTGCCGGGGAAGCTGTCCAGGTCGATCATGCCGGAGAGGGCGGCGATGTTGGTGCGCACCACGTCCATGCCGACGCCGCGCCCGGAGATCTCGGAGATGGTCTCGGAGGTGGAGAAGCCGGGGAGGAAGATCAGCTCCAGGGCCTCCTTGTCGCTCACGTCGAAGGGGGAGCTGATCAGGCCGCGCTGGACCGCCTTCTGGCGCACGCGAGCGAGATCGATGCCGGCGCCGTCGTCGTCGATCTGGATGACCACGTGGTTCCCCTTCTGGAAGGAGGAAAGGGTGATGGTCCCCTTCTCGTCCTTGCCGGCGGCCAAACGCTCTTCCGGGGTCTCGATGCCGTGGTCGATGGCGTTACGCACGATGTGCATGACCGGGTCGGAGATGTCCTCGATGATCAGCTTGTCGAGCTCGGTCTCGGCGCCGAACAGCTTCAGTTCGACCTTCTTCCCCTGCTCGCGGGAGATCTTGCGGATGATGCGGGTCATCTTCTCGAACAGCTGGCCGACCGGGATCATCCTGATCTCCATGACCCCCTTCTGCAGTTCGGAGAGCTTCTTCTCCAGCCCCTTGGCGGCCTTGTTCAGCTCCTGGGCCGGCACGATCATGCCGTCGCGGCGCATCTTGGCGGCCACCTCGGCGATCATCGAGTGGGAGAGCACCAGCTCGCCGACGATGTTCATCAGGAGGTCGAGCTTGCCGATGTCGACCCGGACCGTGCGGCTCATGCTCTTGGCGCTGACCGAACCCTCGGAAGACGCCGTCTGCGGCCCCTCATCCTCCACGGAGAGCGCGAGGGGAGTGAACTCCACGGGAAGCGCCGCCTTTTCCTCCTTCTTCTCCTCGCCGCCGAAGCGGGTGATGGTCAGGTGCTCGCGGTCGATGAGGGGGGTGAGTTCCTCCACCCCCAGCTCGGAGCCGAACAGGATCTCGAAGTCGATCCCGGAGTCGAGCCCGCCGGAGGCCGAGGGGAGCGTGCTGATCACCTCCCCCACCTGCTTGAGCTGCTCGGTGAGCTCCATCAGCTCGGAGTCGAAGCTGGACAGCAGCAGGGAGACCCGGATCGAGTAGATGCTGCGCCCCTTCTTCACGTTCTCCAGCAGGCGGTGCTCCTCGTACTCCGTCATGGAGCTCAGCACCCGCTCGGGGATGTTCAGGCGGGAGAGCGGCGAATCCTTGGCCGCCTTGGGCTTGGCGGTCAGGCAGTCGTTGATGCGCTGCATGGCGCCGGAGAGGTCGACCGGCTCAGCGCCCGTCTCGCCGGCGTTTCTCACCAGGATGCCCAGCAGCTCGGTCGCTTCGAACAGGGCGCTCACCACCGACTGGTCGAGCTCCACCTTCCCCAGCCGGAGGGCGTCCAGCAGGTTCTCCAGGTGGTGGCCGAGCTCCGCGATCTCCGAAAAGCCGAACATGCCCGCCAGCCCCTTGAGGGAGTGGGCGGCGCGGAACACGGAGTTCACCAGGTCCGGGCTGCACTCCCCGCCGTCGGCGCAATCGCTCAGCCCCACCAGGTCCAGGCTCAGCTGGTCCAGGATCTCCTCAGCCTCGGCCAAGAAGTCCTTGACCGCCTTTCCAATGTTTTCCTCAGCGCTCATGACTCTTCCGTTCTTTCCTGAACTTAAACATCACAAGGTTTCGTTCATGCCCTCCACCAGCTCGGCACGAACGGATGCCATCACAGTTCCAGCCTTTAAAAACCGTTCGCCCTGAGCCCGTCGAAGGGCGCCCCTTGACGCCGTTCACCCTGAGCCCGTCGAAGGGTCGGAGTTGCCTCTAATCGAGATACTTGCAGATCAGTTCCTGCAGCTTGACCGGGTCGAAAGGCTTTATCAGGTACTCGTTCGCCCCCAGCGCGCGCCCCTTCTCGAGGTCCTTGTCGCCGCTCTCGGTGGAGACGATGAAGAGCGGTATGGAGGCGTAGTTGGGATTGTTGCGCACGTAGCTGATCAGCTCCAGGCCGTTGATGTCCGGCATGTTGATGTCGGTGATGATCAGGTCGACCTTCTCGCGAGGCAAAAGCCGCAACGCTTCGAAGCCGCTGGCCGCCTCCACGATGGCGTACTTCTCCAGTTCATCAATGGTAGAGACCAGCATGGAGCGCATGGTGTTGGAATCTTCTGCTATGAGTATCCTCTTCACGTCAACTCTCCCCTCGTCCTTGGTCCTGCAGCCTGCGCTGCAGCAGGGCCTTTTCCATTGCAATCCCGGCCTGGCCCAGGAAAATCTCCAGCGATTCAGTGTCGCCAATCGGCTTAGGCTCCGGCAGGTTGTCGCCGTAAAGCACCGCGACCACCTTCCCCTCGCTCACTATGGGTCCCACGAAGATCTCGGACGGAAGTGCCTCGCCCAGCTGACCCAGAAAGAAACGTGTCCACGCAGAGTCGTCGATCTCCCCCTTGAGCGGGAAGCGGCTCTCCAGGACCGAGCTGAACAGGGACGGCTCATCTTTCGGTATGCGCAGGTTGCGGACCCTGGCATCGGCGCTGCCATCCCTGTCTTCCAGTCCGAACTGCCCAAGCCCCTGGATGGCGTCCTTCTTGACCAGCAGCACCACCGCCCGGTTCACGAACTCGGCGGCGAAGCGCAGCACCAACAGGATGATGCCCCCCCCGAGCTGCGGGTTGTTGAGCTCCTCCAGCATCCCGCGCAGCTGAGAAGCGCCGGTACCGCGGTTAAGCTGGGGCCCCGGCAACGCGGGTTCCTCACCCATCTCCAGCCGAAGCTCGTCGACGATATTGATGCCGGCCTGCCCGGCCTGCCCCCCGGCCGCCTCCACCTTGGCAAGCTCGCCGATGAGCCTGGGGGCGAATTCGTGCAGGGCGCCGCTAAGCTCAGCCTTGCCGGGCTTCATAAGCCACGGGATACCCATGCCGCGCGTCCTTCTCTGCGCGTCCTGATCGGGGAGGTCGGTGAGCGCCAGTACCGGCAGCTCCGGGAAATTGTTGCGCAAGAGCTCAAGCAGCTCGAGGCCGCCCAGCATGCCGGTGCCGTCCATCCTCGGCATGACCAGATCGACCACCACGGCTGGGCGGACCCCTTCGCGGTACATGGTGTCGACCCTGATCAGGGCGTCCTCGCTTCGCTGAACCGGGTCGACCCGGTACCCCTGACGCTTGAGCAGGGATGCGAGCGCCTCCAGGGTGGACGGGTCGTCGTCCACCAGCACGAGCGGGGTACCCTCCTCCTCGCCGGCCTGAGCAATGGGGTCGGCCGCGGCGTGAGAAACGGACGTAGCTCCGGCGCCATGCCCTGCGGCAAACGGGTCCTGAGTTGCGGCAAACGGATCATGGCCCGCAGCAAACGGATCATGGCCGGCTGCAAACGGGTCGTGGCTGACAGTGGCAGCCGGACTCGCCGCGGCGTGACCGGCAGGCGCGACGCTCGAAGCTGCCGACGGCTGAGAAGAATTTTCAATGGGATTGGGCCGGCGCTCGGCGGGAGCCTCGGCTTCCGGGGCGGAAGACGGTGCTTGCAGGAGGTCGAACGCCAGATCGACATTCTCCTCGGGCGCCGCGTCATCCTCGCCGTTTCCCCCGGATTCCTCGCGGTGCCGCTGCTCGTCGATGATGCGCGACCCTTCCATCGCCAGATACTGCGGGTTGAGTCCCTGCTTCAGCATGAACTGCACGGCATCGAGGCGGCCGGCGTCGCCTTCCGCCACGTCCTGCAGTTCGAACTCGAAGGTCCCTTCCGCCCAGGCGAACAGGGAGTAGACCACGTCCTCGATCAGCTCTTTCACCACCGTCTCGATGGCGTCATGGCTGACACCGAAGCGGTCGGTGAGGAGCACCCCCAGCAGCTGGCTGAACCCCTCGTCCGCCTGGATGCTCAGGGCGCGTTTGAGGGTGGGGAGATCGATCACCCCCTTCTGGACCAGCACCTCCCCCAGGTTCTGGTGAAAGCTGGTGGAGGTGGCCCGGATCACCTGGCCGCTGCGGAAGACGACCCGCGCCTCCCGTCCACGGCTTTCCAGCGAGAGCACGCCCGATCTCCTGCTCAGGCTGACGATCTGGAGGATCTCACCGAGTCCGAGGTCTTCCAAATTGCCAACGAGACTCATGGTCGCTGCTCTCTCATGTGAAAGGTGGTTTCAGAATTCTCGCCATACTAAACCATCGTATCCACTAAGTAAAGGTGATTTAGGCGCCTTTCCGGTCCCTGCCGCGGAAAATGAGTTTGAGCGGAGTACCGGTAAATTGGAAGGCATCCCGAAACCTGTTCATGATGTAACGCTCATAGGAGAAGTGGATCCCCTCCGGGCGATTGGTGAAGATTACGAAGGAGGGGGGCTTGGTGCCGACCTGGGTGGCGAAGTAGAATTTCACCCTTCTCCCCTGGTCGAGCGGCGCGTGGTTCTCGTCGGTCGCCTTGGAGAAGACCCGGTTCAGGTCGCTGGTGGAGACCCTCTTCGAGTACTGCTCCATGACCTTGTCCACTTCCTCGATGATCTTGCCGGTGCGCTGGCCGCTGGTCGCGGAGACGAACAGGATGGGCGCGAACGGCAGGTACTTGAAACTCCTGCGGATCTCCTCAATGAATTTCCCCATCGAGGAGTTGTCCTTGGTGAGGGTATCCCACTTGTTGACCACGAAGATGCAGCCGCGCCCGGCCTCGTAGGCGTAGCCGGCGATCTTGGAGTCCTGCTCGGTGACCCCCTCCTCGGCGTTCAAAACGATCAGCACCACGTCCGCGCGCTCGATTGCCCTCAGTGCGTCCATCACCGAGTACTTCTCGATCTTCTCGGTGGTCTTACCCTTGCGCCTGATGCCGGCGGTATCGATCAGGAGGTAGGGCTTCTTGTGCACCATGAACCGCGTGTCGATGGCGTCCCTGGTGGTGCCGGCGGTGGGGTTGGCCACCACCCGCTCGTAGCCCACCAGGCGGTTCACCAGGGTCGACTTGCCGACGTTGGGGCGTCCGACCACCGCGATCTTGGTGATCTCCTCGTCGCCCCCCTTGCCGGTATCCAGCGGCAGCGCCTCCATGACGTCGTCCATCATGTCGCCGACGCCGCGGTTGTGTTCGGCAGAGATGGTGTAGATGTGGTCGATGCCCAGCGAGTAGAAGTCGCCAGCCGCCGCCTCGTGACGGTCGCCGTCCACCTTGTTGATGATGTAGAAGACCGGCTTGTCGATCCTTCTCAGCATCTCGACCACGTCCCGGTCTGCCGGGGTGAGGCCGTCGCGGGCGTCCATGATGAAGAGGATCAGGTCGGCCTCCTCCATGGCGAAACGGGACTGCTCGCGCATCTGCTGCAGGAGCTTGTTGCTGGTTTCCGGCTCGAAGCCGCCGGTGTCAACCAGGATGAAGGGCCGCTCGAAGCGGTCAACCTCCGCGTAGTTACGGTCCCGGGTGACCCCGGGCATGTCGTCGACCATCGCCTTGCGGCGCCCGACCAGCCTGTTGAAGAGGGTAGACTTCCCGACGTTGGGGCGGCCGACGATGGCAATAATAGGTTTCATTTGTGTCCAGACTTCGAAAATGCGGCAAAGATAACAATCTAAATCAGCGGCACTTTCTTTTGAGATGGTATTCTACAGATAACCTGCATATGTAACATTTTGCAGCACAATAATCAAGCAAGTACGCGTTTTAGGTGAATTGTTACAGGCAACTAACCTTGTTCGCAATAAAAGAGCAACTGTCAGTACCGGTGGAGGGATAAATAGAGTGGGCGGCAGATGAGAAAGAGTTACTTTAGGGTGATATTCAGTGTCGCTTCTATGTCCATAGTCCCCTCTCCCGAAGGGGGAGGGTTAGGGAGGGGGAACACCATCGGCGATGCCAGCATAGCTCCCTTTGCCAGACTCAACAGCGACAAGCAATCCCCCCTGTCCCCCCTTTATCAAGGGGGGGACGAATGATGAAACGGATCGGTAATCACTAGAGGATTTCGCCGGTGAAGCCACCACCAGCAGCCGGAACGAGCTGCATGCTGTTGGTGATGCAGGGGATGTCGTCTTCGGGATGGTGGGTCACGTAGAGAAGCTGTGTTCTCCCGGTGCAGCCGAGGTGATCGATCAGCTTGAGGACCATCTCCCGGTTCACGTCGTCCAGCCCCTGGCACGGCTCATCCAGGATAAGGAGGTCCGGCTGCTTCACCATCGCGCGCGCCAGCAGGACGAGCCGCTGCTCGCCGTAGGAGAGCGACTTGAAGGGGGCGTCGGCCAGCTTTTCCATGTGCAGGATTGCCAGCCACTCCAAGGCGATGTCGTGCTGCTTCTTCGAGGTCTCGCTGTACACGCCGATCGAATCGAAGAGTCCGGAGATCACGGCCCCCTTGGCGGTGACACTGACCCGGTATTCCTGCTGCAAGGCGGTCGACACCAGACCGATCCGTTTCTTGATATCCCAGACACTCTCCCCCGATCCTTTCCGGATGCCGAATAGCGTGATGTCGTTGGCGTACGCCTGCGGATGGTCGCCGCTGATCAGTGCCAGCAGGGTGGACTTGCCGGCTCCGTTAGGCCCCGAGATCTTCCAGTGCTCACCGGGATTCACCCTCCAGTTCAGCCTGTTCAGGATGATCGTGTCCCCGTACTGCACCGCCACCTCGTTCATCACGACCAGCGGCAGATCAGCAGGCAGCGGCGAGGTGGAGGTGAAGCAATCGACCTCGGGAAGAGCATTGGGGAGCGTGTAGTGGAAGGCATGCAACCTCCGCAGCGCTTCCGATTCGAGCAGTTCCTCCCTTGCGCCCGACATGATGATCCGGCAATTCTTGATGTAAGCGACATGGGTTATCTCGGGAACGATCTCCGAGAAGCGGTTCAAGAGGAGGACGATCCTTATTCCCTTTTCCACACAGCTCGCTATCAGTGAACGGAGCGCTGCACAGGAAGCCAAATCCAGTCCGTCGAACGGCTCATCCAGTACCAGCAGTTCCGGTTCCTGCAGGAGCGCCTTGCAGATGACGATCTTGCGCATCTCGCCGGTGGAGAGGAACTTGATGCCACGCTCCAGGATCCCGGTGAAGGAGAGCTGCTCGGCCAACTCCCGAAGCCTCGGTTCCTGCTCTCGTTCATCGGCGAGGATGAAGTCGCGCGCCAGCGTTCCCTCATCGACGTAATCGAGGAAATCGGAGTCGTCATTGTAGCGCTCGATCTCCAGGATCTCGTTCACCCGCTCAAACGAGACATAGCCCGCTCTCTGAGCTGTGGAGAAGGTGCCACTGACAACCGGCAAACCATTACAGAGTAACCGACCGACTGCCGATTTACCGGACCCGTTGGCACCTACAACGGCCCACTGCTCGCCGCCAGACATCTTCAGGTTGACGCCTTCCAGCCGCACCTTATCGCTGATGATGGCGGTTACATTCTCGAAGAATATTTCAGACAACGGACACTCCCGAGTTGACTCGAAATGATCTTGCAACGACCGCCTCATCCAATCCCCTTGATTACAGGGTGAAGGAAGAAAGGGTGACGGTCGGTGGAACAGCATAAACCAGGTGCTCCAAAAACAAAAGGGACAAAGGCAGACGCCTCGTCCCTTCAGCAAACCCCTTCCATTTTCCCTCTCGGCCCCCCAAAGCCCGCAAGCCTACCTCACCCCCGCAACGCCATTCCCACTGCCAAATGCAAATCCCCCCCTGTCCCCCCTTTAACAAGGGGGGACCGAGCCGCGCAACATCTCCTTGGTTCATGGGCAAGTCGCCGACTGTTACATGAACTACCGCAGCCAGTACAGCAGCCCATTCATCGCGATGGCGTACACCCGATGCGGCTTGGGCCCCACGAAGGGCTTGCCGTCGATGAAGACCGTCGGTGTTCCGAAGAAGTTGGTTGTTGCCACTTCATTCATCTGGCGAACGGCCGACTCTTCGGTGGCGGGATCATCTAGGCACCGCTGTATCTCACTCCAGTTAATCCCCAACTCGTCGACTACCTTCTTGGCGAAGGCCGGCTCATCGAGGCGCGCGACGTCGGCGGAGAACAGCCGGTCGTTCAGCTGCCAGTACTTTGCCGGGTCACGGCGATAGACGCACTGGCCAAGACGGGTCGCCAGATCGCTCGTCACCATCACCGGATATTCGAGGAAGGTGAAGCTCGCACCGTACTTTTCGGCTGTCTCCTTCAGGTCCCAGTAGACCTTCCTGGTGTAGCCACAGCCGTAGCAGCCGATCAATACCACCTTCCTTTTTCCCGTCCCTTTTACCGTGGGGAATTCCGCCAGGTTGACGCCATGCAAGGTCAGATCTTTCAGCGTGACTGGCTTGACCGGACAACCGGGCACTGCCGATACCTTTACGTTCTCTCCTGTGGGATCCAGGAGGCAAAAAGCCGCCTCCTCCGAACCACTGCAGTTGCCGGTGACATAGAAAAGGTAGACTCCCCGCGCGGCAAAGAGAGTGCTGGCAACCATCAGCACGAACATGGTCCAGCTGAGGAGTTCGAAGTTCCTGCTGAGCAGGCGGGCGGCAGTTTCGCTGCGGTTGATCACGCTCCCGAGTATCCTGCTCTTCATCCTCTCGTCGAACCCGGTCGTGCAGGGTCGGAGGGTGACCCGCCGGAACACGCAGCCCCATGCCTGCTTGGCGAGCTCCCGGCTGCTGGCGCTGAATATCCCCATCACTGCCAGTATAAGAAAGGAGATGATACAGAACATGCTAGAGCACCTTGTCGATCTTGCGCAGACTGCGAATGAAGAGGTCCGCCTCCTCCATGGTGTTGTAAAAGTAGACCGAGGCGCGCAGGGAGCCGGAAAGTCCGTGCGAGTTGAACCAGGAGTGGACGCAGTGCTGGCCGGAGCGCACCATGATGCCGGCCATCTGGTCGAGCATCAGGGCAATGCGGTGCGGATCGATCCCCTGGACGGCAAGTGAGACGATGCCCCCTCTTTGGGCAGGGTCGGCCGGGCCGATGATGCGGAAGCGTGGCATTTCCCTGATCGCCTCGCTGATGAAGCTGTTGAGGAGCAGGTCCTGTTTCTGGACGAAGTCGAAGCCGACATTTTCCAGGTAGGCCAGCGCGGCCGCCAGCCCGATGATGCCGGCGTAGTCGGAGAGTCCCGCTTCGAACTTTTCGGGAGGGGGGAGGAATTCGCAACTGTCATAGGTGGAAGAACCGACGGTCCCGCCGCCGACCATGAAGGGTGAGAGCCGTTCCAGCAGGTCGAATTTCCCGAACAGCACGCCGGTCCCCGCTGGGCCGAGGAGCTTGTGTCCGGAAAAGGCGAGGAAGTCGATGTCCAGGCTTTTGACGTCCAGCCTCTGGTGCGGCGCGCTTTGTGCGGCATCGAGCATCACCAGTGAGCCGTTGCCATGCGCCTTCTTGATGATGTCGGCAGCCGGGATGGTGACCCCGTCCAGGTTCGAGCAATGGCCAAGGCTCACCAGCTTCACCTTTTCGTCCAGGAGGTTTTCGAAGGCTGCCAGATCGAAGCTGTTGTCCTCGTGGAAGGGGGCGATCCTCACCTTGACGCCCCGCTTCTTTGCCAGCTGCTGCCAGGGGAGGAGGTTGGAGTTGTGCTCTTTGGCCGAGATCAGCACCACGTCATCAGCCTTAAGTTCCAGGGAGTTCGCTACCAGGTTCAGCCCTTCGGTGGTATTCCTGGTGAAGACGATCTCTTCTTTTCTGCGGGCGTTTAGGAACTTCGCAACGGTGGCCCGCGCCGCCTCGCACTCCTTGAAGACCTCGGTGGAGAGCCTGTGCACGCTGCGGCCACCGCAAGCCGACAGCTCCAGGTAGTAACGGTTGATGGCGTCGAGGACGGATTGGGGGCGAAGGCTTTGGCAGGCGTTGTCGAAGTAGGTGATCGGCGGGCGGCCCTTTTTTTCCTGCAGCATCGGGAAATCCTGGCGAATCTTTTCCACGTTCAAGGAGAGTCTCCTGTTCTGTGAGTAGAAACCACCGCATCAGCACCGTGCAGGTAACTTGTAAACTCTCCCACATGAACCGAAATGAGTCAACTGAGAGGCGGCACAGCCGAGATACAGTAAACGTCTCATGCAAATCCCGTTCTAATCTTTTTACCTCAAGAAGAGGTATTGCCCTCCCGATAAACCTCCAGTGCTCAACGTTTTTTTGGAAAAAGAGCCTCCTTCATATTGCGCCATCGCCTGGCGGCACAACATCCTCGATGAAAAGGAAAGTGTAGATGAATATCAGCAGAAAAGTTTTCCTCGCTAACGTCATCATCGTCCTTGCAGCAACCGTCACCACCTCTGCCATTTCGATCTCCGTCACCAAGCGGGAGATCACTCGGCAGGTCGGCAATTCCCTGTCCGCCCGGGTAAAAGCCTTCCAGCAGTTGCTGGACAAGGACAGCCGTGGAATGACCTCCGTCGACGGTTCGCTGCAAGCAAACGGCGTGGCACTGGAAGGCCGAAACGACTTGACGGACAACATGAAGAGCATTTTCGGCGGGGAAGCAACCATCTTCCGCAACGACGTCCGCATCGCCACCACCATCAAGAAAGATGACGGCAGCCGCGCTATCGGCACCACAATGCAGGGGCCAGCCCGCGACATGGTGATAACCCGCGGCCTTCCCTTCCTGGGCGAAGCCACCATTCTCGGCACGCCGCACTTTGCGGCCTATCTCCCCCTGAAAAATGCCCGCGGAGAGGTGATAGGCGCGCTTTTCGTCGGCGAGAAGAAATCGGAGTACCTATCGGTATTTGACCATCTGCGCTACATGACCATCATGGTCTCGCTGGTTTTGGCCGGTGTTCTTTCCCTGCTGGCGTTCCTGGTGCTCAAAAAGGCCTTCACGCCCCTGCGAAACCTCGTGCAGACCCTGCAGGACGTCGCGGAGGGGGACGGCAACCTCACCCGGCGCCTCGAAGTAAGCCACGACGAAATCGGGACCGCCAGCAGGTACTTCAACAAGTTCGTGGAAAGCGTCCATTCCATCGTGGTCAGCGTGGCCGACAGCACCAACTCGGTAGCGTGCGCCAGCGCCGACATGCATGACAACACCGGGAAACTGGCGGAGACTACGGAGGCGGTAGCGGCTCAAACCGAATACGTGGCGACAGCGGGCGAAGAGATGGCCGCCACCTCGGCGGACATCTCCCACAACTGCCTCGCGGCTGTGGCAAGCGCCGAACGGGCCTGCGACCTCGCCAGCAGGGGAGCAAGTGATGTTGAAGGGACCATCAACCGGATGAAGCATATCAACGAGAAGGTGCGCATCACCTCGGAGAGCATCAGCACCCTGGGCTCCAGATCCGAGGAGATAGGCGACGTCATCAGCACCATCCAGGACATCGCCGACCAGACCAACCTCCTTGCCTTGAATGCCGCCATCGAGGCCGCCCGGGCCGGTGACCAGGGACGAGGTTTTGCGGTCGTCGCGGACGAGGTGCGTAACCTCGCCCAAAGAACCACCAACGCTACCAAGGAGATCGAAACCACCATCCGTTCCATCCAGCTGGAAACGGCAATGGCGGTGCAGGTCATGCAGGAGAGTGCGCAGGAAGCCGCCAGGGGGATGGAGGAGTCGATCAAATCCGGTAAAAGTCAGGCGGAAATCATCGAACAGATACGTAAAGTTACCTGCGAAATCGGACAGATTGCCACCGCAGCCGAAGAACAGAGTGCAACCAGCCGGGAGATAAGCAACAACGTGCACCAGATCACGGGGATCATGCAGGGAGCGGCCAAGGCCAACCGCGAAACCATGTCCACGGCGGAAAAACTGCACCAGCTCTCGGAAAACCTGAAGGGGCAGATTTGCAGGTTCAGTTATTGATGCGGCGTGTTAAAAAAAAGCCCCCCCTCTGCAACGGGTGGGGCTTTTTTTTGGATGAGGAATCAGCTTTCGCCGTCTGGCAAGTCAGACAGGCCCATCAAAGTCCGCCGGCTTCTTCGGCAACCACCTCGCTCCCCTCGCAACTCTCCCCGCCCTTTCTCTCCCGCCAGCGTTTTACCGATAGCGGCAGCACAACGGCGCCGAAGATAAGTCCGCAGCCCAGCCATTCACTGGCGGAAAGCCGCTCGCCCAAGATGCTCATCCCGCCCATCATGCTCCAGACCGGATCCAGCGTGTAGATGAGGCCGGCCTTGGTGGGGGTGGTGTAGCGCTGGAAGTTGTTCTGGAGGGTGAAGCTGATCACGGTGGGGAAGATCGCGCAGTAGGCGAGCGACCCGGCGGAGACGGCGCTGAACGAGAACGGCCGGGAGGGGAGTAACAGCCACAAGGTGCCCCCCACCAGCGCCACCGTCGCGAACTGGACCAGGCTGACCAGGTAGATGTCCTCGTCGCCACGCAGGATCTTGGAGACCGCGATGACCTGGAAGGCAATGAAGAGCGCGCAGAGCGTGGAAAGCACGTCGCCCCGATTGAATCCCTCCATCCCGCCGCTCGCCAGCTGCCAAAGCCCCGCCATGGCGAGGATCAGCCCGGCAATGGTCCAGCGGTCCAGGCGCTCACGCCAGAAGAGGAAGCAGAGCAGGGGTATCAGCAGCACGAAGAGGTTGTTGAGAAAGCCGGCTCGCGAGGCGGAGGTGCCGCTCACACCGAGCACGAAGGCCAGGTTGGTGGCGGCGAGCGTACAGCCGACGAAAAAGCCATTGCGAAGCGTCTGCCAGTTGAACCTGCCCAAGCGGGGCAGGCAGAGCGGTGCCATGATCAGCGTTGCCAGGGCGAACCTGAGAGCGAGGAAGGTGACCGGCGGGATATCCCGGAAGCCGAGCTTGTTGAAAACAAAACTCCCGCCCCAGAACACGGTACTCAACACGAGCCAGAAGGTGGCTTTGCCAGAATGAACATCTTCAGAAGTTAGAGTCGACATCTCACCAATTTAGGCGGCGCGGCCGCGCTTAGTCAATACTTCTCGCTACAACAAAAGATCAGTGAGGTCCCCTCCCCTTCAAGGGGAGGGACAGGGTGAGGATGGTGTCTTATCCATCCAGCCGCCAATCAACCGGCTCGATCCCATGCTTCACCAGATAATCGTTAGCCTTGGAGAAATGACGGCACCCCAGGAAACCGCGGTGAGCGGAGAGCGGCGACGGATGGGGCGACTGCAGGACCAGGTGCTTGCTGCCGTCGATCACCGCCCCCTTCTTCTGGGCGTAGGCCCCCCACAGCATGAACACCAGGTGCTCCCTCTGCTCATTCAGCAGGGAGATGGCGCGATCGGTGAAGGTTTCCCACCCTTTTCCCTGGTGGGATGCGGCCCGCCCGGCCTCCACCGTCAACACGCTGTTCAGCAGGAGGACTCCCTGGTCGGCCCACCTTTTCAGGTTGCCGTGCCTGAAATGGTCGCTGGAGAGCCCAAGATCGGCCTGAATCTCCTTGAATATGTTCACCAGGGAAGGTGGGATGTCGATGCCGTGCGGCACGGAGAAACAAAGTCCGTGAGCCTGTTCCGGACCATGGTACGGATCCTGGCCGAGTATCACGACTTTCACCCGGTTGAGCGGCGTGGCATTGAAGGCGTTGAAGTACTGACTCCCTTTCGGATAAATGATCTTTCGCCGGGAGATTTCCTGGCGCAAAAACTCCTTCAACTCCCTCATATACGGCTTTTCAAACTCCGCAAGGAGGTGACACTTCCAACTCGCTTCCAACTGCACCTGCGCTTCTGTTGTCATCCCAATCCCGTCCCCGCAGTAGATTTACCTTTGCGGAAAGTATCACAGGAATTCTCAGAGTACCAGCGGCAAAAGCCCTTAACGGTAGAGTACAAATATCGTGCAACTGCTCGGCTAATATGCACCTGCATCGTGGATGCCGGCTGCATGTTTATGTGAAATCGGCCCCTTACCTGCTGGCAGGGTTGTTGCTCTGGTAGGTATCGTTATCAGCAAATTGCAGCAGACAAGGAGCAGGTCGAGATGACGCAGATAAATCCTGGCAGCGTGGTATCGGTGCACTACATCGGAACTCTCGATAACGGTAAGATCTTCGACAGCACGGCCGACGACCAACCCCTCGTTTTCACCGTGGGCGCCGGGGAAATTTTCCCGGCCTTGGAGCAAGTGATCTCCGGGATGCGGATCGGCGAAGTTCGCAACGTGGTAATTCCTGCGGCCCAAGCGTACGGCCCGCGTTCCACAGAAAACGTCCTGTCTGTCAAAAAAAGCGCTTTCCCCGCAGGTAAAGAGATCAGGAGAGGGCAAAAACTCGCAGTCGAGTTCAACGGTGGCAGCAACCGGGTCATGATCGTGTCGGAAGTTTCTGAAGACGTGGTGGTCCTTGACGGCAATCATCCCCTGGCAGGGTTGGATCTCACCTTCGCCATTCGACTAGATGCGGTGAACTGAAACTAGACGGGCAGCTGTCCAGAAACATTTGTGATTCCGGGAAGAAAAACGCGACAGGGGTCTCCATTTCGCTTCTAACTCTCCGTTAAATAACGGAAATAAATGGTAAACACCTTGACGAAATTCCTCGGGAGGAGTAACCATATTTGCTTTCGAACCAGGAAGATTGCGGCTCTGCATCAAATTTAGCACGAGCTAACAATTCGGGTATAAATTCTGCACCACGATCTTTTCGTGGAACAATAGATCAATGGCTTTGCTAAGCCAAACAGAGGGCACAGATGGACACGTACACAATCGACATCGAAATCGAACACTACTACGGCGACCGCATGGCAACCAGCAGCAGGGAAGCCTGCCGCAGGCTCTACCTGCGTGCCATTTCCCGCTTTAATGGAGCCGAACTCGAAAAGTACCTGCACAGGGTCCAGAACCATGCCGCCGTGTATGCATCACTGAACAGGATGCTGCAGAGCCCCTTCCGGCATGTCGAGACTCCTCTTTTCCTGTCCAGCCTGGTGCTGTTCGTCGCGAGCGTGGTGATGGCCTCCAACGGCGACACCACCCCGATGATCGCCGGCGGCATGTCAGCCGCAGCGGTTGGCATGATCAACTGCAGCCGCAGGCTGTTCGGCTATCGCAAAGAGTATGCTGTCCGCGAGGCTGTATTCCGCGAGCTTGCGGAACAGCTCAACGAGGAATCCACGCTGTAATTGCCTGAAATATGCATGCCATCAAGGCTGGACAGGACTCATGGTCTTGATCCAGCCTTTTTTACCTTCCCCCTCCATTTCCCCTTAATACCAGCGCCGTACCGTTAACCTCTTGGCCTAACCACTAACTCCATCCTCTTCCACCAACTCTCCTCGCCCCTCCGGGAGAGGGTCGGGGTGAGGGAACTTCCCACGAAGATGCGCGGCCCTGCTCACCCCTCCCTACCCCGCCCCCTCCGGGAGACGGGCTCTGAAGCAGCTGCGTCACGTCTTGACAGGCTTGCCCACGATGCTTAGCTTTATTAAAACCCCGCCAGGAGCTATCACATGAGCGAGAAGGAAACAGAAGTACTCAAAGCGGAAGTCCATAACGAACCCGATACAGGGGGGCTGGTACTGGCTGCCGAAGTGCTGCCGGCAACCCTGCCGATCATACCCCTGCGCCCGCGCCCTGCCTTTCCCAATCTGTTGGTCCCCATGGTGCTCAACGATCCTCACGAGGTGGAAGCCGTGAAGCGGGCCATGGAGAGCCCGTCACACGCCTTGGGACTGGTGCTGGCGAAGCATGCCGACCTTCCTGACGGCCCCGACAATCTAAACGCGGTCGGTGTCGCCGGAAAGATCGTCAAGATCATCCATATGGATGACAACAGCGCGCAGTTCCTGATCAACACGCTGGAGCGCTTCACCGTTGAGGAGGTCACCCAGACCGGCGGCGTGCTGTACGGCAGGGTCAGCTACCAGTACGAGCCCGAGCTTTCGGTCAACAGCGAGCTGAAGGCATACTCGATGGCGGTAGTCTCCACACTGAAAGAGCTGGTGCAGATCAACCCGCTCTATTCGGAAGAGATCAAGCTGTTCCTTGGACGCTCGAGCCTCGACGACCCCGCCCGTCTGGCAGACTTTGCCGCCAACCTCACCTCCGCAGACGGAAAGGAACTGCAGCAGGTCCTGGAGTGCTTCGACACCCGCAAGAGGATCGACATGGTCCTCATCCTGCTCAAGAAGGAGCTGGAGGTCTCGCGGCTGCAGAGCAAGATCAGCAAGCAGATCGAGGAAAAGGTCAGCCAGCAGCAACGGGAATTTTTCCTGCGCGAACAGCTGAAGGCCATCAAGAAAGAATTGGGGCTGGAAAAGGAAGGGAAGACCGCCGAGATCGAGAAATTCGAAGAGCGCCTCAAGGAATTGAAGTTGAACGACGAGGCGCAACGTACGGTGACCGACGAAATAGAAAAACTTCGGCTTTTGGAGCCGTCCTCACCGGAATACCACGTCACCAGGAACTACCTTGACTGGCTGACCATCCTCCCCTGGGGAAAATTCAGCAAGGACTCCTACAACCTCGAAAAGGCCAGGAAGATCCTCGACCGTGATCACCACGGCCTTTCCGACGTCAAGGACAGGATCGTGGAATTTATCGCTGTAGGGAAGATGAAGGGCGATATTTCCGGCTCCATCGTCTGCCTGGTAGGTCCTCCCGGCGTCGGCAAGACCTCGGTCGGAAAAAGCATTGCCGATGCACTCGGGCGCACCTTCTACCGGTTCTCACTGGGAGGCATGAGGGACGAGGCAGAGATCAAGGGGCATCGCCGGACCTACATCGGGGCCATGCCCGGCAAGTTCATCCAGGCCATGAAGAGCGCAGGGACCTCCAACCCCGTGCTGATGCTGGACGAGATCGACAAGATCGGTGCTTCCTTCCAGGGAGACCCTGCCTCGGCGCTGTTAGAGGTTCTCGACCCTGAGCAGAACTCCACCTTCCGGGACCACTACCTCGACGTCCCCTTCGACCTTTCCAACGTGCTGTTCATCGCGACCGCGAACCAGCTCGACACCATCCCTGCGCCGCTACTCGACCGCATGGAGATCATCCGGCTCTCCGGGTACATACTCGAAGAGAAGATGGAGATCGCCAGAAAGTACCTCATTCCGAAAGCAATCAGAAACGCCGGCCTTAAGCAGGGGCAGGTAACCATCAGGAAAGCAGCCCTGGTCGCGCTGATAGACGGCTGGGCACGCGAGTCGGGCGTGCGTACCCTGGAAAACTGGATCAAGAAGCTGATGCGCAAAGCGGCTCGCGAATTCGCCACCGGTCGCACCGAGCCGATCGTGATAGGTAGGGATGACCTGATCAGCTTCCTCGGACAGCCGCTCTTTACCACTGAGGAGATCTTCGAAAACGTACCAGGCGTGGTCACCGGCCTGGCCTGGACCAGCATGGGTGGCGCGACATTGCCTATCGAGGCTACCGCCATGCCAAGCAAAGGTAAGGGATTCAAGCAGACGGGACAGCTTGGCAACGTAATGGTGGAAAGTTCGGAGATCGCCTACAGCTACGTGATGGCTCACCTGAAAGAATACGGTGTGCCTGAGGATTTCTTCGACAACCACTTCGTGCACCTGCACGTTCCTGCCGGCGCGACCCCCAAAGACGGCCCTTCAGCAGGGGTCACCATGGCAACGGCGCTTATTTCCATGATGACTGGAAAGCCGGTGAGAGCGAAGCTGGGGATGACGGGGGAACTGACACTGACAGGGCGCGTGCTGCCGATCGGTGGCGTCAAAGAGAAGACCATCGCGGCGCGGCGGGCCGGCCTCAAGACCCTGATTTTCCCGGAAGCAAACCGGAAGGACTTTACAGAACTCCCCGAGTATCTGAAGGAAGGGCTGGAAGTTCACTTCGCCAAGGAGTACACGGACGTGTACAAATTGGCCTTCGAGCGGAGAAAACAGCAGAAGTAAGGAGGTTGGCTGGACCTGTGTCAGTCCTGAAACACCTCAGGCAAATCTCCCCTGTCCCCCCTTTATCAAGGGGGGGACCTCTCTGGAGGAGACCTGTTCAAAACGTTTAAAGCCCCGATGCTAACCAGGCAGTCGGGGCTTTTTCACTTCGAGCGATGTTCCTAAACGCAAAAAAGCCCCATCCTGGTGGATGGGGCTTTTTCAATAAATTCCCTGCGGCGACCTACTCTCCCACACAGTTACCCGTGCAGTACCATCGGCCCTGAGAGGCTTAACTTCCGTGTTCGGGATGGGAACGGGT
>NZ_DATFBA010000300.1:0-12239 GCF_035254065.1 Geomonas sp.
CCGGCCGGTACCGGTCCTGGCGCCCATCGCATTCCCTGCTCCGGACAGACACATGAACCCTCTGAAAAAACTCGCCAAACAGACCGCAATTTACGGCTTGAGCAGTATCGTCGGTCGCCTGATCAACTATTTCCTGGTCCCTCTTTACACGCGGATTTTTCTCCCCTCGGAATACGGCATCGTCACCGAGTTGTACGCCTACGCCAGTTTCCTGATGATCTTCTGCACCTTCGGGATGGAGACCACCTTTTTCCGCTTTTCCGAGAGCGATCACGAAAAGGACACCGTCTATTCCACCTCGTTGCTGCCGGTCATCGCCTTCAACCTGGTCTTCATGGCGCTGGGTATCCTGGGCGCCTCCTACTTTTCGGACCGGCTCCACTACAACCACCATCCGGAGTACATAGTTTACTTCGTGCTGATCGTGGGACTCGATGCCATTGCGTCCATACCGTTCGCAAGATTGCGGCAACAGCACAAGGCGCTCAAGTTCGCCACGCTGAAGTTGGTCAACATCCTGATCAACATCGTCTGCAACTTCTTCTTTTTGCTGCTCTGCCCCTACCTGGTCCGGCACGGCTACCAACTGCCAGGCGTGCTCTACCACCCTTCCGGCGGCGTCGGGTACGTCTTCCTCTCCAACATGATCGCCTCCGCCGTCACCTTGGTGATTCTCTACAGCGACGTCACCAGCGTCAGGTTCTCCTTCGACCGGCGCCTGTTCAAGGAGATGCTCTGGTACACCCTGCCGCTGCTTTTGGCCGGCATGGCCGGCATGGTGAACGAGACGCTGGACCGGATCCTGCTCCGCTTTCTGGTGGTGGTCCCGCAGGGAGCCGGCGACGCCGCCAAGTACGTGATGGCTCAGATCGGCATTTACGGAGCCAACTACAAAGTTTCCATCCTCATGACGCTCTTCATCCAGACCTTCCGCTACGCCGCCGAGCCCTTCTTCTTCGGGCACGCCAAGGAAAAGGGCTCGCGCGAGATTTTCAGCCAGGTGATGACCTATTTCGTCCTGTTCGGGCTGGCCATTTTCCTGGGGGTCATGCTGAACATCGACATCATCAAGCACTTCATCGGCAGGAGGTTCTATCCGGGGATCGGCATCGTGCCGATTCTGCTCCTGGCAAACCTGTTTCTGGGCATCATCTTCAACCTGTCCATCTGGTACAAGTTGAACAACATGACCAAGTACGGCGCGTACATCACGATCTTCGGAGCGGTGGTGACCATCGTCTCCAACGTCGTGCTGATCCCGCTCATGGGTTACGCCGGTGCGGCCTGGGCCACCTTCATCTGCTACTTCCTGATGATGCTTCTTTCCTACTTCTGGGGGCAGAAATACTACTACGTCGACTACGAGGTCGCCAAACTGGTCGGCTACTTCGCCTTCGCCATGGGGATCTTCTTCGTCAGCAAACTGCTCCCCTTCCACGGCCTTTTACTGAGCCTGACGGCAAACTGGGTGTTGTACCTGATTTTCCTGGGAGTGGTGTATTACCGGGAGGGTCTCTCCAAGTTGCTGGTCAGGAGGACCAGCGAGGCGGGTTAGAGAGGGAGTGATCGAGTGGTTCCCAAGGTCCACCTTGGGAACTCAATGCCTGTGTGTCAGCAGCCGTTCATGCTGAGCTTGTCGAAGCACCCACTCCTGACAGTTACAAGCTGCCCTTCGAAAGGCTCAGGGCGAACGGGGTTGAAAGCTTGGAAGTGTCTGCGGGTGAAGATAGAGAGCTAGATCTACGGAGCGGATGAGGAGCGGAGCGAGTCCAGCCGCCGGAAGTACTCCTGCCGGCAGTAGTTCTCCACGTCGACCATGGCGGAGAACGCCTCGGAGAAACCATCCTTCCCGATGGTGAAGACGCCGTGACCGTACACGATGGCGCTGCCGGTCTCGTCGATCACGGGCGGCACGCGCTTGGCCAGCCCCCCTGCCCCGATCTCTCCGGCGACCACCGGGGTCCCGCCCAGGTGACGCACGTGCGGGCAATCCTTCCAGCAGTCCTTGATGGCACAATCCTTCGTTTCACAGAGCATGCTCATCACCACCGCGAACTTCGGATGTCCGTGCAGGATCACCTTCGCGCCGGTGTGCTCGAAGATTTTCCGGTGCGCCAGCAATTCGCTGGAAGCGGTGATGCCGGTGGTCGAAGTATTATCGGTCGGCACCGGATCGATGCACCCTTTCAGCTCGTCGAGGCTCGCCGCCGTCTGCGAAATATAGATCAGCTCTCCCGCGTGTGCCGAGATGTTCCCGAAAAAGGAATCCACCAGTGCGCGCTCCACGGTATAGCGCCCTACCCTTTCCACCTCGCTCAGGATCTCTTCCCTGTCCTCCGAAAGCTTCTCCCTGAAAACGAGGCCCTGCGCCGACAGCGGCTTCAACCACTCCGTGCGGAATTTCTGAAACGCCTCGCGCTCGCCCGGCAGCAGGAAGCCGTCCTTCAAAAGATCCTGCAGATACTTCACGAAGGTTGAATGAAAGACAGAGGAATAGTTTATGTAGGCCTGCTCGACCGTGATGGCGCCGACCGCAACAATTCCCACTCCTTCGACAATTACCCCTTTGCGGTTGCCAAGTAAGCGGGCAATCTGCGCGGAAGGATCGGCCTGAAGTTCGGCTTTCCGCAGGAACGGGATGTCGTGCAGGAAGGTGCGGGTCTCGGTGTCCTGCGGGACGATGCAGGATTCCTCTTTCGGAGCACGCGCCAGAAGAAAATCGGCGAAGGGGAGCGAGGGGCGCGCGGCAACCAGGGCCAGCGAATTGAGCCGGGACAAAGTGGCGCCGGCAAGCTCAGCGAGGTCCGGTGCTCCCGCCGTAATCAGGACATCATCCTGGGCCGCGAAAGCGATGCCGTCGGCGCATGCCGCCCGGTCGGCAATCAGCTTTGCGGTATATTTTTCGATCTGATCTTTCATCGGCCTAAGCTTCCATGTTGTTCTGGAACACCCCATCCTCACCCTGTCCCTCCCCGTGAAGGGGAGGGGACGCTTTAGGCAACGGTGAAGCAGAAATTGATCTTACGGCTGCTTTTCGAGAAAGGAGGGGTCGGCGAAGGTGCCGTCTTCCTTGAGGCCACGGATCCGGTAGTACTTCTGCAGCTCTTCCTGAAAGCGGGCCCGGTCGATGGGCGGGACGTCGATACCTTCCCCGCTGGAGCCTCCCTCGCTGAAGAAACGCTCGGGGAGCGTGTCGTCGGCGGCGCTGAAACCGTTCTCGCAGTTGTAGAAGCGCTCGGTCAGGTAGATGCGCTCGCCGATTGCCTTGAGGGATTCGGGCGTGTACTCGACACCGGTGACGGCGGTGAGAAGTTCGGCGTATTCCTCAAGGGTGGCGCCGAAGAAGGCGAACTTGCAGGCGACCAGGGAATCGACGGCGGCGTTCACGTCTTCTGCGATCTTGATGATGCGCGCCTTGCCCGAGAACGAGAACCGGTCGGTGGGGACCGGCTTTCTCAGGATCTCGTGCGATATCGGGTAGGCCCGCAGATGGCAGCCGCCGCGGTTGGAGGTCACGTAGGCAAGCGCCATGCCGTAAGCGCCGCGCGGGTCGTAGGCGGGAAGCTCCAGCGACTTCACCGTCATGGATAGTTCGGGCCTGCCGACCTGCCTCGCGAACCGGCGCGAGCCGAGACTGAGCAGCAAGCCCTGGTTCCGGCGGTAGGCGATGTCGGATAGGAGCTCGGTCACCTCTTCAGCGCTCGGGAAGGCTCCCCTCTCCTCGCCGAAGGCGGACAGGGTGGCGGCGGCGGAGATGGTGTCCAGCCCCAGCTCGTTGCAGAGGGTGTTGGCCTTCACGATGGCGTGCAGGTCGGAGATGCCGTTGAGGGCCCCGAAGTGGTTGACCGTTTCGTATTCCGGAAGCGGTTCGCCTTCGCTGCTGCTCTTCTTGCACTGGATGGGACAGCCGTAGCAGCCGTCCTTCTTGGCGCCGCATTCCTTGCGGATGGCGGGACCGGAGTAGTTGCCGGACTCGGCGAAATAGGTACCGCTGAAGTTCTCGGTGGGGGCCATCCGCCGCTGGGCCATCAGGTCGACCAGGGCGGGAGTGCCGAATTCGGAGATGCCGAGTTCGCCGAAGATAACCGGGGAGGCGCGGAAAAGGCGCATGACGTCTGCGCGGGCGGCGTCGAAGCGCTCGCGGTCGGCGATCTCCGTGACTCCGGTGCCATTCACCGTGATGGCCTTGAGCGCTTTGCCCCCCATCACAGCACCCAGCCCGCCACGGCCGATGGAGTTCCCCTCTCCCATCATGATGTTGGCGAACAGGACCTTGTTTTCGCCGGCAGGACCGATGGCGGTCACGCTGCCCCGATCCGTCAGGGCGGCCACCGTCTCCTTGACACCTTTCCCCCAGAGGGGACCGGCGGGGATCAGTTCGGCGTGGTGGTCATCGATGGAGAGGACGACGGGGACGGGGCTTTTGCCGGTGATGAAGACGACGTCGAGGCCGGCGGCTTTCAGGCGCCAGGCGAAGCGGCCGCCGGCGGAGCAGTCGTAGATGGTGCCGGTAAGCGGCGAGCGGGTGACGCAGGAAAGGCGTGCCGAGGTTGGCGAGGCGGTCCCGCACAAGGGCCCCACCGCGAAGATGAGCGGCATCTCCGGGTCGCAGGGGTCCAGCCGGAAGTGGTCGCGCATCAGGCGCACGCCCAGCCCGCGCCCGCCCAGGTAGGCGTGCAGCAGCTCGGTCGGGATCTCTTCACGGCGGCAGTGGCCGGTGGTGAGGTCCACTTTAAGGATTTTTCCGGTCCAGCCTTGCATGGGGCTCCTTGGTCGGATGTCGGACCACTCTGAGAGGTCTGACAGGGCTGACAGGCTGATATGTCCGACGTCAGACTACAGGTACTCGGTCTTTCCTCGCTTCTCCAGCTCTTCCACGACTTTCTTCACGTCCTGGGCGGACTCCTTCGCGCAGACCATCAGGGCGTCGGGGGTGTCCACCACCACCAGGTCCTTCACGCCGACGAAGGCCACCAGCTTGCCGCCACCGTAGGCCAGACAGCCGTCGGAGCCGACCGAGACGGAACCTGCCGCGTTGATCACCACGTTGCCGTCCTCGTCAGAGTCCATCACCTCGGGGAGCGCACTCCAGGAGCCGACGTCGCTCCAGCCGAAGGAGGCGGGGATGACCTGGACATCCTCTGCCTTCTCCATCACGCCGAAGTCGATCGACTCGGACTTGATGCTTCCGTAGATCTCCTCGATCTGCGGCTTCAGGTCCGATATCTCCCACATCTCGGCGTCGAAGGTGAGCTTGGCCAGCGCACTGCACAGGTCGGGCATGAAGGTCCCGATCTGGTCCAGGATGGTGCAGGCCCCCCAGACGAACATGCCGCTGTTCCAGTAGAAACGCCCGGTGGCCACGAACTCCATCGCCTTCTCCAGGGGCGGCTTCTCCACGAAACGACGGACAGCAACGGCCTCACCGCCGGCCTCCGATTCGGCCTCGATGTAGCCGTAGCCCGTCTCGGGACGGGTCGGGGTGATGCCGAGGGTAATCAGGCTGCCACCTTGCGCGACATCACGGGCCTTGAGCAGGGTCGCCCGGAAGCGCTCCTCGTCCAGGATGTAGTGATCGGCGGGTAGCACGGCCATGATGCCATCGGGGTCGAAGCGGGCAATCAGGGTGGCGGCCAGGCCGATGGCAGGCGCCGTGTTGCGGCCGACTGGCTCCTCGATCACGTCAATGGGCACCCCTTTGATGTAGTCGAGCTGCCTCCTGGTTTCGGTCGCCTGCAGCGCGTTGGTCACCACCAGTACCCGCTTGGGATGCATGGGGACCACCCGCTCGACGGTCCGCTGCAGCATGGACTTGCCGCCGAATACCGACATCAGCTGCTTGGGCGTGCTCTTCCTGGAAAGGGGCCAGAATCTGGTGCCGGAGCCTCCGGCAAGAATGACGATATACATGATGCCTCCATCTTTAAAATCGTGACTACCGACATTTCTCATTTCCACTGCAGCCAACTGTCCCCTCTCCCCCCGGGAGAGGGCTAGGGTGAGGGAACCTTCTACGAAGATACGAGGCTTCCCTCACCCCGGCCCTCTCCCGTAGGGCGAGGGAGCGTCGGCTGTGAAGAAAGAGGACAGAGATGATCGCTTATCACATTTGCTTGGATCTCTTTCCGACCCTGGCCACACAGGCGGCCGGCAGGAAGGCGAAGATGCTCAGCATCGCCCCCATCTTGGCCCCGCCGGCCAGTGCCGCATCGGGGAAGGCCTCGCCCGCCACGAAGAGGGCCACCGTGAAACCGGTCCCCGCCACTATGCCGGTAACTGCCAACTCACGCCACGTCATCCCCCTGGGGAGCGGGAAACCCAGCCGGTGGGCAACGGCGCCGAAGGAAACCACCCCCAGCGTCTTGCCGGCGATCAGGGCGATGAGCACCAGCCAGGTCGCCGTCCCGATGGAGCTGAAGGGAACCCCGCCGTTCACCAGCCCGAACAAGAACAGCCCCAGGTCGACCGTCAACTTCCAGTCGTGCTCGAATCGGGAGAGCGGGGAGAGGTCGGCCTCGTCCGCCTCGAACAGGTGCGCCGTCTCGCTGGTCGGGTGCGGAAGGAACGGGATCACGAAGACCAGGGCCAGCGCCGGATGCAGATGGCTCAGATGGAGCCCGGCCCAACTAAGACTGCCGCCGGCAACCAGGTAGGGCCAGTAGTTCATCACCCGCCGCCGGCGTAAAAGGGTGCAGAGCACCATCCCCAGAGCGGTCAGCAGCAGCCAGCCGGCCTGCACGGGGGCCTGCGGGTCGCCGTAGAAGATGGCGATGATGGCAAGCCCCACCGCGTCGTCGGCGATGGCCAGGAGAAGCAGGAAGGAGATCGCGGGATGCCCCTTGCCGAAGATGAAGCGGGCGGCCAGCCAGGCGAGGGCGATGTCGGTGGCGGTCCCGATCCCCCACCCCCTGGCGAGGGCCGGGCTTCCCACCAACGCGTTCAACAGGAGGTAGACGGCAACCGGCCCCAGCACCCCGCCGGCCGTGGCCAGCAGCGGGTTGATGGCACGCTTCAGGGGGTGCAGGTCGCCGCCGGGGAGACAGCTCTGGGTGATCTCCACGGCGGCGATGCCGAAGAAGAGGGTCATGAACAGGTCGTTCGTGACGAAATGAAGGTTGAGGTTCCCGATGACCGGCGTGTGCAGAGACGCGAAGTAGCTGTCCAGGTCGAGGTTGGCCCAGACGAGCGCGGCGCAGACACCTGCCAACAGCGGAATGGAAAACTCCCGTAGCAGGTTGAGGGGGCCTCTCATCTAGCCAGGCTGTCCGGCTTCGCTCTCCACCCGGTGGTAGTCGTCCTGGAAGCGGATGATGTCGTCCTCGCCCAGGTACTCGCCGCTTTGCACCTCGATGATGACGAGCGGTATCACCCCCGGGTTCTCCAGCCGGTGGGTGGCCCCGATCGGAATGAAGGTGGATTCGTTGACGTTGATGGTCCTGACGTCGTCGTTACAGGTCACCTTGGCGGTGCCGGAGACCACGATCCAGTGCTCGCTGCGATGGTGGTGCTTTTGCAGCGACAGGCGCTGTCCGGGGATCACCTCGATCCTCTTTATCTTGTAACCGGTATTCTCATCGAGAACGGTATAGGTGCCCCAGGGGCGCTCTCCGCGTTCCATTGGTACTTCCTCCCTTGGCTTGTGTTACTTGGTCGGCCGCAGCTCCAGGTACCTTTTCAGGGCATCCTGCCAGGGCTGGGGCACGAAACCGGTGTCCTGCACCAGTTTGCTGCAGTCCAGTGTCGAATAGAGGGGCCGAGTGGCCGGGCGGCCCAGTTCGGTGGTGGTCATCGGCTTCACCACCGTGTCCAGACCGGCCAGACGGAAGATCTCCTTGGCGAAACCGTTCCAGGAGACGAAACCGGCGTTGGCGGCATGATAGGTGCCGGTGCAGTTGTTGTCCATCAGCGCCTTGATGGCCCGGGCCAGGTCGTAGGTCCAGGTAGGGGAGCCGATCTGGTCGTCCACCACGGAGAGTTCCTTGCGCTCGGCGGCCAGTTTCAGCATGGTCTCCACGAAGTTCTTGCCGGCATGCCCGTACAGCCACTGGGTGCGCACGATCAGATGGTCCGGATTGAACCAGGTGTTCATCTCTCCGGCGAGCTTGGACTCGCCGTAGACGTTGAGCGGCTTGAGGAGGTCATCCTCCAGGTAAGGGGAGCCCTTGCTGCCGTCGAAGACGTAATCGGTGCTGACGTGTACCAGCTTGGCGCCGATCTCCTTGGTCACCATCGCCAGGTGCGCCACCCCTTCCCCGTTCACCTGCATGGCGAGTTCGGCGTTGGACTCGCAACCGTCCACGTCGGTGTAGGCGGCGGCGTTCACCACCACGCGCGGTTTCAGGGTCACCAGCACCCGCTGGACCGATTGCAGATCGGTGATGTCGATATCGTCGACATCGACGCCGCGGGCCGAACTTCCGAACAGGGCCATCAGCTCCTGCCCCAGCATCCCCTTGTGGCCGACTACCAATATCATGCAAACACTCCCCTTGATATCTTCATGACTCGCAAAACCGGAAAAACTATAGAACACGGATGACGCGGATTATGCGGATTTACACGGATTAAATCTTTGGGGTTATCCCCAGTTTCGGGCTTATCCGCGTCAATCCGCTCAATCCGCGTCATCCGCGTTCTATGCCTTTTTTGTGCCTTAATCCGCCACAATCGCTGTCAGGCGCCGTACTGGGCCTGGTAATACTCGCGGTAGGCGCCGGAGGTGACTTCCTGCACCCACCCCTGGTTGGCCAGGTACCAGTCGATGGTCTCCGCGATGCCGCGCTCGAAGGTGTAGGAGGGCTCCCACCCCAGCTCGCGCTTCAGCTTGGAGGCGTCGATGGCGTAGCGGCGGTCGTGCCCCTTGCGGTCCTTGACGAAGGTGATCAGTTTCCGGCTGGTCCCCGCGGGGTTCTCCAGCCGCTCGTCCATCAGGTCGCAGACCAGGTTGACGATATCGATGTTCTTCCACTCGTTGTTCCCGCCGATGTTGAAGACGCTGCCCGGGGTGCCGCACTTCAGGACCCGCTCCACCGCTGCGGCGTGGTCGCGCACGTGCAGCCAGTCGCGCACGTTCAGGCCGTCGCCGTAGACCGGCAGGCTGCGCTTCTGCAGGATGTTGTGGATCAAAAGCGGGATCAGCTTCTCGGGGAAGTGATAGGGGCCGTAGTTGTTGGAGCAACGGGTGTTGAGGGTGGGAAACTGGAAGGTCTCGTGGTAGGCCCTCACCAGCAGGTCGGCGCCCGCCTTGCTGGCGGAGTACGGCGAGTTGGCAGCCAGCGGGGTCTCCTCGGTGAAGAACCCCTCCGGCCCGAGGCTTCCGTACACCTCGTCGGTGGAGATCTGCAGATAGCGGAAGGAGGGCATCCGTTCGCTGTGCAGGCGGCTTGCCTCCAAAAGGGTCTGGGTTCCCAGGACGTTGGTCCTGACGAAGATCTCGGGGCCGGTGATCGAGCGGTCCACGTGCGATTCGGCCGCGAAATGCACGACCGCGTCGATCTTCTCCTCGGTGAGCAGTCGCTCGACCAGGGGGCCGTCGCAGATGTCGCCCTTCACGAAACGGTAGTCGGGATTATCCTGCACCGCGGTGAGGTTCTGCAGGTTCCCCGCGTAGGTGAGGATATCGAGGTTTACCACCCGGCAGCCCGGGTTGCCGGCCAGGAAGTGGTGGATGAAGTTGGACCCGATGAACCCTGCCCCCCCCGTCACCAGGAGGGAAGTGGGGGTGAACAACTGTTGCATGGAACCTCCTGAGATAGGCTCGGGGGTGCCATCCCGATTGCCCCGTGATTTGCCGAACCTTACTTAGATACACCGG
Source organism: Geomonas sp. (assembly GCF_035254065.1). GTDB lineage: Bacteria > Desulfobacterota > Desulfuromonadia > Geobacterales > Geobacteraceae > Geomonas. The sequence continues at coordinate 9,815 of NZ_DATFBA010000300.1, forward strand.
GGAAAGCAATTATGTCAACTTCTTCTGCCCTTGGTCTTAGAATGCCCGGACCGGGCCCAGGGCGCCGATGCCGTAGAGGGAGAAGTTGACGGTAAACTCACGATTGCCGGGGATGGAGGAGGTCGCCGGGCGGTCCGCGTAGAGCGCGATCACGCTCCAGCACTGCCGCTTGTACTCGATGGAGTAGCGCGATTCCAGGAAGCTCCCGCTGTCGAAGGAGTAGCGCCCGACCACGCTGGCAGAGACATCTTTCAGGATGGGATAGGCCACGTGACCTTCCAGGTAGTTGACCGCGTTGCGGGAGAAGCGGTAGCTCACCACCGCCTCCTTGACCGCCTTCTCCTGCCCCACCTCCCTCCACTCGGCCGCGACGTCCGCCGAGGTGAGGTTGTTGTCGACCGTGTTGTAGCGGCTGTCGAAGGCGAAGGAGACGTTCTTGAGCGGAGTGACGCGCCCCTCCAGCATCAAGTCGGTGAGGTGGTGGCCGGCATCGACCAGGGTCAGCAGGTCGCGACGCTTCCCGGAGAACTCGTAGCCTTGCGACAGCTTCGCGTACAAGAGGTTCCGGTATTCCGGGAGAGCGTCGGCAGAGACGATCTTGCGGGTAAGGTAGTTGGTGATCGACCACCCAGCGATGCTCTGACCGACCACCCGGTCGTTGTAATCGAAGAAGGGGACGTTGTCGTCGTGGGCGTCCTGCACGTAGCTGTACTGGATGGAGGGGATGAGCAGATGCCGGAGCGTGCCGCCGTAGATCCGCTCCAGCGGCAGCGAGAGAGTGGCGCCTGCGTCGGATTGTTCCACGTGCAGCAGCCCGCCCGAGGCATCGGCCCCGTTGGCGTTGTAGACCCGCTGCAGGTAGCCGCCGTAAGCGGAGAAATCGAGGATCCCAGCCGGCTTCTGGTACAGGGTGAGCTGCGGGCTGAACTCCAGACGCTGCCCGTTGCCACCCTGGTCGCGCTGGAAGTTGATCAGCCGGGAATTCATGGAGAAGAACACCGGCAGCGGCCCGAGCTTGTCACCGGCACCGATGAAGCTCAAGGAGGGTAGCCTCTGCAGAGCGGAGTTCTCGTCCGCTCCCTGCAGGGCCTGGAGGTAGCGGAGCTCCCCGGCGAAGCCGTAACGGTCCCACCTGTGGGAGAGGGAGATGGTCGACTCGAGCAGCTGCTTGTTGTAGTCCCCCGCGAACTCACCGTAGTCGATGTAGTAGGAGCGATCGGTGACCGCGTGGATATTGGAGGCAAGGGTAGTGTTGGGGGTAAGGAGTTCCAGGTGGTTCTGGTTGATCTCCCCGCGGAAGCGTTCCGCCTGGGTGTCGTAGATGCCGAAGGTCTGCAGCCGCCCTTCGCTGCCGCGCGCCCGTATGTAGCGGTAATCGACCCCGAGCCCCGCCCCCCTGTTGCTCTCAAGGTCGAGGTCAAAGGTCACGTCCTGGCTCTCATTGATCGCCCAATAGTACGGCTGGAGCAGATAGTATCCCTTTTGGGAGGTGTGGCCGAACTTCGGTATCAGCAGGCCCGACTGGCGCTCTGTGCCGACCGGGAAGACCAGGTACGGGGTATAGAGCAGCGGTACGTCACCCACGTAAAAGACGGCGTCCCTGGCGGTGGCGAACTCTTCCAGGGTGACCTGCAGCTTGCGCGCCTCGAACCTCCAGCTGGGGTTGTCTCCATCGCAGGTGGTAAAGGTGGCGTTCTGGACGCGGTAGTCGGTGTCGCCGGTTTTTTCCATCTTCTTGCCGTGCAGGTAGAAGTTGGCCTTCTTGTCGAAGAGCGAGGCGTTGCTGATCTCCCCCAACTCCGAGAACATGTTCAGCGTGATGCGGTCCCCTTGCAGGGTGTCGCCGTCCTTGTGGAAGACGACGTGCCCCTCGGCAAGCGCATTGCCGGAGAGACGGCCATAGATGATGCTGTCGGCGAACAGGGACATGCCGTTTTGCATGGCACGCACATCTCCCTTGGCGACATAGCTGTCGGAAGGGACGTCGATGTAAAGGGAGTCCGCCTTGAGATTCACTTCCTTGGGATTGAGGGCTGCGGCCGGAGTGGTGGCCGGAGTGGTGGCCGGAGTGGTGGCCGGAGTGGTGGCCGGAGTTGTGGCCGGAGTTGTGGCCGGAGTGGTGGCCGGAGTGGTGGCCGGAGTCGTGGCAGCCGGAGTCGTGGTGGCTGGAGTGGACGCCGGTTGATCGGCGAGCGCCGGCGCAACTGCGAAAAAAAGAAGATATGCGAGGAGCCGATAGACTCTTGCAGGTTTCATTGCTCTCCTGAATAAACCACAACATAACAGGACCGGCGGCGTCCCCCATCCTCACCCTGTCCCTCTCCTTGAAGGAGAGGGGACCCAGCGGGAGCCAGTCCGAAAGTTCCCTCTCCCGAAGGGGGAGGGCTAGGGAGGGGGAACGTAGCTTTCCCACTGGATGAAGCCC
>NZ_DATFBA010000301.1:0-19425 GCF_035254065.1 Geomonas sp.
GCAGTACACCGACCGGGCGCTGGCCCGGCGGGAGGAGAAAAAGGAGGCGGCCGCGCTGCCCGGGGAGGAGCTAACCCCGGAGCTCCTGGAGATGATGAACGCCTTCTACCACGAGATGGTCGCCCTGTTGGGGAGGCGGACGGCGGAGTTCCACCTGGCGCTCTCCTCGAGAAGCGACGACACCGACTTCCTTGCGGAGCCCTTTACCCTGCTCTACCAGCGCTCCGTGTACCAGTCGATGCGCAGCCGCGCCAAGAAGACCTTCGACCTCTTGCGCAGAAACCTGGAGAGCGTCCCGGAACATCTGCGCGGCGAGGCGGAGGCGGTGCTGGCCCTGGAGCCCGAGATCCTGGGCATCCTGCAGAAGTTCGTGCTCCGCAAGTTCTCCGCCATGAAGACCCGCATCCACGGCGACTACCACCTGGGCCAGCTGCTCTTCACCGGCAACGACTTCATCATCATCGACTTCGAAGGAGAGCCGGTAAAATCGCTGAGCGAGCGGAGGATAAAGCAGTCGCCGCTCAAGGACGTGGCGGGGATGGTACGGTCGCTGTATTACGCGGCCAACGTGGTGCTGATGCAAAGGACCCACGTTCGTGCGGAGGATATCGCCTACCTGTTGCCGTGGGCGCAGGCCTGGTACCGCTACCATGTGAAGATCTTCCTCGACTCCTACATGGAGGGAGTGCAAGGCGCCTGCTTCCTGCCCACCGATCAAGAGGAGATCGACATCATGTTGCAGGCCTTCCTGCTCGACAAGGCGCTCTACGAGCTGGGCTACGAGGTCAACAACCGCCCCGAGTGGCTGTCCATCCCGCTGCGGTCGATCGACGAGCTGGTCGCGGAGGAAAGAAAGAAGGCGAAAGGGGAGGGGTAGGGGAGAGTGGCCGAAGGCGGGGTGAGGGACGCCACGCAGCTCCCTGGAAGCTTCCGAAGCAGTTCGGTTGATAAAGAAAGGAGGTGTGAAAATGAAAGCTTTGCGATGCCTACTGCTGATCTCGACCTTGATCGTGCTGGCGGCGGGAAGCTGCTGGGCCACCGACCAGACCTTCCGCGCGCTCCTCTCCGGCCGGGAAGAGGTGCCTGCGGTGAAGACCCCCGCGACGGGAGTCCTGATCCTCAGGCTCTGGGACCACGTGCTGACCTTCGAGCTGAAGGTGGAGGGGCTGGCCAGTCCCATCGCGGCTTACATCCACAAAGGCAAGCGCGGCGAAAACGGCCCTCCCATCGCCGGTCTCTATGGAGGCCCTGCCAAGGGGGGACACTTCAGCGGAACCTTGGCAGGAGGCGAACTGACCCAGAGGAACCTGCTGGGAGAACTGGCGGGGCAAAAGGTCGCCGACCTGGTCAGGCTGATCCAGTCAGGCAATGCCTATGTGAACGTGGGGAGCGAGACCTTCCCGGCCGGCGAGATCAGGGGACAGATCCAGCCGAGCCAGGGAGCCCCGCTCACCTTGAGCCCTTCCCCCGATACGGTGCGGGCGGGCGAGTAGCCTATTTCCGCTTCCAGAACTGCCACCAGTGCGCCTTCGACTCCTTCTCTCCCTCCACCTTTTCCCCCGGTTCCTTTCCCTCCTCGGAGCTGTGCTCGATCACTGAATTGATCACGGCTCCGGTGAGGATGATAAATCCGCTGAAATACAGCCACAGCAGCAACACGATGACGGCGCCGATGCTTCCGTAGGTCTTGTCGTAGGAACCGAAATTGTTGATGTAGTAGGAAAAGGCCAGCGACATGCCGATCCAGACCGGAATGGCCACCACGGCGCCCGGGCTGATCCATTTCCACTTCTGTTCCACGTCCGGGGTGAGATAGTAGACCACCGCCACCGCCAGGATCAGCAGGAAGAGGATCACCGGCACCAGCAGTATGTCCCAGCTGATCCTGAAGACCTCCCCGAACTGCAGATGCTGCGCGATCAAATCCCCGATCTTGGTGCCGAACATGAGGAGCGCCAAGGCCCCCAGGAACAGCAGGGTGAGGGCGACCACCAGGCCAACGGCAACCAGCCTGACCTTCCAGAAGGGGCGGCCCTCCTTCACCTCGTACAGCTTGTTCATGGCGTCCATGATGGAGACCATGGCGTTGGATGAAGACCAGAGGGAAAGGGCGATCCCCAGGGAGAGCAGACCCTGCTGCTTGTTCATGAACAAGTTGCGGATGTTGTCCTTGATCATGTTGAACACCTCACCCGGCATCATCTGGGCGGCGCTGTTCAGGAGGTACTCCAGCAGGTGCGGAATTGGCAGGTAGCCGATCAGGGTAGTTAGGAAGAGCAGGAAGGGAAAAAGAGCGAAGAGGAAGTAGTAGGCCATGGCGGCCGCGTGCTCGGAGCAGTCGTCGTCCACGATCTTATGGTAGGCTCGCTTGCCCAGTTCCAGATAACCAGTGGAGCCCAATTTGAAGTAGTTTCGCATAGAGAACATCCAGATCACACTCCTCAGGGCGGGCAGTTCCCGCACGGTTGCTTTCTGCATCTCTCACTGTTGATACTCCCCAATACTCCCCGATCTCAAGCTACCTCATTCTCCCATCGAGATTGTCCCTTTGTCAAACCGCCGGTAGCTACAGGCTGAGAGCGGGCGCTCGCTGACTGCAAGGCCTCAATTTCATGGTCCTTATACTCAAAGCAAATTTAAAATACTCTAATTGACAACAGCTGGAGGGTGGCTAGTATTAATTTTGATTAAATTTATGAGAGGTGTGAGGATACAAAAATTCTTTAAAAAGGAGGGTGTCCCATGAAGAAGATAACCGTCTGCATCACTATGTTAGTCCTCGCCTTGCTGGCCACCGCCAGCATGGCCCTGGCAGGTGAGAGAGCCGGGGCCGTCTCCATCTCACCCTACGTCGGGGGCTATGTCTTCGATGAACACGACCGAAACGGCCAAGGGGCACTCACCCACAACAAGCCGGTCTACGGCCTGCGGATCGGCTACGACTTCACCGACTACTTCGGCGCGGAGCTGGTGGGGAACTACATCCGCGCGGAGTACGCCAGGAGCGAGCAGCGTTTCAACGCCTGGAACTACCGGATTGACCTGCTCTGCAACCTCACCCCCCATTCGGCCCTGGTCCCCTACATCGCGGTGGGCGGTGGTGGCATGTCGATCGAGTACCCCCGCAAGAGTGCCACCGATGGCACCTTCAACGCCGGGGTTGGGCTGAAGATGTTCATGGGTGACATGGTGGCCCTCAGGTTGGACGGACGGCACATCTTCGATTTCAGCTATAAGACGCTGCACGACTGGGAATACTCGCTGGGGCTGAGCTTTGTGCTGGGCGGACGGAAAGCGGCCGCCACGGCAGCTGCGGCGCCGGTGGTTGCGCCGGCCCCGCCGCCGGCACCGGAACCGACGCCGGGTCATTACAAGTACTGCGTCACCATGCACGTGGAGTTCGACATCGACCGCGCGGTGGTGCGGCCGGAGTACCGGGACGAGATCGCCAAGGTCGGTGAGTTCATGAGGAAATACCCAACCACCACCGCGGTAATCGAGGGGCACACCGACAACGTGGGGAGCTACGAGCACAACATGGAACTATCCCAGCGCCGTGCCGAGGCGGTTATGAACTACCTGGTCGGGAAATTCGGCATCGATGCTGGCCGCCTGACGGCCAAGGGGTATGGCTATACCAGGCCGATCGCCGACAACACCACCGACGAAGGGAGGCAGAAGAACCGCCGCATCGAGGCGATCATCGACTGCGCCTTCGACGTGAAGCAGATCCAGCCGCCGGAGAGACTCTGCATGAGCCTGGTAATCGACTTCGATTCCGGTAGTGCCGGGATCAAGCCGGAGTACCGCGGGGAGATTGCCAAGGTGGCCGACTACATGAAGAAGTACCCGACCACCACCGCAGTGATCGAGGGGCACACCGACAACGTGGGAAGCTACGAGGAAAACATGAAGCTCTCCCAGCAGCGTGCCCAAAACGTGGTGGACTACCTGGTCAACGAGCTCGGCATCGACCGTTCCCGGCTGAGCGCCAAGGGATACGGCTACACCCGCAGCATCGCCTACAACGACACTCCTGAGGGGAGACAGAAGAACCGCAGGATCAACGCGGTGATCGACTGCGTGGTGAACAGGTAGGGGCCGGAACCATCAATTGAGATGATAAGCAAAAGGAGATAGCCCATTGGAGTAGATAGCCCATTGGTGCTATCTCCTTTTTTTATCCCACTACGGCGAGATAAGGAAACCTCTGATGACGTCTGGAGTGGGAGTCACGGAAATTGGCAGTCGTGATCAACGAGATGCTAGCTCATTACATGCAATGAGAGAGGGGGCCAGCGCCTTTCACTGTTCGTTGTTCAGTGCGATGACTTTGTCACTGGGTTTGGTGAGAAAGGAGGGCGCGGCGGCAGAGCTGCTCTCCTTGCCGGTATGCAGGGAATTTCCCCCGGGGGGGACTGGGGCGGGGAGCAAGCGCGCGGCAAGCGAGGTGCCGAAGGCGGTGATACCGGGGAAGAGTGCGTTGACCAGGTGAAGGAGATAGGCGGGGAAGGTAATGATAAGGCGCGGGTCGCCAAAGCGGCAGGCATCGACGATTCTCCGGGCAGCTCTCGATGCAGAGGTAGAAACCAGCGGGTTGGCGCCGGAAATGGCAAACCAGGCGAACTCCTTGCGGTGCTGCCCCTTGAAGAACGCATTTACATGCGAGCCGGTCCTCATCAGGCCGGGGATAACGGTAGTGACCCGGATGCCGTCTTTGGCAAGTTCGGCGCGGAAGCCATCGGAGAGGCCGGTGAGGGCGAACTTCCCCATGGAGTAGGCGAGCAGGTGCGGCACGGCCACGATCCCACCGATGGAGGAGATGTTGACGATGCGCCCCGTCTTCCTGCCTTTCAGGTGGGGAACGACTGCACGTATGAGGTGAAGCGGCCCCCAGGCGTGGGTGTCCACCGATTCCTGGAAGTCGTCCAGGTCGAGGTTCTCGAAGGGGGCCACCTCGATGACACCGGCATTGTTGATCAGCACATCGATTGCCCCGCGCTTCTCGATGATGGCGCCAACAGCCTCCTCGACCGCCTGACGGTTGCGCACGTCACAGGCGATGGCAACCACATCCGCGCCAGATGGTCTCAGCTGGTCGGTCGCGCGGTCTAGCTCATCGGGGTCCCGCGCCAGCAGGGTCAGCTTCGCCCCTTCCGCGGCGAAGTGACGGGCGATCTCAAGGCCGAGGCCGCGCGAGCCGCCCGTGATCACCACGGAGAGCCCCTGGAAGTCGATGCGACGAAGCCTGCGGCTGATAGCGCAGGCAAGCGCGACGCCGGCCGCCCCTGCCGCCAGGAAAGGAATGATGCCGCCTCGCGCTGTGCCGCGGTCAGTTGTTCTCATGTGAACCTCCAGAGAGCGAGGTGGCAACCTCAGCTTTAAACTCAGCTATATACCGCCGGTCCGACAGCTCCTCCTCCCGAAGGGGGGAGGCTGGGAGGGGGGAACACTGCCAGAGTGCGACAGCGCTCCCCCTCCCTGACCCTCCCCCTCCGGGAGAGGGGATGTCGGATGTGGGACATGGGCGGTGTTAGGCGCCTGGTTATACCGCAGTTAGCGTCAGGCGCCGACGATGGTGCCGCCGTTGGGATGGAGTATTTGCCCGGTCATGTAGGAGCCACCTTCGGAGGCGAGGAAGACGTAGCTGTGAGCAACCTCGACCGGTTGCCCCGCACGCTTCAGCAGGACGTTCTTTCCGAACTCCTCCACCTTTTCTTCCGGGAAGGTGGCGGGGATGAGCGGCGTCCAGATCGGCCCGGGGGCCACCGCGTTGACCAGGATCCCCTTATCCCCCAGGGCGAGGGCCAGCGAGCGGGTGAAGGCGACGATCGCCCCTTTGGTGGAAGAGTAGTCGAGCAGCTTCGGGTTTCCCTTGAAGGCGGTGACCGAGGTGGTGTTGATGATGCGCGCGCCCTCGCGCAGGTGCTTCAGGGCAGCCTTTACCATGAAAAAGTAGGAGAAGATGTTGGTCCGGAAGGTGCGCTCCAACTGCTCCGCCGAAATCTCCTCGATGCTCTCCAGGTAGTGCTGCTCGGCGGCGTTGTTGACCAGCAGGTCCAGCCTCCCGAAGGCCCCCACCGTTTTCTCCACGATCTCCCGGCAGAACTGCTCCCTTCCCACGTCGCCGCGGAAGGCAAGGCAGCGCACCCCTTCCTTTTCCACCATGTCGCGTGTTTCCTTGGCGTCCTGGTCTTCCTCCAGGTAGGCGAAGGCGACGTTGGCTCCTTCGCGCGCGAAGGCGAGGGCCACCGCCCTGCCGATCCCGCTGTCGCCGCCGGTGATCAGCGCCGCCTTCCCCTTCAGCTTGGCTGAACCATGGTACTCGAACTCCCCGCTGGCAGGCCTGGGAGCCATCTGCGTCTCCTTGCCGGGCTGGCTCTGGCGCTGCGCCGGGAAAGCTTTCCCTTTCTCGCTTGGCATCGGCTCCCTCCTTAGCGTTGGTACTCGGCCTGGCGCGGTCTCATCACGATCTTGATGCAGCCGGTCTGCTTGCGCTTGAACATCTCGTAGGCGGCGGGAGCCTCGTCCAACGGGATGCGGTGGCTGATGATGAAGGTGGAGTCGATGTCACCCTTTTCGATCAGCTCCAGGAGCGGCGGGATGTGTTTCTGCACGTGGGTCTGCCCCGCGTGCAGGGTGAGACCTTTGGCAAAGACGGCACCCATGGGCATCTTGTCGATCAGGCCGCCGTAGACGCCGGGTATCGAGACGGTGCCACCCTTGCGGCAGGCCATGATCAGCTGCCTCAGCGCGCCAGGACGGTCCATCTCCAGCCGCAGGGTCTGCTTGACGGCGTCGTAGGCCCCTTCCAGGCCGGTGGAGTGGGCCTCCATGCCGACCGCGTCGATGCAGGAATCGGGACCGCGGCCGCCGGTCATGTTGTGCAGTTGCTCGGCGACGCTCCCCTCCTCGTAGTTGATGATCTCGGCCCCGCAATGGTTCTGGGCCATGGCCAGCCGGTCCGGGAAACGGTCGATGCCGATCACCTTGCCGGCGCCCAGCTGGCTGGCGCACTTCATCGCCAGCAGGCCAACCGGACCGCACCCCCACACCGCCACCGTGTCCCCCTGTTCGATGTGGCAGTTGAGGGCGGCCTGGTAGCCGGTCGGCAGGACATCGGTGCAGAAGATCACCTGCTCGTCGGAGAGCCCCTCCGGGATCTTCTTGGGGCCGATGTCGGCGTACGGCACCCTCACGAACTCAGCCTGGCCGCCGGCATAGCCGCCGTAGAGGTGGGAGTAGCCGAAGATGCCGGCACCGGTGTCGCCGTAGAGCTTCTCCGGCATGAAGGAGTTGGGGTTCGAGTTGTCGCAGAGCGACCACATCTCCTTCTTGCAGTACCAGCATTGGCCGCAGGCGATTGGGAAGGGGACGATGACCCGGTCCCCGACCGAAAGATTGCTGACCTTGGAGCCGACCTCCACGACCTCGCCGACGAACTCGTGGCCGAGGATGTCCCCGGACTTCATGGTCGGGATCAGTCCGTCGTAGAGGTGGAGGTCCGAGCCGCAGATGGCGGTGAGGGTGACCCGGACGATGGCGTCTTGGGGGTTCAGGATCTGCGGGTCGGGTACCGTCTCCACCCGCACGTCGTGCTTTCCATGCCATACCACTGCCTTCATATCTCCTCCTTAGGGCGGCCCGGAATCCGGCCGCGCGGGTCTCTGTTGTCGTTTTGATGTTGCACCAACTCCATCCCCCTCCGCCAGCTCCCCCTCTCCCCACGGGAGAGGGTCGGGGTGAGGGAACTATCCACGAAGATACGAGGCTCCCCTCACCCCTCCCCCGCCGGGGGAGGGAGCGTTCTGAGAGTCGGGGAGCGTGGAGTAGTAGGAGTCCCCTCAGCGGACAGTTGTGGCTTGAGTTGGTTGGTTAGTGGAAGGTCCTCTCAGCGGTAGCGACCTCTCCGGTCTCCAGTAGCTGCTTCAACCGCTTGAGGTCCTCTTCGAGCTGCTGGGCGTTGATGGCGCGCATCAGCTTGGCGGTAACCTTGCCGGCGGCGCCGCCGGGCGGGTAGTAGTCGACGATGACCTTGAGCTCGGTGCCGCGGTCGCCGGGGGCGTCGCTGAACTGCACCACCCCCTGGTTGGGAAGCTCCGCCTCACCGGTGGAGCGCCAGCTGATCTCGCGTCCGGGCTGCTCGTCGGTGCTCTCCGCATCCCACTCCACCGTCATGCCAGCCGCACGGGCCTTCCAGTGGGAGGTCCGCTCGCCGGTCATCTGGACAGAATCGAGGTGATGCATGAAGCGGGGGAGGTTTTCCAGCTGGTGCCAGAAGTCGTACACCTGTTGGCGGGGACGGTTGATGGTGATCACCTTTTCGATGCGGAGGCCCCCTTCGGAGTGCGCGGTATCCACCCCCATGGCATGGTAGGCCTCGCAGTGGCCGGTCTTGCCCCGGTAGAAGACCAGCCCTCCCGCGGCCATCATGGCGAGGCCGGGGAGGTAGTGCTTCCTGGTCAGTGAACGGAGACCGGAGAGGGCAAGGGCTGCGCCGCCCACCATGGAGGCTTTGCGCTCGGCTTCACCTACGTTGATCCGCTGATGTTTCGATTCCTGCTTCTGCTGAACCGTCTCAGACTGGGTGCTTTCCATGCGATCTCCTCCTCGCTGTAAATTAAAAATACATAATAAGCTAACACGGGAGATGCGGATTGCAACAAAGGGAGAGGTCAGCTGAAGGATGTAGTGGGCAGGAGGTAAGACGAGTGTTGCGGGAGCGGGTGGAGTGGCGGTCAGCGGTAGAGGGGGAGCGGGCGGCAGGGAGGGGGGAATCTCCCCTCTCTGCCGGCCATTGCGTCAGGCTGCTTCCTTTCTCTTCTGCTTCAGGCTCTCCTTGAGCAGGGCCATCATGTCGGTCACCTTGCTGGGCTGCGGCGCCTTCCCTGCTGCCTTGGGCTGCAGGCCCTGCGCCTTTTCGTCGATGATCCTTCTCAAGTCCTCGATGTACTCGTCGTGGTACTTGGCCGGGTCGAACTTGACGGTCAGCTGGTCGATCAGGGAGAGCGCCAGGGTGATCTCCTGTTCGCGCAGGTTCTCGTTGGTGGGGAGCTTCAGCTCGACCGGGCTCCTCACCTCGTCCTTGTACCTCATCTGGTTCAATACCAGCATGTCGTCGAGCGCCTTCACGATGCCGAGGGCGCCCCGGTTGCGCAGCACATAGCTGGCGACCCCGACCTTGCCCGACCTCTTGAGCGCCTCCCTCAAGAGCGCGTACGCCTTGGCCCCCGACTTGTCAGGCTCCAGGTAGTACGGCTTCTCGAAGTAGCGGGTATCTATCTCCGTCTCGTCGACAAAGTCGATGATGTCGATGAGATGGGTCTTCTCCAGACTGGCGTTCTCGAAGTCCTTGTCGGTGAGGACGACGTACTCACCATCCCCGTACTCGAAACCCTTCACGATCTCGTCGTAGGGGACTTCCTTGTTATCCCTCTTGCACACCCTCATGTAGCCGATCGGGCAGAGGTCGCTCTTGCGCAGCATGTCCAGATCGAGGGAATTGCTTTCGGAACCGCTGAAGAGCTTGACGGGTATATTGACCAGGCCAAAGCTGATGGAACCGGACCAGATCGCTCTCATACGCTAACCTCCATTTTAATGCTGCAGCTCCACGAGAATTTTACCATAATAGGAGTTGCCACAGGGACTGTTGAGAGGGGAGGCGGGAGCCTTCTTCTGTCCCGGAAAATGCCGCAGCTTCAGCTGCTTTTGGAGGAAACCGAAGCCAACAGATCATGCCGGGCTCACATTGACAAAAGCCGCTGACAGTTTAGATTGTTTGGATTGGCTAATGTTGGAGCATTGACAGTTAGCCACCGTAACTAGCGGAGATGACCATGGCTGACGAAAAACAGGAGACTGCCGCTCCTCCACGGAGAAGGTTGCCGGTCCCCAAGCCCTTACTCTGGGTGCTCGGTATCCTCGCCTCCCTCGCGCTCATCCTCTACATAGCCTCCTACTTCATCGACGAACCGCTGAGAAAGATCACCGAACAGAAGGTCAACCGGGACCTCAAGGGATACTCGGTCAAGATCCCGGAACTGCACCTGCAGCTGATCGGTCTTTCCCTCACCATCAAGGGGCTCACCGTCATCCAGCAGGCCCACCCCGATCCGCCGGTGGCCTATTTCCCCTACTTGAAGGCGAGCGTCCACTGGCGCGAGATCCTCTCCGGCAAGGTGGTGGGAGAGCTGGACATCGACAAGCCCAGGCTCAACATAAACCTCCCCCAGCTGGAGGCTGAGGTGGCGAGCAAGGTGCCGATGAAGAAGAAAGGATGGCAGCAGGCGGTGGAGGACATCTACCCCTTGAAGATCAACCTCCTGAAGATATCTGAGGCCAACATCACCTACATCGACCAGGACCCCAAGCGGCCGCTGGTGTTGAGTCACCTGAACATCTCGGCCGACAACATCCGCAACATCCACCTCCCCGACAGGGTCTTCCCCTCGCCGTTCCACCTGGACACCAACATCTTCGGCAAGGGGGAAGGGGTGATCGACGGCAAGGCGAACTTCCTGGCCGAGCCGACCCCCGCCGTCAACGCCAAGATCAAGCTGGACAAGGTCCCCCTCGACTACTTCAAGCCGGTGCTGGCCCGCGCGAACGTGGAAATCGCGGGAGGCTCGCTGCGCGCGAGGGGTGACGTCATCTACACCCCCAAGGAGGAGGTGGCACACCTGAAGGAAGTGGTGATCAGCGGCCTCAACCTGCAGTACGTCCACTCCGACAAGACCATCGCCGCCGAGAAGAAGCGGGGGCAGGCGGTTGCCAAAACGGCCAAGAAGGTGAGCAACAAGCCGGAGGTGCAGATCCAGGTCGACAACTTCGAGCTTGCCAAGTGCAACCTGGGCATGCTGAACGACACCGGCGGCAAGCGCTACCGGGTCTTCCTCTCCGACGCCGACTTCCAGCTCACCAACTTCTCCAACCAGTTCTCGAAGGGGCCGGCCAAGATGAGGCTGAACGGCAGGTTCATGGGGAGCGGTGCCACCACCGCGACCGGCGACTTCCGCGCCGAGAAGAACGCGCCGGACTTCGACCTCTTCCTGAAGATAGACAACACCCAGCTCACCGCCATGAACGACCTGCTGAGGGCCTACGGCAACTTCGACGTGGCGGCGGGGACCTTCTCGCTGGTGACCGAGCTGCATGCGAAGCACAACCAGCTGACCGGCTACATCAAGCCGTTCTTCAAGGACATGAAGGTCTACGACAAGAGGAAGGACAAGGACAAGAGCCTGTTCCACAAGGTATACGAGATGCTGATCGGCGGCGTGGCCAAGCTATTGGAGAACAGGCCGCGCGAGCAGGTGGCGACCAAGGCGGACATCTCCGGGTCGCTCAAGAGCCCGCAGACCAGCACCTGGCAGATCATCGTGCAACTGGTCAGGAACGCCTTCATCAAGGCGATCCTGCCGACCTTCGAGCACCAGGTGCGGACCGGTAAGCCTTGAGGCGCGGCAAGGCCAGGGCGTATAATGGAGCTAGGCCGGTGACGGCCGATTCGGCCGGGGTGGCGGTGCCCAACGCTTTGGCTGCCAGAGCGGGAAAGGAGTGGGGCAAAGCGAATTGAGGTTGTCATGGCGGCGCCGACCAGGCCGCCAACCACGACACCCGGCAAGGGAGGAAGGCCATGGAACTACTGCTCTTCATCATCTTGATTCTGTTGCTGGTGGGAGCCCTTCCCACCTGGCCCTACAGTTCACGGTGGGGATACTATCCAAGCGGCGGGATCGGGTTATTACTGCTGCTCCTGCTCATCCTGGCACTGATGGGAGTCCTCTAGGGCCTCGCGCTTCCGGCAGACCGTGCAATGATCACCTGGCCGCATAGCTGGCAGGCATGAGGAGGCAAGGGGGTCGGAAATGGCGAAATACGGGAAAAAGGCGCAGGAAACCGTGAGAGAAGTGATGGATAAATTCAAGAAGGGGGAACTGAAAAGCGGAGGGAGCGGCAAGAAGGTAACCGACCGCAAACAGGCGGTCGCCATAGGGCTCTCCGAAGCCCGGGAAAAAGGCGCCAAGGTGCCGGAACCTCCCAAGAAATAGAGGGGAAAGCACCGGAACTCAGAAGGACGGACCGCAAGCAACATGGTGAAAGGAGGCTAAGATGGCAAAGAATATAGCGGTATTCGGCATCTATCGCAGCCGCCAGAGCGTGGAGGAGGCGGTACAGGCATTGAGGAACGCGGATTTCCGCAACACCGACCTCTCCGTGCTCTTCTCGGAAAATGCGGGGACCAAGGACTTCGCCCATGAAAAACACACCAAGGTTCCCGAAGGATCCTCGGCAGGGGCGGGCACCGGCGCGGTGATCGGCGGCGTGCTCGGCTGGCTGACCGGCATCGGGGCTCTGGCCATTCCTGGGGTAGGCCCCTTCATCGCAGCCGGACCGATCGTGTCACTGCTGGCAGGAGTGGGGGCCGGAGGCGTGGTGGGTGGCCTCGCCGGCGCACTGGTCGGCATGGGCATCCCTGAGTACGAGGCCAAACGGTACGAAGGTCGCATCAAAGAGGGTGGCATCCTCCTCTCCGTGCATTGCGACAACGCGGAGTGGAAAAAACGGGCCCTCGACATCCTGAAACAGACCGGCGCCGGCGACATTGGCACCGAGGGCGAAGCCAGGGCCGACTTCGCAAGCTCCGACAAGCCCAGGCCCAGAAGCTGAGCCATCATCACCCGAGCCACCAGTAGAGCACTGACCAACACTCGAATTCGTTTGCAGCAGGATGCATCATCCCCCACGCAAAGGAGAGCACATCTATGCCGACACACGAAACAACGAGCCACACGAGCAGTGCCGAGAGAAACATCTTCGATCTCTTGAAGCAGGACCACGAGAAGGTACGCTACCTCTTCGACCGGATCGAAAAGAGCGGCAGGAAGGCGACCGCCAGCCTGGAGAAGCTCTTCGCGGAGCTCGAGGAGGACCTGGAGATACACATGGACGGCGAGGAGCGCTTCTTCTACCCCGCTCTGGAACAGCACGAGGAGGCGCGCGACCAGGTCCTCGAATCCTACGAGGAGCACATGGTCGCCAAGACCATGCTGGGCACCTTCAAGAGCCTTGCCGTCGACGATGAGCGCTGGTCCGCCAAGCTGAAGGTGCTGGCCACCATGGTCGAGCACCACCTGAAGGAAGAGGAAACGGAGGTCTTCAAGGTGGCCAGGAAGGTGCTGGAGAGAAACCAGACCCTGGAGATGGCGGTACAGTTCATGCGGCACAAGCGCGAGGGGCGCAGACCCTCGCGGGGTGCCTCCGTGGCGGAGTAGGGGATGGTAAGGCAGGAAAACGGCACCGGGAGGAAGCGTGGACGAGCCTTCCCAAAGGAAGGGGAGCCCCGCTCCACCCGGTGCTCCTTTTTGTGATCCGGGACTGGCAAGAGTTTCAGTTGGCGCGGCCCTCCTGAAGGAGAACGCTATGCCAAAAAACAAATCGGTGCAAAAAGGGGTCGGCAAACAGCAACAGCGCCCCGGGACCGAACAGGTCCGTAGCGGAATGCAGATCCAGAAAGATGAAGGCGAGCAGCTCCAACAGCCGAAGTCCGGTGGCCAACTGAAGCATCAGCAGCAGGGAAAAAGCGGTAGGAAATAACGACAGCGGCAGTTAAACCACACGGAGGGTCGCGCCTAAACGGAAGCCTTCCCGTCCCGTGCCATGAAGTGGAGGGAGCAACCAGCAGTACCGCGTCGAGCATGCGTGGGTTCAAAAGAAATGGCTGCGGCAAGTCGTGACGACAGTGCCGCAGCCTTTTTTCGTTGTGCAGAGGGAACCTATTCCCCCCCCATTGCTGGTTGTGGCGACAGCTCTTGCTAGCTGGGCGGCTGGCTCAAGGTCTCCTTGATCAGCTTCAGGCTGGCAGCAAAATCGATCGGCTTGGAGATGTAGGCATCCATGCCCGCCTCGAGGCAGCGCTGCTGGTCCTCCTGCAAGGCGTGAGCGGTCATGGCGATGATGGGGATGTGACCTCCGGTCGACCCTTCCTTGTCCCGGATGATGCCGGTCGCCTCGAAGCCGTTCAGAAGGGGCATCTGCACGTCCATCAGGATGAGCTGGTAGTCCCCCGCCTCCCACATCTCGACCGCCTTCAGCCCGTTCTCGGCCAGTTCCACTTGGTAGTTGTAGCGCCTGAGCATGGTGAGCAGCGTGGTGCCGATGGTAGGGTCGTCTTCGACCAGCAAAAGGCGCGGCCGTCCGGGAAGGTCTGTCACCGGTGCCACCGGCTGTTGGCCGAGCGCTTCCTGGCGCTCCTTCGGGACAATCCTCGCAGCATTGAGCGGTACGGTAAAGGTGAACGTGCTACCCCTCCCCTCCTCGCTGGTGAATCTGATGGTCCCCCCCATCCGTTCCACGATCTCCCTGCTGATGGCAAGCCCCAGGCCGGTGCCGCCGTAGCGGCGGGAATGGGATTCGTCGACCTGGCTGAACTCGCGGAACAGGAGGTGTTGCTTGGCCTCCGGGATGCCGATGCCGGTGTCGGTGATGGAGAAGCTGACCAGGTAGGGAGCGCCGGAGGCGGCGCTGGCGGCAGCGACCTTGATCTCGACCTTCCCTTTCGCCGTGAATTTGACCGCGTTGCCGGCCAGATTGGTGAGCACCTGGCTGATCCTGGTCTGGTCGCCGCTCACCACATCCGGCAGGTCGTCCGCCACCCGGGTCGACAGCAGGATTCCCTTGCTCCTGGCGGCAGGGAGCAGCACGTCGAAGGTCTCCTTCACGCAATTGCGCAGTGAGAACGGCTTCTCCTCGAAGAGCAGCTTCCCGGCCTCGATCTTGGTCATGTCCAGGATGTCGTTGAGGATGCGGACCAGCGAGTGGGCGGCCTTATGCGCGGTGACGATGCAGTCGCGCTGCCCGGGCGGAACCTCCTCCATCAGCACCAGATCCAGCATGCCGATCACCCCGGTCATCGGGGTGCGCAGCTCGTGGCTCATGTTGGCCAGGAACTGGCTCTTGGCCCGGGTAGCGGCGTCGGCTTTCTCCTTGGCCTTGACCAGCTCCCCCTCCGCCTGCTTGCGCTCCATGGCGATGGCCACCTGGTCGGTCACCGCCTTCATCAGCGCCAGGTCCTCTTCGGAAAAGGCCGTCCTGCTGCGGGTACCGAAGGAGAGGGTGCCCAAAAGGCCGCCGTGCGACATCAGGGGGTGGCAGGCGTAGGCCTGGATGCCGTAGGACTCGACCAGCTCGGTGCGCGGGTCGACGGTGTGGAAGATGTCTTCTGCCACGATGCGGCAGGCGTCCCTGGCAACGCAGCCGCAGACGGCGACCCCGTAGTCCAGCCACTCGATCTTCTCCCGCTCCTCCTCCGGGATGCCGGCGCAGGCGTTCAGGCGCAGGCAGTCGGTCTCCTCGTTGACCAGGAAATTGAAGAAACAGTGGCAGTCCAGGAATTCCATCACCTTGCGGCAGAGCTCTTCGACGATCTCCTGAGGCGAGTCGCTCGCCAAAAGCTCCGCGGCGGTCCCCGCCAGCAGATCGAGGCGCTCAGCCGTCCTCTTGAGCTGGGCGCTCACCTCTTCCGTTCGCCGCTGGGCGATCACGGCGTCCTCCATCATGCTGAGAGCGGCGCTGCGGGACTGCCGCATGGTGATGTTGACGCTTTCCAGGAGGGCGCTCCGCTCGGCCAGTGCGGCCGCGGCTTCCTTCTGCTCGGTGATGTCGATGTTGACGCCGCTTAGCTGGAGCGCTTTGCCGGCGGCGTCATTGAAGACCTGGAAGCGGCCGGCGATCCAG
This sequence comes from Geomonas sp., assembly GCF_035254065.1. GTDB lineage: Bacteria > Desulfobacterota > Desulfuromonadia > Geobacterales > Geobacteraceae > Geomonas. Next base: position 15,739 of record NZ_DATFBA010000301.1, read on the forward strand.
CGGGTCACCCCGTCGGGCCTCACGATCCGCCACTCGCCTGCCACCGGCTCCGAGCTGGCGAAGGCCTGCTCTACCAGCGCCACCGCCGCTTGACGGTCTTCCGGGTGCACGAGCTGCTCCCAGGCCGGCTGCGTCTTCCCGAAGGAGCCCGTTTCCAGGCCGTACATCGCCTCCAGCTCCGGGCTCCAGCGGTTGACGTTGGACTGCACGTTCCACTCGAAGACCCCGATGCCGGCCGCCTGCTGGGCCAGGCGGTAGCGCTTCTCGCTCTCGGCCAGCTCCTCGTTGATGCTGATCAGTTCTTCCCGGTGGCTCAGTTCGCGCAGCCGCGCGGAACGCTGCATGCCGGCGAGCAGACTGACGCCGACGCTGGCCACCACCCAGATGACCTGCCGCATCAGCGACCCGTGGTCCTGGACGTTGAAGTGGCCGAACACGAAGTTGACCAGCAGCAGTGACGCGAAGGTGGAGAGAAGTCCCGGCCCCACCCCGCCCAAGGCGGCGGAGATGACCACAGCCGGATAGAACCCGAGGTAGGGTGCGGGAGCCAGTGCCCAAGGTAGGAGCCAGCGGACCAGCGCCGACAGCGCGGTCGCCCCGACTGCCAGCGAATAGCCGGCCAAGGGGGAAAGCGGGGCCCTTTTGCCTCTCTTCATCTTCCGGTCCATGGCCGAATCCTGATCACCCCTGCCGGCGAAAGTCATGGCTGGTCCTCATCCAGACCCTGCGTGTAGCGCGGAGGCTGCCCGAGTGCTGCGCAGAGTTGGTTCACTTCCTTCTTGATCTGAATGACCCGGAGTTCGCGTCCCACCGAGGCGGTGTTGAAGCGCTCCAGCTCGTCGACCCGCTCCAGCACCTCGGCGGCGGCCTCGAAATGTTGCAGGGCGAGGGAGGCTATCAGCGCCAGCTGTTTCAGGGTGGCCTCGTCCTCGGGGCTGAAGTCACCGCCCTCCCCCTTGTCAGAGACCATGATGATGCCGTTGGCCTTCCCCGCGGCATCGGTGAGCCGTGCCCCCAGCAGGCCACGCAGCGGCACGTGTTTCTCGGGGAGCCCCCACCATGCGCGGTGGGCCCGCAACTCGGCATCCGTCAGCCGCAGGGTTTCCTCCTCGTCGATCAGCTGCAGGTAGACGCCGCCCCGCTGGACGTCGAAGCGCTCCCCGCTTGGACAGGGGAGGGCATCGAGGGCGTGGGAGTCCCCCCCGGTGACAAAGGTGCCCCCGAGGTAGCCGTGCCCGGCAGCGCAGTAGCGGCCGCCGGTAAGGGTGCGGGCCGCCTCGGCCACCGTGTTGAGCAGCCCATCCATGGTAGTTTGGCCGGTGATGCGGACCGATGCTTCCAGGAGCTCTTCCCGGCGGGCCAGCATCCTCTTGGTCGCCTGTTCCGCGCGCTTCCTGAGGAAGGCCTCCATGACCGCCGGGGTAATCGCCTCCACAAGGTGCAGTTCCTCCGTCCGGTATCCCCCGGGACGGTTGCCGACCGCGATCATGCCGACCACGTCTCCCCGGTTGGTGAGCGGCATACCCAGGAAGGCGGTCAGCGGCGGGTGGCCTGCCGGCATGCCGATGCGGTCGGGATGGGAGGCCGGGTCGTTGCTGAAGAAGCCCTTGCCATCCTTGAGCACCCGGCCGTAGATCCCATGGATCTGGAACGTGCCGGGAGGGCGCCGTTCCCCTTGCCCGTCGTAGAGCTGGCACGCCTCCCAGCCGGGATTGCTGATGGCGATGTCGTGCAGCAGGCCGTCCGCGCGGATCTCCCCGATGAAGCCGAAGCGGCTGCCGGTGATTCTCTCCGCCACCGACAGGCAGATTCCCCCCAGCTCCTCCTCCGACACGCTGGTGAGTGCGGCCTCGAAGATCTCGTTGATCCCCTGCACCACCGCACTCTGCTGGCGGATCTTCTCCTCCTGCCGCTTGCGTTCCGTGATGTCGCGGGCGATCTTGGAGACGCCGATCACCCTCCCGTCGCCGTCTCTGACCGGGGAAACGGTCAGCGAGACCTCGATCTGCCGGCCGTCCTTGGTCAGGCGCCGCGACTCGAAATGGTCCAGCGTCTTCCCGGCGGCGAGCTTTTCCAGGATCTCTTCCTCCTCCTTAAGCAGGTCGTCCGGGATCAGCATGGAGACCGGCCTGCCGACCGCCTCCTCCGCCCGGTAGCCGTACATCCTTTCAGCCCCCGTGTTCCAGGTCAGGATGGTGCCGTCCAGGCTCTTGGCGATGATGGCGTCGTCGGAGGACTGCACGATGGCCGCCAGCCGGGCGTGCGACTCCCCGGTCCGCTTGCGTTCGGTGATGTCGCGCGCCACGTGCACGGTGCCGGTCATCACCCCCTCCCGGTCGAAGAGCGGGGTGGTGGTGACCAGGAAATCGCCCCCCAGGTGTTCCTCGTGGACCTCGACCTGGTGCTCCCGACCGTCGGCCAGGGTCTGCACGTGCGGACAGTGCTCAGGGGGGCACTCCTGCCCGTGGATCGCGAGGTAGCAGGTCTTCCCCACGCAGTCGCGGGGAGACAGCCCCAGTCGCTCGGCCATGGCGCGGTTTGCCCGCACCATCCGGTGGTCGGCGTCCATAATGGCGATCAGGTCCGGCACGCTGTCGAAGGTCCGCTCCCACTCCTCCTTGGCGTGCCGGATCTTCTCCTCGGTCCGTTTGAGCTCGGTGAGGTCGAAGGCGTAGATGCGGGCCAGGTTGAACTGACGGGAGAGGAAGATGGTTTCGCCGTATACCTTGTCCTGGACGACTATCTCGCGGTAGTGGACCGCGTTGCTGGAGCGGTCCCAGCCGTCGATCACTTCAGCCAGGTCGGAGGGAAGGAAGGCGGCCAGGTGCTCGACGGGCAGGCCGACCTCCTCCAGCACCCAGCGGGCGGCGGGGTTCGCGAAGGTGACCCTGCCGGTCAGGTCCGCCTCCAGCACCGGGTTGGGGTTTTGTTCCGGGAAGGAGGCGAGGTGCAGGGTCTCCTGCTCCAGCCGCTTGTGTTCGCTGATGTCCACCAGGGTGACCACTACGCCGTCCAAACCTCCGCTGGCGGTGCGGTAGGGAAGGACAGCCATCAGGTAGGAGCGGCCGTTGCTCACTGCGGCCACTTCTCGTTCCACCGGCTGTTCCCTCTCCAGTACCCGCGCCACGTCGCCGGGGAGGTCCGGCCAGTCGATGGTGCCGGCGAGGTGCCGGAAGGGGCGGCCCACGTCCGCCGGAATGAGGTTGAAGATGACGGCTGCCGCCGGGGTGAAGCGCTTGATGTGCAGCTCCCGGTCCAGGAACAGGGTGGCGATGGCCGAACTGGCCAGCAGGTTCTCCATGTCGCTGTTGGCCTGGTCGAGCTCCTCCACCTTCCCCTGCAGCTCCGCGTTCACCGTGACCAGCTCCTCGTTGAGGGCCTGCAGCTCCTCCCGCGAGGTCTCCAGTTCCTCGTTGGTGGAGTGGAGCTCCTCGTTTGCCGACTGGAACTCCTCGTTGATCGACATCAGCTCCTCGTTGGCCGACATGAAGCCTTCCCGCGAGCTCTCCAGCTGCTCGGTGGTCGCCAGCAGCTGCTCGTGGGTGACCCGCAGCTGCTCCTCGAGCTGCCTGACCAGCGCCTCCCTGGACGCCTCGTCCTCGGGCAGCCTCGGCTCCCCCGCCGGGGGGGCGGGGAGGGTGGGGACCGCCGGCTCCAGCACCACCAGCGCCAGGTTCTCCCCCTGCT
>NZ_DATFBA010000302.1:0-23173 GCF_035254065.1 Geomonas sp.
CCCTCTCCCTCCGGGAGAGGGCTGGGGTGAGGGAACTATCCACAAAGTGCGAGGCTTCCGTCACCCCGACCCTCCCCCGCGGGGGGAGGGAGCGCTTGAAGGTGCCGGAGTAAGTGAGGGAGATCCTCTATCGGCAGCTCACTCCCCCTTCAAGCGGTACCCGACGCCCAGCTCGGTGACGATGTGGCGCGGCCGGGAGGGATCCTTCTCGATCTTCTGCCTGAGGTTGGAGATGTTGACCCGGAGCAGGTTCTGCTGGTCGGCATAGGCGGCACCCCAGATCTGCCTGAGGATATGGGTATGGGTCATGACCTTGCCGGCATGGGTCACCAGCAGGCGCAGGAGCTCGTACTCGGTGGGGGTGAGCTGGACCTCCACCCCATCGACGGTCACTTTGCGCAGGGGGAGAGCCACCTCCAGGTCTCCGCTACGGTAGACCGGCTCGGGCGCCTCCTGCAGGCTCCTTCTCAGCGAGACCCGGATACGCGCCTGCAGCTCCCCGACGCTGAAGGGCTTGATCAGGTAGTCGTCGGCACCGGCGTCGAGGGCGCCCACCTTGTCGTCCTCGCTCTCCCGCACCGAAAGGACGATGATGGGGACCTGCGACCATTCGCGGACCCGCTTGATCACCTCCACCCCATCCATGTCGGGAAGCCCCAGGTCCTGGAGGATCAGGTCCGGGCGCACCGCGGCAGCGGCGGCCAGGGCGGTGTGCCCGGTCTCCGCCTCGAAGATGGTGAACTCGCCGGTATCCAGCGCCGCTCTCAGAAAGCGCAGCACCGCCACCTCGTCATCCACGATCAGCAGGCGCGGCTTGGCTCCTCCCGCGTCGTTGGCCTCTAATTTCTCCTGGATTGCCACGCACCCTCCCCTCTGGTCAGCTCCCGGCGGGAAGCGTCACCATCACCTTCAGACCACCCCCCTCCCGGTTTTCCGCCGTTATGCCGCCGTCGTGCGCCTCAACGATTCCCCTACAGATGGACAACCCGAGCCCGGTACCGCCGGCGCCTTCAGGGACCGGCACCCGGTAGAACTTGTCGAAGATGCGGTCGAGGTCTCCTCCCGGCACCCCCGGTCCCCGGTCCAAAACCGCCAGGGTGGCAGCGCCGTCGAGCACGCCAGCCTCGATCTCGATGATCTTGTCACGCGGCGAATACTTCAGGGCGTTGTCGAGCAGGTTTACCAGCACCTGGGTCATCAGCACCATGTCCATGCTGACCAGCGGAAGGCCCGGCTGAATCCGGACCTCCACCTTCCGTTTGGCCAGTTGCGGCTCGAGCGCCGCCATGGCGCAGCCGACCAGATCCAGCAGGTCGGAGGGGACCGGCTTAAGCTTCAGGGCGCCGGACTCCAGCCTGGTCATGTCGAGCAGGTTCGCCACGAAGCGGTTCAGTCGTGCCGCCTCCTCCCACGCCGCGTCCAGCAGGTCCGAACGTGCGGACTCCTCAAGAACGCTCCCCTTGTCCCGCAAGGCTCCAAGGGCGCCGGTGATGGAAACCAGCGGGGTACGCAGGTCGTGAGAGATGGAGTTCAAGAGAGCCCGCTCCAGCGTCTCGCGCGCCTGGAGGATCTGGGCCTGCTCGGCCTGCTTGACCAGCAGGGCCCGCTCGATCGCAAAGGCGACCTGGGTGGCGAAGGCCTGCAGGAGCCGCCTGTGCAGCGGAGAGCCGTAGTCGGCATCCGCCTTGAGTTTCACCCCCAGCACTCCCAGCACCTCCCCCGAGGTCTGCAGCGGCAGGTACAACAGGCCGGCCGAAACCAGGGTATCGGTGCCGCGCCCGGCAGGCTGGTGGTTCCGGTAAGCCCAGTCCGCCACCGCATGTTCCTTGGCCTCGAGGGCGACAGCTCCTCCTGAGGCACGTACTTCCAGGCGCTCTCCCTCCGGCATCAGCACCGCCACCCCGGCCCCCAGGCTGTCCTCGATATTGCGGATCAGCGCGCCCAGGATCTGTTCCAAATCGGACGCGGCGGCCAGGTCGCGGCTCAGGTAGTAGAGGCTGGCGGTCTGCTCTTCGCGCTCCCGGATGGACTCGGCACGTTCGCGTGAGCGGGATACCAGGGTGCTGATCACCACCCCGACCGTGAAGAGACCGGCAAAGGTGATGAAATACTCGGTATCGGTAACCGCGAAGGTGAAGCGGGGCGGCACGAAGAAGAAGTCGAAAGCCAGCACGCTCAGGAAAGCGGTCAGCACCGAAGGACGTCGCCCCAGCTTGATGGCGGCCAGCACCACCGCCAGCAGGTAGATCATGACCAGGTTGGTCGGCGCCAGGTAGGGTTGGACCGGGGTGCAGAGCAGGGTGGTAGCTACCACCAGCCCCACCGCCTTCATATAGCCGGACCAATGGAAGGGCTTCTTGTACTGCTGGGCGGCCGGCGTTTTCGCCCTCTCCTTCTCAGGACTGATGCTGACCACGTAGACATCGATGGTGCCGGAGAGCCGTATGATCTCATCCACCAGCGGCTGGCGCAGGAATTCGCGCCAGCGGGGCTTGGCCGGCTTGCCGACCACGATCTTGGTCACGTTGTTCTGGATGGCGAAGTCGATCAGCGCCTGGGCCACGAACGCGGAGGTCAGGGTGCCGACCTGCGCGCCAAGGCTTTCCGCCAGCCGCAGGTCGCGCCAGACCCGCTCCCGGTTCTCACGCGCATGCTTGCTGAGCCCCGGCGTTTCGATGTAGAGCGTGTGCCAGGGCGCCTTGGTCTCGTCGGCGAGCCGCCTGGTGGTGCGGATCAGCTTCTCGCTGTACGGGCTGCCGCTAATACAGACCAGGAGCTTCTCGGCCACCGGCCAGGGCCCGGCTATGGAGCGGGACTCCATGTAGGCCCGCATCTGGTCGTCGACACGCGAGGCTGCGCGGCGTAGCGACAACTCCCGAAGGGCCATCAGGTTGCCGGGCTTGAAGAACTTCTCCGAGGCGAGCGCTGCCTTCTCCGGGATGTAGACCTTCCCCTCGCGCAGCCGCTGCAGGAGATCTTCGGGCGGGATGTCCACCAGCCGGAGCTCGACTGCCAGGTCCAGGAGCCGGTCCGGGACCGTCTCGCGCACGATCACCCCGGTGATCTGCGCCACCACATCGTTCAGGCTCTCGAAGTGCTGGATGTTGACCGTGGTGTAGACGTCGATGCCGGCGTAGATCAACTCCTCCACGTCCTGCCAGCGCTTCTCGTGTCGGCAGCCGGGGGCGTTGCTGTGGGCAAGTTCGTCGACCAGGGCGATCTGCGGACGGCGGGCGAGCACCGCGTCGATGTCCATCTCAGGGAGGATCACCCCCTGGTAGTCGACCTGCAGTTTCGGGACGGTCTCGATCCCTTCCAGCAGCAGGTCGGTCTCGGCGCGCCCATGCGACTCCACGTACCCCGCCACCACGTCCCGCCCTTCCCCCTGCCGAAGACGCGCGGCTTCCAGCATGGCGTAGGTCTTGCCGACGCCCGGGGCGTAGCCGAGGAAGATCTTCAGTTTTCCCCGTTCGTTTTCGGCTTCTTCGGCCTGGGCCACCCGCAGGAGGGTTTCCGGTGATGGTCGGTGATCTTCGTCGTTTCGCATGCTTTGAGGCCTTTTATTCATCCACTACGTCAGACACTCCTCCTCCCGTCCGACTACTTCACGGAGTCCAGCGTCAGGTTCAGTTCCAGCACGTTCACCCGCGGGTCGCCCAGGAAGCCGAACTGCCGCGGCGTGGTGTGCTCGTCGACCAGTTTCTGCACCTGGTCGGGGGCCATGCCGCGCGCCTTGGCGACTCGCGCGATCTGCACGGCGGCGGCTGCCACCGAGATATCAGGATCCAGGCCGCTGGCGGACCCCTGGACCAGATCGGCGGGAATGCTGCCGGTAACCCCGGAGTCACGCAGCGCCCTCACCTTGTCGGCCACCCCCTTCAGGTAATCGGGATTGGTGGGCCCGGAGTTGGAACCTGCCGACCCCATCGGGTTGTAGGCGAAGTCGGTGGCCGAGGAGGGACGCGGCCAGAAGTACTTGGCATCGGAGAAGGGCTGGCCGATCAGGGAAGATCCAACGACTCGATTACTTTTGTCGGTGAGGAGACTCCCCTGAGCCTCCTTGGGAAAGATCCCGTTCGCCACACCGGTCACCAGTGAGGGATACACACCACCGCAGATGACGGTGAACAGTAGGAACATCATTATTGCCGGTCGCATCTCGCTCATTTCTCTATCCTTTCACAATTGTGCAGGAATCCCCTGACTCCAGTCTTTTTGTACTTACCGACATACCGGTGCATCGATTTACCCCTGCACCGCAGCAATCAGGCTCAGGCAAAGAGCGCCACCACCATGTCGATGGCCTTGATGCCGATGAACGGCGCGATCATCCCCCCTACCCCGTAGATGAGCAGGTTGTGGATCAAGAGCTTCTCGGCGGGCATCGGGCGGAACTTGGTCCCTTTGAGCGCCAGGGGCACCAGCATCGGGATGATCACCGCGTTGAAGATGACTGCCGAGAGGATGGCTGAGAGCGGCGTCGCCAGGTGCATGACGTTCAACACGTTCAACTGCGGGTAGATGGAGAGCATCATGGCCGGGATGATGGCGAAGTACTTGGCCACGTCGTTGGAGATGCTGAAGGTGGTCAGGTTGCCGCGGGTCATCAGGATCTGCTTGCCGACCTCCACGATGTCCAAAAGCTTGGTCGGGTTGGAGTCCAGGTCGATGATGTTCGCGGCCTCGCGGGCCGGCTGGGTGCCGGTGTTCATGGCGACCGCCACGTCAGCTTGCGCCAGCGCCGGAGCGTCGTTGGTGCCGTCGCCGGTCATGGCGACCATGAAGCCCGCCTCCTGGTTGTCCTTGATCAGGCGGAGTTTGTCCTCCGGCTTCGCCTGGGCCAGGAAGTCGTCCACCTGCGCCTCGGCGGCGATGGCGGCGGCGGTCAGCGGGTTGTCGCCGGTGATCATCACCGTCTTGATCCCCATGCTCCTCAACTGCTGGAAGCGCTCCTGGATGCCACCCTTGATGATGTCCTTCAGGTTGATGACACCGTAGATCTCGGCGTCGCAGGAAACCACCAGCGGGGTGGCGCCGGCGCGCGCGATCCTGTCGACCACCTCGGTCAGGTTCGCCGGGATGGTGGCCGCACCCGCTCCCTTTACGAAGGCGACCGAGGAGTCGGAGGCGCCCTTCCGGTAACGCTTGCCGCCGGTGTCGACGCCCGAGAGCCTGGTCTCGGCCGAGAAGGCGATGGTTTCGGCATGCTCCGGCAGCGCATCCAGTTTCAGCCCGTACTTCTTCTTGGCGAGCACCACCACGCTCCTACCTTCCGGCGTCTCGTCGGTCAGCGAAGCGATCAGGGCGACCTCGGCCACCTCCAGCTCGGTATGGCCTCCCACCGGCACGAACTCCACCGCCTCGCGGTTACCAAGGGTGATGGTGCCGGTCTTGTCGAGCAGAAGCACGTTCACGTCGCCGGCCGCCTCGATGGCCCGGCCCGAGAGGGCGATCACGTTCTTCTGGAAGAGCCGGTCCATGCCGGCGATGCCGATGGCGGGTAACAGCGCCGCGATGGTGGTGGGGGCCAGGCAGACGAAGAGCGCGACCAGCACGGTGAGGGAAACCGGGCTCCCCTGCCCCGCCGCCTTCACGGAGTAGACGGAGAGCGGGCTGATGTTGGCGCAGACCAGCAGGAAGACCACGGTGAGCGCGATCAAGAGCACCTCGAGGGCGATCTCGTTGGGGGTTTTTCTGCGTTTGGCCCCCTCGATGAGCGAGATCATCCGGTCCAGGAAGGTCTCGCCCGGGTTGGCGGTGATCCTCACGATGATGGAGTTGGCGATCACCTCGGTGCCGCCGGTGACCGCACTCCGGTCGCCGCCCGACTCGCGCACCACCGGAGCAGATTCGCCGGTGACCGCGGCCTCGTTGACCAGGGCAGCGCCGGCTATCACGTCGCCGTCACCGGCGATCATGTCGTGGGCCTCCACCAGGATGTAGTCGTCCTTACGCAGCGTCTCGGCGGGAACCACCTCGTAGGAGCTGTCGAACTCCGGTTTTTTCAGGCGTTTCGCCTTCACCTCGGTCCTGCTCTTCCTAAGCGAGGCCGCGCGCGCCTTGCCGCGCCCTTCGGCGAGCGCCTCGGCGAAGGTGGAGAAGATGACGGTCAGCCAGAGCCAGATGGAGACCAGCCCGGTGAACCAGGCCGGCTCCTTGTTGGCGCCGGTAAGCGACATGGCGAAGGTGATCAGGGTGATGATGCTGGCGATCTCCACGCAGAACATGACCGGGTTGCGCCACAGCCCCCTGGGGGCCAGCTTTTTGAACGATTCGAGCAGCGCGGGCTTCATGATCCGCGCATCGAACATGGATATCGGTTCGGGTGCGTGTTTCGACATCTTACTTACCTCCCAGCATGGTCAGGTGTTCCACGATCGGCCCGAGCGAAAGCGCCGGGAAGAAGGTCAGCGCCCCCACGATCAGGATCACCAGGGCGAGCCAGAGCCCGAACGGCACCTTGTCGGTGGGAAGGGTCCCCAGGCTGGGCGGCACGTACTTCTTCTCTGCCAGGGAGCCCGCCATGGCCAGCGAGGCGATGATGGGGGCGAAGCGGCCGACGAACATGGCGAGGGCGCCGGTGACGTTGTAGAAGACCGTGTTGCCGTTCAGGCCTGCGAAGGCGCTGCCGTTGTTGTTGGACATGGAGGAGAAGGCGTACAGCACCTCGGAGAGCCCGTGGGCGCCGGGGTTGTTCATGGAGGCGACCGCCGAGGGGGTCAGCATGGCGATCCCCGAGAAGATGAGGATCAGGATCCCCGCCGTGAGAACCGTGATGATAGACATCCACATCTCCCGCACCTCGACCTTCTTGCCGAGGAACTCGGGGGTTCGCCCGATCATCAAGCCGGCGATGAAAACGGCGATGATCACGAAGGCGAGCATGGTGTAGAGACCGGTGCCCACGCCGCCGATGACCACCTCGGAGAGGAGGATCAGGGCAAGCGGGATCATGCCCCCCAACGGGGTCAGCGAGTCGTGCATGGCGACCACCGCGCCGCAGGAGGTGCCGGTAGTGGCGGTGGTGAAGAGCGTGGTGCCAGCGAGGCCGAAGCGGGCTTCCTTTCCTTCCATGTTGATGCCGTGCACGCCCAGTTTGGCGACCAGCGGATTACCGGCCGATTCGGACCAGTACAAGACGGCGATGGCAATGAAAAGGATGCTCAGCATGACCGCCAGGATGGCCCACCCCTGGCGTGGATTCCCCGCCATGAGGCCGAAGGTGTAGGTCAGGCTGCCGCCGATCAGCAGGATCAGGAAGACCTCCACCATATTGGAGAGCGGGGTCGGGTTTTCGTAGGGATGGGCGGAGTTGGCGTTGAAGAAGCCGCCGCCGTTGGTACCCAGTTCCTTGATGGCTTCCTGTGAAGCGACGGGACCCATCGGGATGGTCACGTCCTTGGCGGTTACCCTCTCGGTTACCGCGTTCCCCTTGGCGTCCTTGATGGCGTTGCCCTGGGCGTCCATTTTCGGCTTGTCGTAGGTTATCGACTGAACGAGGGGGACCGTCTTATAGCTGCTGAAGTTCTGTATCACCCCTTGGGAGACCAGGAAGATGGCGAAGATGAAGGAGAGCGGCAGCAGCACGTAGAAGACGGAGCGGGTCAGGTCCACCCAGAAATTGCCGATCATCGAGGTCCTTCGCCTCACCAGGCCCCGGATGAGCGCGATGGCGACCGCCATGCCGGTAGCAGCCGACACGAAGTTATGGACGGCGAAACCGAACATCTGGGTGAAGTAACTTGCGGCCGATTCACCGGCGTAGTTCTGCCAGTTGGTATTGGTGGTGAAGCTGATCGCCGTGTTCAGCGCGAGATGCCAGGAAAAAGCTGGGAACTTCTGCGGGTTGAGCGGCAATACTCCCTGCAGCAGCAGGATGATGAACAGGGAAACCGCGCAGATGATGTTAAAGAGGAACATGGACCATGCGTAGCGCTTCCACTCCATCTCGGCGTCCTTCTCGACCCCGCACAACTTATAGACGAGGTTCTCGCACGGGGCTAAAACGGGAGCGAGCAGTGTCCGCTCGCCTTGGTAAACCTTGGACAGGTAGCTGCCAAACGGCTTGACGACGGCCAGAAGGACCACGAAAAACAGGATGGTTTCCATCCATTCATAGCTGCTCATGTTGTGCTCTCCGATCGGGTACCGCTAGTTTTTGAGGGGGACGGCCCTGATTTCCCAGCGTTTCTCCGAGATTCTGAAGACCGCCACCTCGCCGGACCGATAAGCGGGGGGAGCAATGGTGGTGGCACCATGCGGCACTCCCTGACCTTCATTTTTTATCAAGATGTCGTCGGCGAAGTCCTCACCCTGGTACAGGCCGGTTTCGGGGCAGAAGAGATAGATTTTCACAGTGATTCTCCCAAGGCTTTGGTGGTGCTTCCTTGAGTATCACCTTATCCGCTGCGGCCTAAAGAGGGTGTAAAAAGGAGGCCGGAAGGCGTTAAGAATGCATAAAGATCAGTGATGGGGTAAGGAGTGATTCGGGGCTTCCCTCACCCTAACCCTCTCCCGGGGGGAGAGGGGACATGCGGAGGAAGGATGGGGCGCTCAAAAGCGGCGGCGAGTTTTGATAAAGCGGGCCGTTACGGGAAGTCGAGATTGACCTGGCCGGTGAAGGTGTTCTCCCCGGCGACCGACTTCCTGTTCCAGATATCGTAACCAATGGTCAAGGCGACGTACTTGTTGAACCTCCAGGCGAAGCCTATGTTGACGGAGCCGTCGACGTTGTCGCCGCCCATGTAATCGACAGCGAACCAGAGCTTGTCGGAGATCTCTTTGATGGTGCGGTCCCAGGAGAGGAGCAGGCCGCTGTTTTCCTTTTTTGCCGTTAGCGGGTTGTTACTGTTGACCAGGGCACGCCGGGCGCCGACGTAATAGCCGGCGGAAAAACGCCCCAGGTCGGGGAGCGAACCGAGGGCCGACAGCTTCTTGGAGATCAGACCGTAGACGATGTTCTGCCCGGAGTAAACGCGGGGCGCGTCCTTGGGCTCGATGTCCGCGGTAGCCCGGGCGTTGTAGAGTCCTACCGCCAGGGCCGGAGACCAGTCGCATATGGATTGTTCCGGGGTGGCGAGCTTGATGTTGCCGCTCCAGGGGTGCTGGTCGTTGGGGTCCTGCCCCATGAGCAGCAGGTCGAATCCCACCTCCAGCTGCGCCTTCTCGTAGGGAAGCACACCCAGCCGGAAGCCGACGTCTATGATGTTGGGGTCTCTTCCGTTTTCGGAGTTGCTTGCTCCCCGCACATAGTTGTCGAAGTCCAGGTGGCCCACCATGAAAGGTTGCACATCGGTGGAGGGAATCCAGATAATGTTGGACGGCGTCGCCATCGCAGTCACAGCGGAAAGCATGATACAGAAGATCACTGTAATGGTAACACCGGCAACTTTCATAAGCCCCTCCACATGAAGTATCCATCGCATCAGTCACAAACAATAACACGGGGGTAGTATCCGTCAAGCAACCGGCTCTGCCTGTCAAAGTACTCTCTGATCGATATGAGAAAGATCATTAACAACTCTCTTTGCCTATGAGGAGCCGTTCTGTTAGACTAGGGGCATAAACGCAGCCATGCCTGCATGGAGATCCTCGATGAAAAAGCTTATCTTTGCCCTACCGGTTCTACTGGTACTGCTGTTTGGATTCGGGCATCACGCATCGGCGCAGTACGGCGCGGAATATTACCAGAACTATCCCGACCAGCCCCCGGATTCGGCGCTTTTGTCCCCGGAGGAGTTGGAGGACCTGGTCGCCCCGATTGCGCTCTATCCTGACCCGCTGATCGCCCAACTCCTCCCCGCTGCTACCTTTGTCGACCAGATCGACCAGGCCGCCCGTTACCTCAGGCAGTACGGGTCGAACGTCAACGTGGACAACATGCCCTGGGACGTGAGCGTGAAGGCCATTGCCCACTATCCGGACGTGCTGACCATGATGGACGAGAGGTACGACTGGACCGTCTCCCTAGGACAGGCCTACATAGAACAGCCCCAGGACCTGATGGATGCCATCCAGCGGCTGCGCTCCGACGCGCTGGCGCAAGGAAACCTGTACTCGACTGCCCAGTGGCAGGTCCTCAATGACAACGGCTACATCAGCATCGTGCCGGCCTCACCGCAGTACGTGTACGTTCCGGTCTACGACCCCACCCTGGTCTACGTGGAGCCCTACAACCCGGCCTACCCCTTCATCACCTTCACTGCCGGATTTGTGATTGGCGCCTGGCTGGACCGCGACTGCGACTGGCACCGCCACCGGGTCTACTACCACGGCTGGCACGGCAAGGGCTGGATCGCTCGCTCACGGCCGCACATCAACTACCGGCGCAGCGTCTACATCAACCAGAACGCGGCCACCATCCATGTGAACCGGAATGTGGTCAGGCACGACACCAGGGAATTCCGCCAGCAGCTCCGCAACGACGCCTACCGGCACCGGGAGGGACGCCCGGTGAACAGGCCTCCCCGTCCTGGTGCGGAGCGCGGTCCGGAGCACTCACGAGGTCGCCAACCTGAAGGGGCACGTCCAGCAGAGGGCACTCGTCCCGCCGCCCCGCAGGCGGGAGTTCCGCGTACAACGGAAGGAGCAGGGAGGCCGACCTCAACAACCGTGACGGTACCCGGAGGACGTCCGGCACCTTCAGGGGGGCACACCGCCGCACCTCCTGTTTCAGGCCAACCGACGTCATCTGAACGTCATCCAACAGCCCCGGCTGCCTCAGGTCGTCCGGCCCCGTCTGATCGTCACCCGACGGCCCCGGCCACCTCTGCACCGCCGCCGTCTGATCGCCGTCCGACGGCTCCATCAGCCACGCACGCTCCGGCGGCAACGCCTGCTCCTGCCCCGTCTCCGGCTGCGGCAACCCGTGGGCAGACCGCCCTCCCCGTCCCACATGCGCCGGTCATGCGCTCGCCGGGCACCTCCCGCGGCCAAGCCCCCTCCATCGGTGACGTCTACCGCGGACGTGACGTGCAGAGCACCCAACCTGCTTCGCAGTCAGGGTTCGGTGGCTACGGGTCAAGTAAGGATGCCTCGACCTACCGCGAACGCGGTCAGTCGAGTCGCCAGATCATGAACCAGCCACCCGCAGCGGCTCCCAAACCGACCTTCACTGCGCCACGCCCAGCGCCTGCCGCTGCACCGGCTGCTGCGCCGAGACCGGCACCGGTAGCCCCACGGGCTGCCCCTGCTCCCCGGCCTGCGCCCGCTGCTCCCCCTGCTGCGCGTCCGGCTCCCCCTGCTGCACGTCCGGTAGCGCCGGCGCCCCCCGCGATGCAGCAGCATCGGTGAGGGGGTGAAGCTTGAGTTTGCCATCGCCGAAACGAGCGACACCAATGAATAAGGAACAGCAACCCATGAGATCGACATCGAAGACCATCTACCGCAGAGTCGGATTCCTGGTCACCCTGGCATGCTTGCTGGTAGCGGCCCTGTCAGGAGCGTCGCTGGCAGCCAAAGCGCGGCCGCCGCAGCTGACCTTCGCTACCCCGGAAGAGGCACGCCAGGCGCTGGTAGACGCCGTCCAGGCCGAAGACCACCAAAAACTGGCCGCCATGTTCGGACCGATCGCGGAGGATCTGAAGCCGGGAGACCCGGTGGAGGAGGCCACGGAATTCGAACACTTCTCGGGCCATGTCAAGGAAGGGGTGGATCTGGTGAAGCAGGGGGACAACCGGGTCACCCTGAACATTGGTGCGCGCAAGTGGCCGTTCCCTATACCTCTTGTGAAGAAGGGGGATCGCTGGATCTTCGACACGGCTGCCGGGCGGGAGGAAATTGTGAACCGGCGCATCGGCCGCAACGAGATCTTCGCCATCAACGTCTGCCGTACCTATGTGCAGGCGCAACATGAGTACTACGACATGATGGTGGCTGAAGGGGATCAGTTACCCAAATACGCCCAACACATGATCAGCAGGCCGGGCAAGAAGGACGGCCTCTACTGGCCGACCGCGGCAGGAGCGCCTGAAAGCCCGCTGGGACCGCTGGTGGCCAAGGCCAAGGAAGAAGGATACATGGGACCGCGCAAGGCTGGTGAGCACGGCAGGCGACCGTTCCACGGCTACTACTTCAAGATCCTGAAAAAGCAGGAGAAAAGCGCGCCGGGCGGCAAATACAGTTACGTCATCAACGGCAACATGGTGGCCGGCCACGCCTTCATCGCCTATCCGAGCCGCTGGGGTGTCTCCGGGGTGATGACCTTCATCGTGAACCAGAGCGGGAGGGTGTATGAGAAGAACCTGGGGCCGAAGACCGCCGAGATCGCGCGGAAGATGAAAGCATACAATCCCGACCAGACCTGGAAACTGGTGCCGCCGATGAAGGGGGAGTAGAAGCATCGAAAAGAAAGGAAAAAGCCGTTCGCCCTGAGCTTGTCGAAGGTTTGTGAAACCCATACGGCTGGTAGTAGCCGGGAAAAGTTGTGTCGTTCATGCCTCGACAGGCTCAGCACGAACGGCTTCAGATCTCTCAGAACCGAACGACGGTAAGGATAAGTCGCAGTTTTCAAGGCTTCCCTCACCCGCCCTTCGGGCGCCCTCTCCCTCCTTCGCCCAAAGGCTTCGGCGGACAGGCCCGAAGGGCGAGGGAAATACCTCCCAAGCAACGAGACTCTCTCCTCACGGCCTAACCTTTTCCCACCGGCACCAGCAACAGCGGGACGCGCGACTGGCTGCAGATGCGGTGCGCGACACTCCCCGACCAGAAGGCGTCCATCCCGGTCCGGCCGTGGGTTCCCAGGATGACCAGGTCGATCTCCGGCAACTGGGCGGCCTCCACGATGACCTTGGCGGGGTCCCCCCGCAGCACATGCGCGCTCGCCTGGAATCCTTCCCGCAGCAGCCCCTCCTCGAGTTCCCTGAAATACCGTTCCGCGTCCTGGGTGGTAAGCTCCAGCGCCCGCTTGGTGGTACCCGGGAGCATCCTGCTCGCCAGCGCAGTCTCCCCCGAGAGGGTTCCCAGATCGGGGATCACGAAGGCCAGGTGCAGCGTAGAGCCGCAGGCCTTGGCGATTTCCCTGGAGACCGGCAGCGACTCGGCGTGTTCCGGGTCGTCGTCGAGCGGCACCAGGATGTGCCGACAGGCAAAGGCGGGCGGCTTTCCCTCCGCGTCGGGGTGGGTGATCAGCACCGGGGTCGTCCCCCGGGCGATCACCTTCTGGGCGATTGACCCCAGGAACAGATGCAGTGCGGCTCCGCGGCCGTGCGAACACATCACCACCAGATCGAGAGAAAGCTCGTTGGCGTGGTCGACGATGCTGGCAGCGACGTCATCGACCTCGTTGGTATGGACGTGGCACTCCACCTCGACCTGCTTCGAGAAGGAGCGCTTGGCGACCTCGCGCAGGTAGTCCTCGGCGTCCTGGGGGCGCTTGAGGTGGGGCTGCCCATGTACCTCGTCCGGGGCATCACGCTCCACCACGTGGATCAGGGTTACCCGCGCCTTGAGCTTTTCCGCCAGCAGAGCAGCCACCGGCAGGGCGGCCTCTGCCATCAACGAACCGTCGATCGGTACCAGGATGTGTTTCAACATGGTGATCACCCGCTTACTGTCTTGTAGATCAGATACACGTTAAGCAGCACGATGATTGCTGCGATGATGGACGCCGCGGCGGTGGTCGGCCGCCGGTTGACCAGGTCACCCATGATCTCCTTACGGCTGGTGAAGATGACCAGCGGGATGACCGCGAAGGGAAGCCCGAAGCTCAGGACGACCTGGCTCAACACGAGGGTCTTGGTGGGGTCGAGCCCGAAACCGATCACCACCAGCGAGGGGACCATGGTTATCAGGCGCCGGATCCAGATAGGGATGTGCCGCTCCAAAAAGCCCTGCATGATGACCTGGCCCGCCCCGGTCCCAACCGTTGAGGAGGAAAGCCCCGAAACAAGCAGGGAGAGCCCGAAGATCCAGCGGGCCGCCGAGCCCAAAAGGGGCTCCAGGGTGCGGTAGGCCTCTTCAATGGAGGCGACGGAGGTGTGTCCGGTACTGTAGAAGGTGGCGGCGGCCATGATCAACATGGCCGCGTTCACGCAGCTCGCCACCCCCATGGCCACCACCACGTCAGCCAGTTCGAAGCGGTACAGGCTCTTAAGCCGCTCCTTATCCCGCACCACGATGCGCCCCTGCATGAGGGCGGAGTGCAGGAAGATGGCATGGGGCATTACGGTGGCCCCCAGGATGCCGCAGGCGAGAAAGACGCTCTCAGAGCCGGCGAAGCGCGGCATGATGGTGCTGGTAACCACCAGCCGCCAATCCGGCATCACGATGACCGTTTCCGCCACGTAGCAGAGCGCGATCATCGCCACCATCGAGGAGATCACCGCCTCCAGTGGACGGAACCCGTAGCGTTCCATGCCCAGGATGAGCATGGTGGCGATACCGGTAAGTACCGCCCCCACCAGGAGCGGAATCCCCAAAAGGAGCTGGAAGCCGAGCGCGGCACCCAGGAATTCCGCCAGGTCGGTGGACATCGCCACCACCTCCATGAGCGCCCACAAGAGGTAAACCACCGGCTTGGGAAAGTGCTCGCGGCAGTGTTCGGCCAGGTTCATGCCGGTGACCAGGCCGAGCTTGGCGGAGAGCGCCTGGATCAGCATGGCCATCAGATTGCTGGCCACGATCACCCAGATGAGCAGGTAGCCGAACTGGGCGCCCCCCTGGATGTTGGTGGCGAAATTGCCGGGATCGACGTAGGCGACGCTGGCGATGAAAGCGGGGCCCATGAAGGGAAGCAGGCGGGAGATGAGGTTCCGGCTCTTTTTCTTGCTCAGTATGTTAAGCGCATTCTCCACCGTCTTGGCGTCGGTGGCTGATCGCTGGCTGCCGGTTCTGGGTTCGTGCATGTGGGTGTCCTGTTTCCGGTAGTGCCGCCAAGGCAGCCTCTGGGTCTCACATTAATGGTCAGTTCGATTCTATCACATAATTGAAATCATTGGAGTTCCCGGATGCTGACTGGTAGGTGCGCCCACCTGATCACCCCTCCTGCCCCACCCCGCCCCCCGGACCTTTCCAATTCCGGCAAGGGGGCTGCCGACTTCATTAATTCGCTAAACTTCCAGCCTTAATTTCCGATACAGGCCCCATCCTCTTCGCCTTCACTCCCCAAACACTTTCGCCTCGCAAGGAATGAAACATGACGAATATCAAGATCAGTACCAAGCTGTTGATAGGATTCGGGATCGGATCGCTGCTGCTCATCGCCTGCGCCCTGACAGGGATCATTGCCCTCTCCTGCAACTCAGCCGATCTGGACGCGCTGCGGGGGGTGAACAACACCCGCAACAACGCGGCGGCCATACTTACCTACGCCGCCAGCATCTCCGATGACATCAAGGCAATCCCCCTCACCGATGACCCGGGACAGCGGCAGAAATACCTGGATGAGATCGGCGCACTGAGGAAGTCCTACAAGGGAAAGCTGGATGATATCACGAAGAAAACGACGACTGAAGAAGGAAAAAACCTGCTGGCCAGACTGAAAGAGGCGCTGGCGACCGGCAAGGTGACCAACCAGAGGCTTGTGGAAGCAGGCATGAAAGGGGATCGGCCCGGGTTCATGGCGATCTACAAGGATGAGGGGAAGATCACCCTCGACCGGGTCCGTGATGCCGGAAAAGAGCTGGACGCCTACTACCACAAGCTCGCCACCGCCCGTGCAGAGGAAGCTGCCGGCAGCGCAGCCACCTCCAAACTGATCCTGATGGTGATCGGAGCGGCGGCCCTGCTGGCGAACATCGCCATCGCGGCTCTTTTCTCGGCCGCTATCACCCGTCCCATTCACGCGCTGAAGGTGGTGGCAGACCGCATCTCCGAGGGTGACCTCACCGTGCAGATCAAACGCGAGGGGAGCGACGAGATTTCACTCCTCATGTGGGCCATGCACAACATGGTGGCCCGGATGCAGGCGACCATCGGCGCCCTGACCAGTGCTTCCCGAGAGGTCAACTCGGCAGCCGGCCAATTGCACTTCACCTCGCAGGAGATGGTGGCCGGAGCGGATGAGGTAGTCGCTCAATCGCACACGGTCGCTACCGCCGGTGAAGAGATGGCGGCCACGTCCGGCGAGATCGCCCATAGCTGCCACCTCACCGCCCAGAACGCCGAAGAGGCCAACCTCACGGCACTGGAAGGTGCCCGGGTGGTGAAGGCCAGCATCACGGTGATGGGGACCATCGCGGAGCGGGTCAAATCGGCGGCCGAAACGGTCGACAAACTGGGGGGCAAATCGGAGCAGATCGGGGAGATCATCGGCACCATCGAGGATATCGCTGACCAGACCAACCTGCTGGCGCTCAACGCCGCCATCGAGGCGGCCCGGGCCGGCGAGCAGGGGCGCGGCTTTGCCGTGGTGGCCGACGAGGTGCGGGCTCTGGCGGAAAGGACCACCAAGGCCACCAGGGAGATCGGGGAGATGATCAAGTCCATCCAGGCGGAGACCAGGGCTGCGGTGGGCGCCATGGATGAAGGGGTCAGCGAGGTCGAAAAGGGAACCGCCGAAGTTGCCAAGTCCGGCGTGGCACTGGAGGCAATCCTCAAGCAGATCGGCGAGGTGACCCAGCAGGCCAACCAGATCGCCAGTGCGGTGGAGGAGCAGACGGCGACCACCAGTGAGATCAGCGACAACATGCAGCGGATCACCAGCATCGTGCAACAGTCCGCCCAAGGTGCGCAGCAAACCGATCAGGCAGCGAGCAAGCTCACCACCCTGGCCGAGGAGCTGGAGCGAAACGTCCGCCGGTTCAAACTGTCGGCGGCATAGGGGTCCCAAGCAGTTCAACTACCGCCGAGACCAGCGCCTTCACGCCGCCGGCGAGGGTCGGCTCCGGAACCGGCGCGAAGTGGGGGGAGTGCAGCGAGGGCATCTTTTCGCCAGCCGCCTTTTTCCGTTCGAAGAGGAGAGGATCGGCGCCCCCCAGCCAGAACATGCAGGTGGGGATTTCGCCCCCCAGTCCCCAGGCGCCGAAATCCTCGCTCACCATGACCGGCTTGTTCCGGACCACCCTCTCCTCCCCCATGGTCCGCTTCATGGCTGCGGCGATCCGCTCGGTCAAAGCGGGGTCGTTGTAGTTGGGCGGCTGGAAGTTGGTCACCCTCACAGAGGGAGCCTTGTGATCGGGAAGACCGGCTGCAAAGGCCAGCCCTTTGGCCATCCGCTCCACCGAGACGAGGATGCGGTCCCTGAGCTCGTCATCGTAGGTCCGGATGCTCAGCATCAACTGCACCTCTTCGGGGATCACGTTGCTGGCGGAGCCTCCGTGAATGGTCCCCACCGTCAGTACCGCGGGCTGGAAAGCTTCCTTCTCCCGGCTGACCACCGTCTGCAGGGCGAGCACCAAGTGGGCAGCCATCACGATGGGATCCTTGCCCAGTTCGGGCGCGGAGCCGTGAGAACCCACGCCACGCACCACGACCTCCACCTCGGTGAGGCTCGACATGAAATCGCCGGGGACGTACCCCACCGTTCCGGCCGGAAGCTGCAAGGTGGTATGCAGGGCGAGCGCGTAATCGGGCCGGGGACAATGCCGATACGCCCCGTCCTCCAGCATGGCCACCGCACCGCCGGTGCCCTCCTCAGCCGGCTGGCCCACCACCACCACGGTCCCCCGCCAGCTATCCTTCATGCCTGCCAAGACCCGGGCGGCGCCTATCAGGGAGGCCACGTGCACATCATGCCCACAGGCGTGCATGACGGCGACCTCGGCACCCTGGCGATTGATCCCCCGCGCCTTGCTGGCGTAAGAAAGCCCCGTTTTCTCCTCGACCGGCAGCGCATCCATGTCCCCCCTGATCAGCACGGTCGGCCCTTCCCCGTTTCGCAGCACCCCAATCACCCCGTACCCGGGCCAGTTCTCGTTTCGATAGCGGCCGATCCCTTCCGCCACCTGGTACCCGCAAGCCTTCAGCTCCCCAGCCAGAAGTGCTGAGGTGTTGGCCTCCTGACCGGCGAGCTCGGGATGGGCGTGAAGATGTTGATAGATCTCCACCAGTGAAGGAAGTTGGTTGTAGATGACGTTCTCGAGTTCACCTGCGATTGCATCTAAAGGCGAATCCTGATCGGGTCGGTCGGAGGGTTTCTCATTCATTGCAGATAATTCCTATAGCGATTGATGTGTTAAATCACGAAAGTCTGAGCAGTCACCGGGAGGACGGGAACACACAGGACGCTGCACGACAAGTACCAACACTGCCAGTCGTCCTCTCATTCCAGCCAGAGATTACTATGGAATGCGCCGCTAATCAACCTCACATCGGGGATGGTGCTGCACAGCAATGCAGCGGTGGCTATTTAATGTGCATAACAGGCACCTCTCATGCCGGCCTTTGAGCATGCAACGCGCAAAGGTATAGGATTTTCGCTCTGCCGGAGACTGGCACGTTCCGTGAAGGCGGAAGGAGACCTGCCAGGAGGTGACCCATTATGACAGTGATAGAGAATGGTATCGAGTTTATCTCAGTTGACCAAGTGGCGACAAAGCTGGGAACGACCGAAATGAAAGTGCTCATGCTGCTCAGACAAAAGGCGCTGCGTGGGGAGCGGATGGACGGGAGATGGTTCGTGACGGCGGCATCGCTTGCCGATTACGACGCCGGCGCGGCGCAGCCTGTGGTCCCTTCCTGCAGGACCAACTGCACCAGTTCCGGCTGCGGCTGCAGGTAACCGGTAGGAGGTCGCCATGGGGCTCTGTATCAAGCCATCCGATCTGAAGTACAAATATCCGAAGGTATTCGAGACACGCTACGAGCAGAAGCTCATCGGAAGGGACGATCCGGCACCCTTCAACCGGGACGATCTTTTCGACATCATACCGATGCTTGAGGCGGCCATGGACGAATTGGGAAGAGACGACGGCTGGACCCTGCATCTGCTGGAGGACATCCTCAACGAGGATCTGCCGCGCTTCGTCAATACCCGCGGCGAAGTCTTCCGCTTCCTGACCGGCAGCGCCAGCGAGATCATCTGATGGGGTGGCGACACCAACGCGGTGGACGCACACTGTTCACCAACCATGGGCAAGGCAACGACGCACACCATCACAATGCACAGTGACGATATGAAGCTCAAAGGAGAGGCTCCAATGGAAAATTTAGCAGTTCGCAGGGATGCTGACGATTATGCCGCCGGTCTGGGCAATGCCGGCTTCGAGATCAAGAAGATCGACGGCCGTGCTAACGGTTACCGGCTGGTGATGAAAGGTTTTCTGTCGCCTGGCTGGATCGGTCGCTTGACCGCAGGACTAGCCAAGCGTCGCATCGACATCGTCAGCGCCCAGGCCGAGAAAGTCTCCACCACGGCCTGGCATTCCACCTTCGAACTGAAAGCCGCCCCGTTCGCAGTGGACCCTCTGAGCCACGACTACCCGACGCTGGCGGCAACCGAGGAGAGCTTAGGCCGCAGCGCCGCCAAAATCGAGCTGCTGAACTATACGATCGAACCGTGCAAGGGGCAGGATGGCAGCCTGTACGTAGAGGTGCAAGGGGTGGACCGCCTCGGCTTCCTGGGCGACCTGCTCGACTACTTCAGCATGAGATGCCTTTTCCCGGTCAAGATGACCATCGAAACGGTGGGGAACGCCGCCGTCGACCGCTTCTGGCTGAGGGGCGTAGGCGGCTCCCGCCCCTCCGACTCCATCACCAGCGCCGTTAGGGAAAACCTGGAGAAGCTCCTCATCGGCAAAGTCTGACATCCCCCTATCCAACCTTTGTCACTTACTCTCTACTCCCTACTTCCATACAATTAGTCTCCTCAGCTCCCCTTCAAGGGGAGGGAGCAACTCTCTTTACCAAAACCATCGGTACTCACTGTTC
Source organism: Geomonas sp. (assembly GCF_035254065.1). Lineage (GTDB taxonomy): Bacteria > Desulfobacterota > Desulfuromonadia > Geobacterales > Geobacteraceae > Geomonas. The sequence continues at coordinate 19,807 of NZ_DATFBA010000302.1, forward strand.
TTGATTGCGTCCCTGTTATGTCAGCAGCAGGTCTGTTAAAAAAATGACGGCAGGTTGAAAACCTTTGACTGTCTGGTTAAATGTAAGAAACCATACCTGTCTTTGAAGGACCTGCCATGATCATCCACATAGTGCGCCACGCCGAAGCGGTAGATCGATCAGAAAACATCTCTGAAGAGCACCGGTTCCTCACTCCTCGCGGGAGAAAGCGTTTCAGAGAGGCTGCCAAAGCTCTGCGCAAAACGGGGGCCGCTCCTGACCTCATCCTCACCAGCCCCCTGCTGCGAGCGGTTCAGACGGCCGACATCCTGGCCGAATCGCTCCGCTACGAGGGCGACATGCTGGTCGAGCAGCTGCTCTCTCCCGGGTTCCGGCCACAGAAACTGGACCGGCTCCTCAACGTCTACCCTCATGTCAAGGAACTGGTGCTGGTGGGGCATGAGCCGGATGTCGGCATGGTGGTCGGCTCCTTGTTAGGTTCCGAGGGAAGCTGCAGCCTGACCAAGGGTGCCATCGTCTCCTTCCAGACGACGGGCCCCGGACAAGCCGACTTTGTCGGGATGATCACCGGCGGAGGCAAGACAATCACCTCGAAGAGCAAAGCGCAGGACAAACTACAGGGAAAACAGCAGTGAACGGTGCCGGTTAGCGGCCAATGACATCGTTGCGACGTCACATCCTGAAAGGGGACCAAAGATATGGTGCACTCGGCTGAAGATCTTCAACAACTGAAGGGGGTCGGCAGAATCCTGGCAAAAAGGATCTACGACGCGGGATTCGATAGCTTCCAGAAGATCGTCGACGGCGGGGAAGAAGGGTTGCAGAAAGTACGGGGCCTCCCGCCCCGCTCGATCGCCACCATCCTGGAGCAGGCCCGGCAACTGGCGGAAGGACCGCATGCAGGCAGCGAGGAGCGGAAAGAGGAGGTCAGGAAACAGGTCGCCGAGGTGAGAGAGAAGGTCCAGACCCTGGCCAAGTCGGCGCGGGACCGCTTCCAGGAGAAACTGGCAGGAAAGACCGGCAAGAAGATGACCGCGGACCTGGTCCGCATCGAGGATGCGCTGCAGCAGATGGGAGCCGACGGGAAAAAGCGTGTGAAACGGACGACCAAGGCCCTCTCCAAGGCCGGCAAGCGGGTAGACGGGCTGGAAGAGGCAAGCCTCAAGAAGATCCGCAAAAGCCTGAAAAGAGCGCGCAAGGCCGTGCTGAAGGCGGTGTAACCCACACAATGCGTCTTGCTGCTATCGATATCGGAACAAACTCAATTCGCAGTCTCGTCATCGAACCGCTCCCCCACGGCAAATACAGAATCCTGGACGATGAGAAGGCCCTGGTGCGGCTGGGCGAAGGCCTGAACCAGACCGGCAGGATCGCACCTGGCGCCTGGCAGCGCGCCATGGATGCGCTGATCAGGCAGAAGAAGATCATCGACGGCTACAAGGTCGATTCCATCGAAGCGGTCGCCACCAGCGCGGTCCGCAAGGCCTCCAACGGACCGGAACTGATCAGGGACATCAAGGAACGCACCGGCCTCGATGTGAAGGTGATCAGCGGCGAGGAGGAAGGTGAACTGGCAGCCTTGAGCGCCTTCCACAACTTCGACCTGGAAGGGGTGCGCTACCTGATCTTCGACATCGGCGGCGGCAGCCTGGAATTGATCACCGCTCTGGGAACCCACATGGAGGAAATGATCTCCCTGGAACTGGGCGCCGTGTTCCTCACCGAGACCTTCCTGAAAGAGGACCCTGTCAGTTCGGAAGAACTCCAGAAGCTGCGCAAACATGTGCGCAAATCCCTGAAAGCCTTCTATACCGGGGACCGCACCGGCATGCACTGCCTGGTCGGCTCCGGCGGCACCATCAGTTCCATCGCCTCGATCATCAGCGCCGCGCGACGCGAGCGCTACGATTCGCTGCAGGGGCACGAACTGCTCCGCTCGGAGGTGGTGCACCTGCTGGCCATGCTGGCGAGGAAGACGGACAAGGAGCGCCGCGCGACACCAGGGCTCAACCCGGACCGCTCCGACATCATCGTGGCGGGCGTCACCGTGGTCGACGAATTGATGGACTTCTTCAAGGTGAATGTCCTGAAGGTCAACGAACGGGGGATCCGGGAGGGGATCATCCTGCAGGGGTTGCGGAAACAGGGGCTTTTGGCGGAAAAGGCACCCCGCAACTGGCGGGACTCCGTGAAACAATTCGCCCACTCCTGCCACTACGAGCCCGAGCACTCCCAGCATGTCGGGAAACTCGCCTTGGAGATCTTCGAAGCGCTGGCACCGAAATACCGCTTCACAGCCAAGGATGCCCGTCTGCTGGAAGCCGCCGCCCTCATGCACGACGTCGGCTATTTCATAAGCTATGCGAGCCACCACAAGCACTCCTACCACCTGATCCGGCATGCCGACCTGTTCGGCTTCACCCCGCGCGAGCGGGAATTGATGGCGAACATCGCCCGCTACCATCGAAAGGCGCTTCCCAAGAAGAAGCATGACGAGTTCGTGAGGCTGGCGGCCAGTGACCGTGCCCTGGTCTCGCGGCTGGGTGGGATCTTGCGGCTATGTGACGGGCTTGACCGGCGGCGAAACAGCGTGGTGGAGAAGCTGGAATGCACCCTTTCCAGCAACACCCTGCGCATCCGGACCGTCGGGCACGACGACATGTCGGTAGAGGTTCATGGCGCGCAGGCGAAGTGTGACCTTTTCGAGGGGGCCTTCGGGCTGAAAGTTGTGGTGGAAGCCAGTCCACCGTTGCCTCCCCTCGAGGAGGTTGAAGCCGATCGCCCTCCCGTCTCAAAAGGGGGCCGTCACCCCTCCGGAGCGGCAAGGCGGTCACAATAAAAAATAACGGGGGCCCCAGCTTTTGCCGGGGTCCCCTTTTATATGGTCTGCCTTACAAGCTGGCGTTCCCTCTCAGTTGGAGGCGCCCGCCCTGCCCCTCTCTCACTCCGGTTTCACCTGCTTCAGGTGCCATATCTCGTTGTTGTACTCGGTGATGGTCCGGTCAGTGGAGAATTTGCCGCTGCTGGCGCTGTTGATGATGCTCATGCGGGTCCAGTGTTCCCGGTCCCGATAGGCGCGGGCCACCCGCTCCTGGGCGTTCACGAAACTGCGGAAATCGGCAGCCACCATCCAAGGGTCGCTCGGGTTCAGGATGGCCCCGATGATGGGATCGAAGATACGGGTCTCGAACATGTTGAAATGGCCGCTGGTCAATAGTTGCATGACCCTGGCCAGGTCCGGGTCGCTGGCGACGATGGCGGCCGGGTCGTAGTGCCTGCGAAGCTCCTCCACCTCGGAGGCGGTCAGCCCGAAGACGAAGAAGTTCTCGTCACCCACCTCCTCGCGGATCTCGATGTTGGCGCCGTC
>NZ_DATFBA010000303.1:0-10211 GCF_035254065.1 Geomonas sp.
GTAAGTGCCCGCCAGCGGTCCCAGCCCCCCTTACGGAAGCAGGTGGTATTGACGGCGAAGCTCTCGTCGGTAACGCCGTAGGCGAAGAGGGCGAGGAAGCGCCTGCTGACGCCGGGAAAATGCACGGAAAGGGCGGAGCTCATCAGCAGATGGCGCAGGTTGACCACGAAAGTGGTGGCTATGATCGCTGCGGCAGCAACGCCGCTTTGCAGCATGGCGACCGCTATGAACTGCGAACTGCCGGCGAACACCAAAGTCGACATCAGGAACACGTGCACCGGCCCGAGCCCGGCCTTCTGCGCGAGGACCCCAAAGGAGAGGCCGATCGGGATGAAGCCGAGGCAGATGGGCCAGGCGGCTTTCAGCCCATCCTTCAAGCGGGCGGACCGCTCGGGCGCCACGGCGACGTAACAGCTCTCCTCGGCAGAATCACTCATTCCGCGGCGGCCTCCACTCCTACCGGCAGTTTCCGGGCCAGGCTGATGGTGCACCAGGAGTAGACGGCCAGCCCGCACCAGACGCAGAGGAAGGTAATCAGGTGAGATGCGGTGAACTCCTCGCGGTAGACGCAGACGGCCAGCAGGAAGTGAATGCTCGGCGTGATGTACTGGAGGAAACCGATGGTCATCAGCCTCAGGCGTTTGGTGGCCGCAGTGAAGATGAGCAGCGGGATGGCGGTCACCACACCGGAGAGGAAGAGGACGGCGCTGTCGCCCATCGAGCCGGCGAGGAAGGTGCCCCGGCCGGCGACACCAAGCAGCACGAGGTAGATGGCGGCAGCGGGCCCGGCCAGAAAGGTCTCCACCGAGAGCCCCACCAGGGAGTCCACCGGGACCGTCTTCCTGAGCAGCCCGTACAGCCCGAAGGTGGCAGCCAGCACCAGCGCAATCCAGGGGATGGTGCCGAGCCTGATCGCTGAGAGGGCAAGCCCCACCACCGCCAGCAACACCCCTACCAGCTGCCAGCGCTGCATCCGCTCGTGCAGGAAGACGTAGCCGAGCACGATGTTCACCAGCGGGGTCATGAAGTAGCCGAGGCTGGACTGGAGCACCTCCCCCTTGCCGATGGCATAGATGAAGACCAGCCAGTTGGTGGCGATAAGAACGGTGGTGCAGCAGAGGGTAGCCAGCGTCCTTTTGGTGCGGAAGGCGGCGCGGATGTCGCCCCAGCGCCCCTTGACGGTCGCCAGGACGGAGAGGAACACCATCGACCAGACGACGCGGTGCGCCACTACCTCCAGCGGCGGGACGTGATCGACCAGCTTGAAGAAGATGGGGAAGAATCCCCAGACGAGGTACGCGGCGAGGCCGCAGATGACTCCGAGCCTCGCCTCCCTGCCGGGATCGGTCTGTGGTGCGACCTTGGTCATGCACTCTCCCGTATGGACGCGATCCGGCCGTCGGTGATGACGGTCAGCTCCTGGGGTGTCAGCCTGAACAGGGCGGCCGGCGTCCCCCCCGCAGCCCACAACTCGGGGTACTGCATCAGGTCCTCGTCGACGATGGTGTTGAGTTTCTGGGGGTGCCCGAGGGGAGCGACGCCGCCGATGGCGAAGCCGGTCTTTTCCCGCACGAAGGCGGCATCGGCTTTGCCGATCGCCTCACCGGCGAGTTCGGCAAGCTTCTCCACGCAGGCGCGGTTGCGGCCGCTGGTGAGGACGAAGAGCGCTTCCCCGCTGGTCTGGCCGCGGAAAAGAAGGGACTTCACGATCTGGCCGACGTCGCAGCCTACCACCCTGGCCGCATCCTCGGCGCTACGGGTGGTTTCCGAACGCTCTTCCACGCGGCAGGAAAGGCCAAGTGCGGTCAGGGCGTCCTGGACCTTCTGCGCGCTTTTGCTGAGTTGTGCTTCCATCCAACCTCCGGCAATGCCAAGATTTCAATCGATAGGAGTTACATCGAGCCGACCAGGTGCCAGGCTTCGGCGGTCCCGGGGTGACGGGCGGCGGCGGGTGCGGGGACACATTTGAGGCGGGCGGCTCCCACCGCTTCCACCACCGTGTGGTCGCTGGCTTCGATCTCCACCTGCTGGCCTGGACGCAGACAGTAGTCACGAGCGTCGCCGGTTCTGGTCACGTACAGCGAACCTTCCAGACATCGAACGGCATAATACCCGTTCCTGCCGTCAATCCCAAGCACCTCACGATCCTCGAGTCTGATTTCCATGCTCTCCCCCTTGCGCAGAATGCGCGGCTGTCACTGCAATGGTGACAACTATACCCAAGGAGAAGCAAGTGCAACAGATACATCAAACCACAATTGTTACCATAACAGTTTGACAAATGCCAAACTGTAACTCAAAATAATCGCCGCAACTGTTACTGTTCCGATGCTTGACTCGGGGGTAGGATGAGGCCCATGAAAACCAACGCCAATGCGAAAACGCCGCTGTATGAAGAGGTCGCGGGCCAGGTGGCCCACCTGATCGAGGAGGGGACCTTCGTCCCCGGCTCCAGGCTCCCTTCGGTGCGCGCCCTCAGCCGGCAGCTCAAGGTGAGCATCAACACGGTGATGGAGGCCTACGGCCTATTGGAGGACCGCCACCTCATCGAGGCGCGCCCCCAGTCGGGGTACTACGTACTGGCGCGCCGCGGCAACATCCCCGCCGAGCCGGCCATGTCCACCACCCGCTCGAAACCGACCCAGGTGAGCATCAAGGAACTCTCCAACATGATCATGCGCGACATGCGGGACACTTCCCTGGTGCCGCTGGGCGCGGCGATCCCCAACCCGGAGCATCTCCCGGTCGACCGGCTGAACCGGATGCTCTCCACCGAGGCCCGCCGCTTCCGGACGCAGAGCGTCTCCTACGAAAGCCCGCCGGGATGCGAGAAGCTGCGGGTGCAGGTGGCGCGGCGGCTGGTCTCCACCGGCTGCACGCTGACCCCGGACGAGATCGTCACCACCTGCGGCTGCATGGAGGCGGTCAACCTGGCGCTCCTCGCGGTCTGCCGCCCCGGCGACACGGTGGCCATCGAATCCCCCTCCTACTACAATTTCCTGCAGGCGCTGGAGCTGTACGGGCTGAAAGCGCTGGAGATCCCCACCCACCCGCGGGAAGGGATGAGCATCGACGCCCTGCGCTACGCGCTGGAGCACAACCGGATCAGCGCCTGCCTGGCGGTCACCAACTTCTCCAACCCGCTGGGGAGCCTGATGCCGGACGAGAGTAAGAAGGAGCTGGTGGAGCTCTTGACCGCCCACAACGTCCCCCTCATCGAGGACGACCTGAACGGGGACCTGAGCTTCTCGCACGAGCGCCCGCGGGTGGCGAAGTCCTACGACAAGAAGGGGATGGTGCTGCTCTGCTCATCCTTCTCCAAGACCCTCGCCCCCGGCTACCGGGTCGGCTGGATCGCGCCGGGACGCTACCAGGCGGAGATCGAGCGGCTGAAGGGGATCATCACCATCGCCGACGCCACCCCGCCGCAGCTCGCCATCGCCGAGTTCCTGGCCAACGGCGGCTACGATCATCACTTGCGGAGCCTGCGGCGCCTCCACGCCCGCCAGATCTCCGAGATGGCACAGGCGGTCGGGCGCTACTTCCCGGAGGGGACCAGGATCACCAACCCGGCCGGCGGTTTCGTCCTCTGGGTGGAGTTCCCCACCTACGTCGACTCGCTGGTGCTCTACGAGCAGGCTCTCAAGGCAGGCATCACCATCGCGCCCGGCCCGGCCTTCACGGTCACCCAGAAGTACAGGAACTGCATCCGCCTCAACGCCGGCTACTGGTCGGAGCGGGTGGAGCGGGCAATCGAAACGCTCGGCGAACTGGCTGCGGCCATGGAGCATGGATGATCGGGCCGGCAAACCCTGTGTGAACGGCTATTCTGTCAGTTCGAATCTGGCAGAATAGCAGCTGACTCCGACGTCTGCGAGCGGATGTAGAGTATGAGACCCACCACGCAGAGCACCACCCCGCCCCACCCCGCCATCCCCGGCAGCCTGCCGTGTAGGAAGACAATCTCCCCCAGAAGCGAGAAGAGCACCTCGGTCGACTGAGTGGCATCGACGGCCGCCATCTCCATCGGCGTCCTGGCCGAGTGCCGTGCCCGGTAGAAGAGGACCGTGGCGATCACACCGGAAAAAAGCGCCACCAGGAGCGTGTTGAGCAACTGCCCCCGGCTGGGCGCCGCAGGCTGCGACAATGCTACTAAAACGATCCAGAAGGGAAGCGAGCCGAGCACCATCAGGAGCACACGGCCCACGCTGCTGTCGACGGCGGGGTCCTCTATGCGGGGGATCAGGCGGCCGTTGCCGTGGCGCGCCTCCCACACCAGCTGGTTGCCGATCGGGTAGGCGAAGGCGGCGGCGATCACCGGGAGAACACCCAGAAGGATCTCCCGGGCCGAAGCCGAGCCCGCCTGTTCCACGGTGACCGAGATAATGCCGGCGAAGATGAGGATGGTGAAGAGGACGCCTTTAGCCGGCACCTTGTGGCCGAACATCAGGAGCACCACGGGGCTGGCCAGGATAGTCGCCTGCCAGGTGGTGGCGACCACCCAGCCGGGGGCGTAGCTGGAGGAAAAGGTCAAAAGCGCATAGAAGGCGCCGAAGCCGACGCTCCCCGCTACGCTCCAGAAGCACCAGTGCCGGCGGAAGGTGGCGAGGATCGCCCGCAGCTGGCGCGCCTGCCCGGTGACCAGCAGCCAGCCGGACAAAAGCAGCAGGGTGTAGAGGTAGCGCAGGCTGGCGGTCCACACCCAGCTCCCTCCGGCCAGGCTCATGGCGCGGTTCAGCACGAAGGTGCTGCTGAAGAAGAAGGCGGACAGGATGCCGATTACGATGAGATTGAGCATCACACGATGTGCAGGAAGCCCTTGATGCCGGTGAAGACCAGCTGGGCGGCGATGGCGGCCAGCATGAGGCCGGTCAGCTTGCTCAGGATGGTGATCCCCTTCCTGCCGATGACGTGCTCGATCCCCGAGGCGCAGAACAGGATGGCCCCGATGCAGATAACGGCTGCCGCAAGGGCGCCGCAACCGGCAGCTATCTGCCAGTTCTCCTGCAGGTCAGCTCCCATGACCATCAGGGCACCGGTGGTGGCCGGTCCCACCGTGATCGGTATCGCCAGGGGAACCACGGAGATGTCGTCCTGCCGCTCACCGGGCGCCATCCCCTCCCCCTGCACCATCTGCACGGCGGAAAGGAAGAGCAGCACCCCGGCACCGATCCGGAAGGCGTCCAGGGTGATGCCGAACAGCGAGAAGAGATGGTTGCCGAAGAAATAGAGGACGAAGCAGGCCAAAAGGACGGCGAAGGTCACCCGCACGGCGAGCTTGCGCCTCCCCTCGCCCCCCAGTTCCTGCGTCATGGAGAGAAAGACCGAGAGGACGAAGAAGGGGGTGAGCAGGAAGAAGAACTTGATCCAGACGCTGATGAAGAAGTTGAGATAGAGGTTCATGAGGGATCGGTCAGGGCTGACGAGGATTGTACCGCCGCCTCGGCCTTATCGTAGCGGGCGGAGACGCGGGTGAAGATGAAGAGGCCGGTGAAGATGAGGGAGCCTCCGGCAAGCTGCCGGAGGGTCGGATACTCGTGCAGGAAGATGGAGGCCCAGACGATGGCCCCCAGCGGCTCGCCGAGGATGCTGACCGACACGACCGAGGCCTTCACGTAGCGAAGCACCCAGTTGAAGGTTGTGTGACCGAGCACGGTGCAGACCGCGGCCAGACCGAGGAAGAGGAGCCAGTCGGTGGTCGGGTAGGGATAGAAGGGAACCCTTGCCGCCAGGGCGGCCGCGACCAGCACCAGGGAACTCGCGCCGTAGGTGACCACCGTGTAGCCGGAGAGCTGCACGCTCCCCCGCAGCCGCCTGCCGATCAGGATGTAGCCGGAGACGAAAACGGCGGCAGCCAGCGCCAGCAGGTCGCCGTAGAAGGCGGTCATGCCGGTCTTGAAATCTCCCGCCCCGATCACGAAGCTGCCGGAGAGCGCCAACAGCCCGCCGACCACCGCCATGCGGGGGACCTTCTCCTTGAAGAAGAGCCAGGAGCCGAGCACCACGAAGACCGGCTGGGTGGTGACGATGACCACCGAACTGGCGATGGAGGTGTACTTGAGCGAGGTGAACCAGGTGACGAAGTGCAGGGCGAGAAAAACCCCGCTGCCGGCGGACATCAGCAGCTGGCGGGAGTTCATCTCGCGCAGGGAGGCGAAGCGGCCGGGCAGGGCGGCAGGCGCCATCAGCAGGAAGGTGAAGAGCAGCCGGTAGCTGGCGATGATGAGCGGCGGCGCGCTGCACAGGCGCACGAAGAGTGCGGAGAAGGAAACGGCAAAAACCCCTACCAGGACTGCCAGGTAGGGGTTCATGAACGGTCGGTTGTCGGAACCTCGGGTCACCCTACTCTCCCAGGTATGCCTTGCGCACCTCGGGGTTGGCCGCGAGTTCCTTCGCGTCGCCCTGCAGGACCACCTCGCCGGTCTCCAGGACGTAGGCGCGGTTGGCGATGGAGAGTGCCATGTGGGCGTTCTGCTCCACCAGCATCACGGTGGTGCCGCTCTTGTTGATCTCGATGACCACCTCGAAGATCTTCTCCACCAGCATGGGGGCAAGTCCCATGGAGGGCTCGTCCAGAAGGAGCAGACGCGGGTTGGTCATCAGCGCGCGCCCCATGGCGAGCATCTGCTGCTCGCCGCCCGACAGCGTCTTGGCCAGCTGCTTGCGCCGCTCGGCCAGGCGCGGGAAGAGCTGGAAGGCACGCTCGATGCCGTCCTGCATCATCTTCTTGTCGCTCTTGGAGTAGGCACCCATCTCCAGGTTTTCCAGCACGCTCATCTTGGAGAAGACGCGGCGGCCTTCCGGGACCTGGCAGATCCCCATCTTCACGATCTCATGGGCGGGAACCTGGGTGATGTTCTTCCCCTCGAAGGTGACGGTGCCGGAGGCGGCGGGGACGATGCCGGAGATGGTGTTGAGGATGGTGGTCTTGCCGGCGCCGTTGGCGCCGATCAGGGCGACGATCTCGCCCTGCTTCACCTTGCAGTCTACATCCCGCAGGGCCTTGATCGCCTTGTAATTTACCGAAAGTTGTTCAACGACAAGCATTTCGAAATCCTTTAACAGGTGGTGTTGTTAGTGGCCTGCCGCCGCGGCCTTGCCGAGGTAGGCCTCGATGACCTTCGGGTTCGCGCGCACCTCTTCCGGGCGGCCGTCGGCGATCTTCACGCCGTAATCGAGCACCGTGATCCGGTCGGAGATCCCCATCACGAACTTCATGTCGTGCTCCACCAGGAAGACGGTGATGCCGGTCGCCCTGATCTTCTGCACGATCTCCATGAGGGCCTGCTTCTCGAAGGGGTTCATCCCGGCCGCCGGCTCGTCCAAGAGGATGATGCGGGGTTTGAGGGCCAGGGCGCGGGCGATCTCCAGGCGGCGCTGCTGTCCGTAGGAGAGGTTGCTGGCGAGTTCACCGGCCTTGGCCACCAGGTCCACGTGCTCCAGGCACTGCATGGCGAGCCGGACCAGTTCGACCTCCTGCTTCTGGACCAGGCGGGTCGGTGCCAGGATGGCGCCCAGAAGGCCCCAGCTTCCCTGGGTATGGGCGCCGATCAGCACGTTCTCCAGGACCGACAGCTCGTTGAAAAGGCGGATGTTCTGGAAGGTGCGGCCGATGCCGAGGGCGGCGATCTGGTGGGTGGACTTGCCGCTGATCAGGCCGCCGCCGAAGCTGATCTCACCCTCGGTCGGGGTGTAGATGCCGGTGATCAGGTTGAAGAGGGTGCTCTTGCCGGCGCCGTTGGGGCCGATCAGGGCCTGGATGCTCCCCTCCTCCACGGCGAGATCGACCTTGTCGACCGCCACGAGGCCGCCGAAGCGGATGGTTACCTTGTTGAGGTTCAGTATGCTAGCCATGCGGAAATTCCTGTTCGATTAGGTTCGGCCGCGGGGGCCCTTACAGCTCGCGCCGCTTCATGTCCGGGGTGAGGGTCTCGCTCGCCTTGCGCCCCAGCGCCTTCATCAGAAGACCGGTGAAGTTGACCCCGCCCAGGAGCCCGTTGGGACGGAACACCATCAGGCAGACCAGGAGCGCGCCGTACACCAGCATGCGGTACTGCGACATGAACCGGAGAAACTCGGGTGCGGCGGAGAGGACGGCGGAGCCGAACACGGTGCCGGGGATGCTCCCCAGGCCACCGAGCACCACCATGCTCAGGATGTCCACCGACTTCAGGAAGCCGAAGTCGGAGGGGTTGATGTAGTTCAGGAAGTGGGCGTAGAGGCAGCCGCCGATGCCGGCCAGGAAGGTGCCGATGGCGAAGGACTGCACCTTGTAGCGGGCCAGGTTGATCCCCATCGCCTCGGCGGCGATCTCGTCCTCGCGGATGGCCTTGAAGGCGCGTCCCAGGCGGGACGACTTCAGCCAGGTCACAAAGACGATGGAGAGGATCGCCACCAGCCAGACGTAGATCGGCATGGGGATCGGGGTCTTGGCCGGCACCACCTGCAGGCCGAGCGCCTTGTTGGTGATCTCCAGGTTCAGGAAGACGACCTTGACGATCTCGGCGAAGCCCAGCGTGCAGATGGCCAGGTAGTCGCCGGTGAGCCTGAGGATCGGGAAGCCGATGGCCGCCCCTATGAAGGCAGTTACCAGCCCGGAGGCGATCAGGGTCAGCTCGAAGGGGAGCCCCAGCCGGTTGGTGAGGATGGCGCCGGTGAAGGCCCCGATGCTCATGAAAGCCGCGTGTCCCAGGGAGAGCTGCCCGGTGAGCCCGGTGATCACGTTCAGGCCGAGAGCGAGCGGGATGGCGATGCCGATGTTGACGATGATCTGCAAGGTATAGGGGTCGATGGCCCCCACGATGCTCTGGAGAAAATGAGCCATATGCTTTAAACCTTTTTCTGGATTTTTTGGCCGAGCAGGCCGGTTGGCTTCAGCAGGAGCACCAGCACCAGGATGGCGAAGGCGATGGCATCGCGGTAGGAGGAGTAGCCGATGGCGACCCCGAACACCTCGGTCACCCCGAGCAGCACCCCGCCCAGCATGGCGCCCGGGATGGAGCCGATCCCGCCGAGCACCGCGGCGGCGAAGGCCTTGAGGCCGGCCATCAGCCCCATGTTGAAGGTCACCGCGTTGAAGAGGAGCCCCACCAGCATGCCGCCGGCGGCGGCCAGGGCCGAGCCGAGCGCGAAGGTGAAGGAGATCACCCGGTTCACGTTGATCCCCATCAGTGCTGCGGCGGTGTAGTCCTCGGAGGTGGCCCGCATCGCCTTGCCGATCTTGGTCTTCTGCACGATGAACTCCAGCGCCAGCATGAGCGCCGCGGAGATGCCGATGATGGAGAGCTGCAGGGTGGAGATGTCGGCGTTTCCGATGTGGATCTGGCGCAGCGGGAAGGCGGTGTCGGGGAAGGCCTTGGCGTCGGCGCCGAACAGCATGAGCGCGAGCGAAGAGAGGAAGATGGAGACCCCGATGGCCGAGATCAGCGCGGAAAGCCGGGACGATTTGCGCAGCCTGCGGTAGGCGATCAGTTCGATCACCACCCCGAGCAGCATGCAGAAGGTCATGGAGAGCGCCATGGCCACGAAGATGTTGAGCTTGAAGTAGGTGATGAGGAGCAGCCCCACGAAGGCACCGGCCATGAAGATCTCGCCGTGGGCGAAGTTGATCAGGGTGATGATGCCGTACACCATGGTGTAGCCGAGGGCGATCAGGGCGTAGGTGCTCCCGAGCGCTACACCGTTGATGAGTTGCTGTAAGAACATGGACGGTCCTTTGCTTGGATTGGTCCGGCGGGGCCGGCAATCCATCCTATGGTCACCCCGGGCGGCTTTCGCCTGGAGCTTTTTCTCTCTTTGCGAGGGTCGAGGGCGGGATTCGGTACTGTATACCCTATTTTCGCAAACCGTGGATTTCTATCATGATTGGCCGCCGGGGGGCAAGACAAATATTTGGTCGTACCAAATATTATATTGACCTCATTACATCCGAGTTCCGCAGGGTTAGCTACGGCAGGACCATTTGACCGGCCACCGCGGGCGCCCTTGCCACCAGACACCCGTTATTCCGGCAGGTTACAGTTGGCGGGGTTTTCCACACGCCAGCTGTAACCCTTCCCCGATCAGATGATCCGGCTCAGGAAGCTCTTGATCCGCTCGTTGCCCCCCTGGGTGTCGAAGAACTCCTGCGGGGTGCCTGCGGCGATGAGGTCGCCCCTTTCCATGAACATCACCCGGTCGGCCAGTTCGCGCGCGAAACCCATGTGGTGGGT
>NZ_DATFBA010000304.1:0-7084 GCF_035254065.1 Geomonas sp.
ACATCATCAACGGCGGCGCCCACGCCGACAACAACGTCGATATCCAGGAGTTCATGATCATGCCGGCCGGCGCCTCCAGCTTCAAGGAAGCCCTCCGGATGGGCGCCGAGATCTTCCACGCCCTCAAGTCGGTGCTGAAGTCCAAAGGATACAACACCGCAGTTGGCGACGAGGGGGGCTTCGCTCCCAACCTGAAGTCCAATGAAGAGGCGCTGCAGGTGATCATGGAAGCCATCGTGAAGGCCGGCTACAAGCCGGGCGAAGAGGTGCTCCTGGCGCTGGACGTCGCCTCCTCCGAACTCTTCGAAAACGGCGTCTATACCCTCGAGAACGAGGCAGAGCCGAAGAAGACCGCCGCTCAGATGGTCGACTTCTACGAGAACCTGGTCAACAAGTACCCGATCGTCTCCATCGAGGACGGCATGGCCGAAAACGACTGGGACGGCTGGAAGCTGCTCACCGACCGCCTCGGCAAGCGGATCCAGATCGTTGGTGACGACCTGTTCGTGACCAACCCCTCCATTCTCAAGGAAGGGATCAAGAAGGGGATCGCCAACTCCATCCTGATCAAGCTGAACCAGATCGGCACCCTGACCGAGACACTGGACGCCATCGAGATGGCCAAGCGCGCAGGTTACACCTGCGTCATCTCGCACCGCTCCGGCGAGACCGAGGATACCACCCTGGCCGACCTGTCGGTGGCGGTGAATGCCGGCCAGATCAAGACCGGCTCGCTCTGCCGTACCGACCGCGTCTGCAAGTACAACCAGCTGCTTCGGATCGAGGACGAGCTGGACGAGGTGGCGCTCTTCAGGGGCCACGAGGTGTTCTACAACATCAAGAAGTAAGTCTGTTTTTTGGAGCTGAGCCGAAAAAGGGCGCTTCCGCACGGGGGCGCCTTTTTTCCGTTAACCGCACTGTCGGCCGCCGTTCGTGCTGAGCTTGTCGAAGTACCATTTTCCCGACTTATACAAGCTGCCCTTCGACAGGCTCAGGGCGAACGGGGTTAATCAGCTTGGATACGTTGGACTTGGTAATGGAGATGTAAACAGAAAACAACTATAATTTACCGAGTTACCGCTTCATTAGGCTTGCGTAGCACCTTTCATGTAGGTATACTCCCCCCATGCTTACTTTCGAAATAGAAGCCAAGGACCATTTCCGGCGGGTTGACAGTTTCCTGCGCAACCTGCTGCCGAGCGCCAACATCTCCTACCTCAAGAAGCTGCTAGCCTCCGGACACGTGAAGGTGAACGGTGAGGAGCCCGAACCGACACGGGTGCTCCGCCGCACCGACCGCGTCACCCTCAAGGAGAGCGGCAAGACCGCCGCCTTTCTCGCCAACAGCACCCCCGACCTCGACATCCTCTTCGAAGACGGCTGGATCGTCTGCGCCAACAAGGCGCCTGGGCTTGCCGTGCACAGGACGGTGGATCCCGAAGAGCCGAACCTCGTGCAACTGGGGGAGCAGTTCCTGCAGAAAAGGGACGGCATCGGCAGGCTGAGACCGGTGAACAGGCTGGACAAGGGGACCTCCGGCGCCATCATCCTCGCCAAGAGCCACGTCGCCGCCGGCATGTTCGGCAGGATGGTGCACGACGAAGGGCTCGGCAAGCTCTACCTGGCGGTGGTGGAGGGAAAACTCCCCAAACAGGGAGAGATCGACGCTCCGCTGGATGGCAAGGAATCGCAGACCCGCTACCTGCGTGTCTACAGTGGCGGGGGGAGCTCGCTGGTCGCGGTCTATCCCCTGACCGGCAGGATGCACCAGATCAGGCAGCACTTCAAGATGATCGGCAATCCTATCTTGGGCGACCGTCGCTACGGCGGCAGGAGCGTGTTGGGGTTGACCGGGCACGCGCTGCACTCGTTCACCACCCGGCTGGTACATCCGGCGACCGGGGAAGCGCTGCACATCCCGGCCCCGCTGCCGGCCGCGCTGCTCAAGATGGTCTGCAAGCTGACGGCTCTGCGGGAGGACTCCCTGCTGCAGGCCCTCGACGAGGTGCCGGCCTCCGAGCTGACCATCCCGGCCTCCGCCTAGAACTGAAAAGGGCCGCCCCGGAACTCCCCGGGCGGCCCTTTCACCTTTCACCTTTCACCTTTCACCTTTCATCGCCCTTCACCACCCCTGCTCTCCGATCAGCGGCACGAAACGGACCGGGCAGAGATTTTCCCGCTTGAAGCTGCCGTCGGCCTGCCGGCGCACCCTGACCAGTTCCTGCAGATGCGGAGTGGGGCCGACCGGGATCACCAGCCGCCCGCCCGACGCCAGCTGCTCCATCAGTTCGGCCGGCACCTCCGGCGCCCCCGCTGTCACCACGATGGCCTGGTACGGTGCATGCTCCTTCCACCCCATGGTGCCGTCGCCCAAGTGAACCGTGACCTTGCGATAGCCCAGCCGTTCCAAGCGCTCCCGGGCGCTCTGCGCGAGCGGCGCGATCCGCTCCACGGTGAAGACCTCGGCTGCGCACAGGCTCAGTACCGCCGCCGCGTAGCCGGAACCGGTGCCGACCTCCAGCACCCGCTCCGTCCCCTGCAGTTCCAGCGCCTCGATCATGTAGGCGACGATGTACGGCTGCGAGATGGTCTGCCCCTCCTCGATGGGGAGCGGTCCGTCGTCGTAGGCGAAGCGAGCCATGTCCGGCGACAGGAAAGCCTCGCGCGGCACCTCGCGCATGGCCCCGATCACGGCGGCATCGCGGATACCGCGTGCCAAGAGGTCCTCGCTCAGCATCCGCTCCTTCCTTGACTCCAGCTCAGCGCGTGCATGGATCGCCATGGCATCCTCCGGAAAGGCTAAAATCGAGCTAAATCGTATCACAGCGGCCAGGACTCACAACCGGAAGCCCGCAGAGCAGGCAGTCCCTTTCGTGGGAACCCCGTCAAGAAGCCGCGCTCCCCACGGGAACAGCGACAGGCCGCGGTTACACCGTGACACAGCGGCCGGAGAAAAGCGCTGTCTTTCAGTATGTTGACACTTTTCAGGGGGAAGCGTACACTAAAATCAAAAGAGATAGTTCTTTGAAAACGACTCTGGAGTACAGGTAAAGGCTGCGTGAGAAACCTGATGATACCTTATCCACTTTGTTCCCAGGTCTCAGACGTGGTGTGCAGTTCCTGAAAGGGAAATGCCTGAAGCGTCTTCCAGGGAGATGTTTTACAAAAGTGCGTGTATCTCACAAAGCCCTACGGTGCTTCGGAGTTGGTAGCTGGCTCTCTAGGAGACGAAGCCGATAGGCGTGTAAGTCGCATCCGCCAGGCGCGTTTGCACCGCTTGAAAAAGGGTAAGCCTAAGGGAACTCCGGGTTGATCATGGTCCTGACAGGAGCATGCCTCCCGCGCCCCGGCCTGCTTATACCGACGGATACGGATAAAGCATCTCAGATACTGAGCCAGTTACGTTTTTCAGGAAAAGGTCCGGTGCAGGTCACCGGGCCTTTTTTTGTGGGTCAACCACGGCCAATGGAATTTCAGGTATCAATGCTATACTGAGAAAGATACCAACAATCGGTCAGGGAGGTCATTTATGGCACGTGCTTCCAGGGAAAACAGACCAGGCGTGGAACGGGTTTCCAAGGCAAACAGAACCGGAGTCGAAGAGAAAGGATTGCGGACCGTCCGCAGCCTCGACGTCTATCTGCCGAAACGAGGGCTGCCGGAGGGTGCCCATTGCAAGGGATGCGGAATTACCTATCACAACAAGAGATGGCAGATTGAAGGGGTTGAACAGGGTGCCAGCTGTGAAGTCCTCTGCCCCGCCTGCCAGCGGATGGAAGATCATAACCCCGGCGGGGTCGTGACCCTCTCAGGCCCCTACCTGGCTGTGCACAAAGAGGAGATATTGAACGCGATCAGGCAGCAGGAGGCCAAGTCGCGTGAAAAGAACCCGATCGGCAGGATCATGGAGATCAAGGAAGATAACGGACAAATAACGGTGACCACTACCGAAGACAAACTGGCCCAGAAACTGGGAAGAGAAGTGTTCAGGTCCCAGAAAGGGGAGTTGCACTACCAGTGGAGCCATGATCAGCGCATGGTCCGGGTGGAATGGATGCGCTGACCAGCCCCAACGTTGCCTCTACAAGAAAAAGGGCCCTCCTGCGATAGTGCAGAAGGGCCTTTTTTATTGTGCAGCGGGAAAGCGGGCTCGCCAAGGACGGATCAGCGAAGCGGGTCGAACAGGTGTTCCAATCCGTTCAGCTTCACCTCGTACATGCACTGCAGCATGTCGCCCAGTTCGCCCTCCGGGAAGCCCTGTTGCCGCAGCCAGACCAGGTACGGTTCCGGCAGGTCGACGAGCAGGGTCCCTGCATACTTGCCGAAGGGCATCCTGGTTCGTGCCAGTTTCACCAGGAAGGCGCGGTCGGGAAAGAGCTCCTCCAACGCCTACTCCTTGCCGAGCTTCGCCTTCAGCAGGTCGCCCAGAGTACCCATCCCTTTGGGAGCCTCGGCGGCGGTCTTGCGGAAGGACTCCATGGTCTCGGCCTGCTCCTGCTCGGCCCTGCTGACCGAAGCAAGCGACAGGGAGATCCTGCGCTGCTCGCGGTCGACCCCTTCCACCTTCACCTCGACCTCCTGCCCTTCAGCGAGGACTTCGCGCGGGTGCTGAATCCGCTTGCCGGCACCCAGCTTGGAGATGTGGATGAGGCCGTCGACCCCGCTGGCGAGGGTCACGAAGGCGCCGAAGGGAGTGAGACGGGCAACCGTGCCGTTCACATACGACCCTTCCGGGAAGGCGGCGGCAGCCTCTTCCCACGGATCGGCCAGGGTATCCTTCAAGGAGAAGGAGAATTTCCCCTTTTCCCAGTCGATGGCCTTGACCACCAGCTCGACTTCCTGCCCGACCGAGAGGACCTCGCTCAAATCTTTCACGCGGGACCAGGCCACCTCGGAGATCGGCAGTAGTCCCTCGACGGCTCCGATGGAGACGAAAGCGCCGAAGTCGCGCAGGGAGGTAACGGTACCCCTGACGCGGTCGCCGACCTTGAGGGTCTCCTTGAGGGCTTCCTTCTCCTGCTTGAGCTGCTCCTCCAAGAGGGCGCGGTGGGAAAGGACGATGTTGCGGCCGTTTTCGGCGTATTCAGTGATGCGGAACGACATGTGTTTGCCGATGAAGGCCTCGCTGCTTTCTATCCTTCTCAGGGCCATCTGGGAGAACGGGCAGAAGGCGCGCGAACCGGCGACTTTGACCTCGAAGCCACCCTTGACCTCTTTTTCCACCACACCTTCCACCGGGATGCCGGAGGCGTAGGCCTCCTCGAGCTGGGCGTTGCCGGCGGCCCCGCCGCCTTTGCCACCTATCTTGGTGGTGAAGCGCATTTCGTTGTTGCGGGAAGAGATGAACCAAGCGGAAACCTTGTCACCGACCTTCACGGTCACGTTGCCATCGGCGTCGGTAAGTTCCTTGATGTCGAGTACCCCCTCGCCCTTGCGACCGGTATCGAGGAAGACCCAGTCCTTGGCAATCTTGAGGACGGTCGCCTCCACCTTGTCACCCGGCGCCAGGCGCCCCGCGTCCTTCTGGCTGCGTTCGAATAAGGCGGCAAAGCTTTCCTCTTCGGTCTCCATCTCATCAATGTGTTCGTTATCCATGTAAGTTACCCTCATCCAGTAATTGATGCTCTTTAGGCATTCAACGAGCATACAGGTGACCCCGCACCCTTGTCAACTAGCTTTCCCCCCTTCATTAGTGATCATCGCCGCTATCACCGCCCACGCGCTCTCCGGTGCATCCACAATGCTCATCGTGTGGTGGGCGGTGCCGCCCACCTGTCGTCGCACCGCCAGGTGGCGGCAGGGTGGACCCGACCACAAGAGAGCGGCAGACCCGCCACCGCCGCAGGTCAGGTGGCAGCCCCTTATTTATGGTAGTATAGGTCAGGTAAACGAGGAGGACGCAGCCTACCTCGGGGGAGGAACTAATGAATCTGCCAGCCGCGCTGAAACGGATTTCGGACACGATCTGGGAACTTCCTACCACCTATAAGGAAGGGATGCTGGTTCCCGCCCGCATCTTCGGCACCGAGAAGCTGATCCAGGAGATGGACGCGGGCGTGTTCGAGCAGGTCGCCAACGTCGCCACCCTCCCCGGTATCCAGCGCTACGCCTACTGCATGCCGGACGGACACTGGGGCTACGGCTTCCCCATTGGAGGGGTCGCCGCCATGGACCCCGGCACCGGGGTCATCTCTCCGGGCGGGATCGGCTTCGACATCAACTGCGGCATGCGGCTGGTACTCACCACCCTCGATGCAGACGAGGTGAAGCCAAAGCTGCACCAACTGGTCGATCGCCTCTTCACCAGGATACCGACCGGGGTGGGGTGCCATGGCTTCGTGCGGCTCAACCACGATGAGTTCCGCACGATCCTGGAGCAGGGTTCCCGCTGGTGCCTGAAGCGTGGTTTCGCCACCGTTGAGGACCTGGAGATGACCGAGGAAGGAGGATGCTTCGCCGGTGCCGACGCCTCCTCCGTCAGCGAGAAGGCGGTGGAAAGAGGGTACAACCAATTGGGCACCCTGGGAAGCGGCAACCACTATTGCGAAATTCAGGTGGTAGAGCCGCACAACGTGATGGACGCGGAGCGGGCGGCCGCCTTCGGACTCACCATCCCCAACCAGGTGGTGGTCATGTTCCATTGCGGCAGCCGCGGTTTCGGGCACCAGGTAGCCACCGATTATCTGAAGCTCTTCCTCTCCGTGATGGAGCGTAAGTACGGCATCAAGATCGTGGACCGCGAACTGGCCTGCGCCCCCTTCCATTCACCGGAAGGGCAAGCCTATTTCAGCGCCATGAAGTGCGCAGTCAACATGGCTTTCGCCAACCGGCAGGTCATCCTGCACCGGATCAGGGAGGTCTTCTCGGAGGTCTTCCAGCGTTCCCCCGACGAGATGGGGATGCGCATGGTCTATGACGTCGCCCACAACACGGCGAAACTGGAACGGCACGAGATCAACGGCGTCCACCGGGAACTGCTGGTGCACCGCAAGGGATCGACCCGCGCCTTCGGCCCCGGCGCCTACGGCATCCCGGAGTGCTACAGCAAGACAGGGCAGCCGGTCATCATCGGCGGGAGCATGGA
>NZ_DATFBA010000305.1:0-15914 GCF_035254065.1 Geomonas sp.
CCCGGCAGAGTATCTTTCGGTTATGTCTCGAATGACGTCTCTCCAACGCCAGCCAGGTGCGGAGGCCTACGATGCCATCGCCATCCAGTCCAATCGATGCTTGATAGTTCCGGGCACTGCGAGGGGGACGCCCTTGCGATTATGCGTTTCTCAGTTGACGGCACCCCCTTGGGGACGTTGTTAACTTTTTAACATTCTAATCTTTCACCTGGCTGCTATAGTTGCTGCATGCCCAGATTAGCTCGACTCGATGCAGTTGGGGTGTTGCAGCACGTCATGGTTCGGGGAATCGAGAAGCGTGATATATTTCTCGATGACAAGGACCGCGAGCGCTTCCTGGCGCACTTTTCCGAACTCCTTATCAAAACCGACACATCATGCCTTGCCTGGTCTTTGATGACCAACCATCTTCACCTTCTACTCCGACCCGAAAAAACCAAACTGTCCTTTTTCATGCGCCGCCTGCTCACCAGCTACGCCGTCGGCTTCAATGTTCGTCACGATCGAGCTGGACATCTTTTCCAGAACAGATACCGATCTATTGTTTGCGAGGAAGAACCATATCTCCTCGAACTCATCAGATATATTCACCTCAATCCGCTAAGAGCCGGAATTGTGAGTAATGGGGACGAGCTGAAAAGGTACCGTTGGAGCGGCCACGCCGTCCTGATGGGAGAGACTGAGCTCCCTGGCCAGGTCACATCAGAGGTGCTCTGCAAATTCGGAAATAGCCTGGGACAGGCTAGGGAGAAATACAACCACTTCGTTATGGATGCGGTGGTTGATGGCCGGCAAGATGAGCTTGATAGCCGCGGAGAGGTCAAAGGCCATTTCATCTTGTCCGGCGAGAATGGTGAAGAGGCATACGATTCCAGAGTGCTTGGTAGTGGCGAGTTTGTTGAACAACTTTGGGAAAATCAGGAGCAAGAGGTAGATGAACCAAAGATTCCCTTGTCCTGTCTGCTGCAAGAAGTTGCCACAATTTTTCAGATAGACGTCCAGGTAATGTGCAAACCATCCAAGCGCGACCCGATTCCAAAGGCACGCGCTGTGCTGTGTTATCTTGGCCAGAGGGAGCTAGGTTACAGTGGAACAGTTATAGCGAGGTTGTTGGCCATTACCCCTGCTGCCGTCACGCGCGCAGCGGACAGGGGCCAAGCACTGGTGAAAGAGCCAAGCTGCAACGACTTGCTGCTAAAGATTAGAATGTTAAAAAGTTAACAGCGTTGCTTCGCCCGTTACTTCGGGTAGCTCGGCACAGCCATCCCGGGGACTCACCGTCCGATGTGATCGCCTCATCCGTCCAGGCGGAAGGAGGAGAAGATGATGTTATAGGCGCTGAGGCAGCAGAAGACGAGGTACAAAAGGAGGGAGATGGCGGTTAGGCGGCGCTGCAGGGAGGGGATGACGCGAACCATGCTGCCGCGCCTGCGGAAGGGGGTGAGGACACCGACGGCAAGCCCGGTCACAGCGCCGCCGAGGAGCGTGGCGTAGAGGAGATAGCCGATATAGCCATACTCGCCCTGCAGCAGGCAGAACGGGCAGTGGTGGCCCGGGAGCTCGTAGATGTAGAGGCAGATGAAGGAGATCAGGGCGGCGATGGAGACGGCGAAGGTGGCGAAGCTGGCCAGGGAGAAGAGATAGCTCCCGCGCCCGGTGCGCAGGAAGACGGTCCCGCAGCCCAGGGTGAGAGCCATACCGCCGACGAAGACCGTCTCGGTGGGTTTGACCGGGAGACCGGCGAGTTCCCCGGCCAGCCCAGCGCGCCCCAGGCTGAACAGGCTGCCGCAGCAAGAGGTGATGACGTCGGCGTGCAGCCCCAGAAAAAAGCCGCACTGCAGCACGAACTCGATCAGGATGGTGGGAACAAGCAGCAGGAGTAGAGCGTACTTGAACCTGATCAGCGGATAATCGTAGCAGCGGGTATCGGCGTGGTTGACCAGCAGCCAGACACCGGCCAGCAGGAAGTTGACGAGCTTGAGAATCAGGAGCTGGTAGCCGTAGGGGGCGGCGTTGAGTGTGCCGGCCGCGCACATGGCGCCGGTGAAGAGCGGATGCAGCCTATCGGCGGTGAAGATGAAGAGGAATAGAGAGACGGTCTGGAAGGCGAGTGCATAAGCGACCAGGGTGGAGAGCAGGTAGGTCCGGCGCTCCAAGGTGAGCTGCAGTTCGCTGCCGCTCGCGAGATCCCAATCGGTCAGGATGCGCACGCCGTACCAGCCCGCGTAGAAGAGCATCAGGCAGCAGAGCAGCGAGCCGACAGAAAGCGCCAGGATGGCAGGGTGCAGGATCATGCCGCGGCCCCGCCTCCGGCCCCGTCCCCGACGATTACGCCATCCCGCATCTCGATGACGGAGTCGGCCAGTGGCGACTGGTAGACGATGGGGTCGTGGCTGGTGATCAGGATGGTCTTGCCGGCGCTTTTCAGACCTGCCACCATCTCCAAAAAACCGTGCGATAGCGCGCTGTCCAGATGGGCGGTCGGTTCGTCGGCGATGACCAGCAGCGGGTCGTTGATGAGGGCGCGCGCGATCGCCACCCGCTGCGCCTCGCCGCCGGAGAGCAGCTCAACCTGCGACGCCGCATGCCGGGCGATGCCGAACTGATCCAGAAGCTCGAGCGCCCGCTTCTTCAGCGCGGCATGATTGCCACCCAACGGATAGCCGGGGAGCATGACGTTCTCCAGCACGGTGATGCCGCGTACCAGGTTGAACTGCTGGAAGATGAAGCCGAAGGCCAGCCGCCGGATGCCGGTCAGGAAGCGCTCGGGGAGGCTGGTGATCTCGATTTCTCCGGCACCTGCGAAGTCAGGCAGGGCGCCGGCAACTCCTGCCGACAGGATGATCCGCCCGGAAGTCGGCCGGGCCATGCAGCCGATCAGGGTCAACAGCGTGGTCTTCCCGGAGCCGCTCGGCCCCTTGAGCACGGTGAGCCCGCCGGCGGAGATGGTGCAGTTCACGCCGCGCAGCGCGCTGTAGGCGTTGGGCCGTCCGGCATTGAAGGTCTTGGTCGCCTCGATCACCTGGATCACGGTCAGCTCCTCATGGCGGAGTCGGGGTCGACGGTCGCGGCCAGCCAGCAGGGGACCACCGTCGCCGCCGTGTAGGGGCCGACGGTCAGGAAGAAGAGCACCGACAGCTGGAAGAGGTCGACGTGCGGCACCAGCCTGAACTGCGGGTAGAGCACCGACCACCCCTTAAGGGCGGGCTCGAAAAGGGCCGCGGAGAAGAAGAACACGTGCAGGTAGGCGAGCACCGCTCCCGACAGGAACGCGGTGAGCGATATCACGATCCCCTCCCAGGACTTGAGCAGCAGCACGTCGGCCGTTTCCCAGCCGATGGATTTCAGGATGCCGATCTCCCTCCTCTCCTCGGCGCTCAGGCCGGTCGCCTTGTCCCAGGCGAAGATGATGAAGGCTAGCAGCGCCGAGGCCAGCACCACCACCAGTATCCCGCTCCGCCAGTCGAACAGGGAATCGTAGGTCCTGAGCATCTCGCTCTTCAGGATGGGACGCGAGTCGGGGTAGAGTCGCACGATCTTGGCCGCGACGGTGGCGATCTCGCTTTTGTTCCGGACGCTGACCGCGAGGTCGGTGGCGCGCCCCTTCGGGAAGTCGAACAGGGTGCGCAGGTCGTCCTCCCGCATCTGGATCAGGTCCGCCGCCACCAGCTCGGAGGCGGCCGGCAGGATCTCCCGCACCTCGAACAGGGCCGGCACCCCGCGCGCGTCTTTGAGCGGAAAGATGTCGCCCTTGGAAAGGCGGTAGACCCGTGCGACGCCGCTGCCGATTCTGACCGCGCCGGACGGGAGGCTGTCCCGGTCGGCGGCGAGCAGGGTATAGTTGGCGCCGGTCGTGGCATCGTAGTAGTACCCCCAGACCCGGGGCGTCACCGCGCTCACCCCCCTGACGGCGGCGATCTGCACGGCGTACTCCTCCGGGATCGGGTCGTGCCTGCCGGCCACCATCCGCTGCACGACCAGGTCGGGGGCGTCGGCGAGGATCAGGGCGGCCTCGCGTTTGAGCGCCTGGGTGAAGAAGAGCAGCGAGGCGATGATGAAGACGACCAGGGTGTAGACGAGGAGCAGCGAGAGGTTTTTCCCCTTGCGCCTCCTCAGCGAAGAGAGGGTGAAATCGAGGATGTTCCGGTAGCGTTCCAGTAGCGGGCTCATGGTGTCCTGCGGAGGGGTGCCGGCGGCGCGACCAGCGAGCCGGCAGGGAAGTGTTCAAGCGCGAACGGGTGGTCCTGGAAAGCAGCGTGACGGTCAGCTACCGACGGGTTCCTGGTGTAGCGTGCCTCGGTGAACAAGGCGAGATCGGTGAGTTTGAGGAGGGCGACCTCCCGGCGGCAGCTGGTGATGGTGCCGTCTCGTTCCCCCGCGCCGAGCGAAACGTGCAACAGGAGCAGCAGGCCGGCAAGCAGGTTGAGGCCGATGAAGCCGATGAAAACGGTAGACTTGCGCACGCAGGACCTTCCCTGATAGATTCGATTCCGGAAAATACCCTGTTGGTCGCCCCCCACTCCCGGGGCTACTGCAACGATTTCACTAGCGGCGCGGTCACCTCCGAGAAGCGCAGGACGCGCTTGCCGTGGTGGTCCAGCCGGAAGGCTTCGGCGTCCGCCTTGCCGGCAAAGGGGATCAGCTCGCTCCCCATCGGGCCGCGCACGTCGCTACCGGTCACGAAGAAGGCCTGGCGGGCGTCGACGGGGGCGAGCGAGTAGTAGTCCTTGACGGCGATGCCCGCCACCTCGGTGCGCTGTCGCGAAGGGTCGTAGCGGCCGGTGTTGTGGTAATAGGTGAACAGGTCCTTGGGCCCGTCGAAATAGCGCCTGGTGCCGTCCCGGTAGACCAGGGTGGCGGTCCAGTCGGGGTAGCGGGCGACGAACATCCCGCAGACCGGGCATTTGACCTCCTTGGCAGGCGCCGGGAAGGCAATCCCGGCCAAGGCGGAGGCTGCCGCGGCGACCAAGGCCAGGGTAACCAGGGGCGCGGTCGCCAGGCGGCAGAGGTGTTTGCGGGAAGGCATGGTCGACATGGTTTCTCCAGTAGGTACTTTTACTTCACGCCGATCTTCCTGCATTCAGCAAGCAGGTCCGAACTCCCCATCAGGCCGTAGATCCTGATCCACTTGCCGCTCGCCTTGTCCTGGATGAAGGTGATGGGATAATGGGACATCTTGTCCGGGATATAGGCGTTGAAAGCGTTCATCACCCTGTCGATGTTGGCGCGTGAACCGGTCAGGAAATCCCAGCCCGGCTGCGCACGGTATCTCTTCAGGTACTCCTTCATGACCTTGGGCGAATCGTGTTCGGGATCGATGGAGACGGAGACCAGGTGGACCTTATGCGTGGCGTCCGGGAGGTTCTTCTGCAGGTTGGTGAAACTGGTCGACAGGATCGGGCAGATGGTGGTGCAGGTGCCGTAGATGAAATCGAGGATCACCGGCTTGTTCGACTGCATGAGCTCCTTGAGGCTGACCTTGGCACCGTCCTGGTTGATCAGCACCAGGTCCGGCACCGGATAACTCTCGACGGTCCGCTTGTACCTTTCCGCAGCGCCTGCCTGACCTGCCCCCAACAGGATGACGAAGGCCACCGCAATCGAGGCCCAACGCAACAATCTTCCAGCCATCGCACTCCCCCCTAGTCGTTTTCCTGCAAGGCGAGCTTGAGCGCCTCGTCGAAGTTGCTCAGCGTGCCACCGTTCTCCTTCACGAAAGCTTCCGCGTCCGCCTGGCGCGCGAAGGCCCACTTCGGTTTCGGGGTCATCACTCCAGGGATCTTGCCGCCGATGACCCAGAGCGCCTTCCTTGCGTCGATCAGCTTCCGGGAGCCGTAATCCGCAACCAGGAGCGACTTCACCTTCCTGGTCTTGAACTTCTTCATCTGCTCAACTGCGCAGTTCAGGCTGCAGAGACCGTCGCTCGCCCCGTCGTCGTAGACGATGACCATGCGGCTGTAGGCATAGGTGGTGCGGTTCATGCCACAGAGCAGACAGGCCTCGGGCGACTCGATTTTCTCAGCGCCCCAAGCGGATCCGCAACAAAGAAGCAACAAAGACACAATCAAGAGGAACCGTTTCACGGCAGACTCCTTTGCTGGCGCCCCCGTGGGTGCGCGAAAGCAGAAACCAAACAGGTGCATGGGGGAAGATTACTTGATCTGCCGGGGATACGCAGGCGGACGGGAGAGTGACGTCTCGCTTGCCGCGGTAGCCGCCCGGGTGACAAAAGGCTGTCGCCCTTTTCGACAAATGAAGTCGTGAGACCAGGAAATATACAGTAAATAGCGGCCAAGTGCGAGGCTAATTCCATCAAATCGTTCATTAGCAGAAAATGTGCCAGAACTCCGGCTGCTTGTTTCGGCCGCGTCTGCCGGGTGTGCCGGGCGCCGGGCAGTAAGGGGGGCTGCGTTTTGGTCCCTGCAGCGGCCAATCGCATCTGTGCAGATGCGTGTTGTTTCTTGAAAATATTCTAAAAAATTCGTATATTCCCTCCTGCTGAAGATGTCGATCACGACCTTCACCCGGACCCACGGTGATCACCACCTTCAAGCTCAGCGCAGTCCACCTCAAACGCGGTTTAGGCCCGACCACCGCGCCGGCCAACGGTCGGCCTGCCGGCTGTGGCGAGAAAAGGTGCAGAGATGACTCCATCGCAAGGAAATTTCCGCTCGTCGCCCATCCGGTGGCTCCTCTCCGGGCTCTGTTTCGTTATCGCCCTCTGCCAGGCGCTCCCCTCACTGGCGGAAGCGCGCCAGGCGGGAATCGAAGGGATGTCGCAGGAAGAGGTGGTCAGGCTGGGGGAAAGGATGTACCGGGACGGGATCCTCCCCTCGGGGGAGCCGGTCCGGGCCATCGCCCAGGGGGATCTGGTCATCGAGGCGACCATGTTCTCCTGCAGCAGTTGCCACATGCGTGGGGGGCTGGGGTCCAACGAGGGGCGGGTCAAGACCCCGCCCACCAACGGCAAGAGGCTCCTGCAACCTGCCTACACCGGCGGCCAGGCCGATCTTTCCCCGGAGGAGTTCGAAAAGCTTCCCAAGCTTGGCCGGTTCCCCGTTCGCCGCCCCGCCTATACCGACAAGACGCTCGCCGAAGCATTGCGTGACGGGGTCGACCCCACCGGAAGGGTTCTCGACGAAGTGATGCCCCGCTACCAGCTCGAGGATCGGGACATGGCCATCATGGTTGCCTACCTCAAGCAGCTTTCATTCACCTTTTCGCCGGGAGCTTCGGAAACGTCTCTGCGTTTTGCCACGGTCATCGCCGGCGACGTGCGCCCCGAGGACGAGGCGGCGATGCTGATCCCTTTGCAGCGCTACTTCGACGACCGGAACGTCCAGGTGACGTCCTTCGAAAAGCAGCGCAAGAAATACGGGTGGTTCGCCGAAGACATGGCCAGAGCGTACCGCCGCCTGTCGCTGGCGAGATGGGAACTGAAGGGGCCCCCGGAAACATGGCGGGGCCAGCTTGAGGAATACTACCGGCAGGAGCCGGTGTTCGCCCTGCTTGGGGGGATCAGCAACGGGGAATGGCGGCCCGTACACGAATTCAGCGAAGCCCATCGCATTCCGTGCATCCTGCCGATCACCGATTACCCGGTCATCTCCGAGAACGGCTGGTACACGTTGTACTTTTCGAAAGGGCCGTACCAGGAGGGGGAGGCCGCAGCCCACTTTCTGAAGCGCACGATCGATACGACCGGTTCGAGGCAGGTGGTGCAGATCTTCCGTGATGACCGGCAGGGGCGCGCGCTTGCGGCGGGATTCCGGGAAACGTGGCTGGGACTGGGCCTTGAGGCCCCGAAGGAGAGGGCGCTGCGCGGCGGCGAGCAGCCGACCCGGGAGCTCGTTTTGGAATTGACGGGAGGAGACCGCTCTGCCGTCGTCTTCCTCTGGGTGGGCGAGGAGGCGCTACCCTTTCTTGACGCCGTCGCGGCCGATGCCGGGCGGCCGGAACAGGTCTTCCTCTCCTCCACGCAGTTGGGGAAGAGTTTTGCCGCCCTGCCGGAGCGGGCCCGGAGCTTCACCTACCTGACCTACCCGTACCGGCTGCCGCAGGACGAGCGGCCTTTAGCCGACCATGCGAAGATGTGGCTTTCCAGCAGGAAGGCCCCCATCAACGAGCGCCGGATCTCTACCCGGATGTACGCGCTTATCAGCCTGATGTCACCGGTATTCATGCACATGAAGCAGGATTTCTACCGGGACAACATGCTGGACGTCATCAGCATGCGTCCCGACCAGCCGACAGCCGACTACGAGCGCCTCAGTTTCGGGCCGGGACAGCAGTTCGCCTCCAAGGGGTGCTACATCGTCCAGGTGTCTCCGGGGGAGCCCCGGTTGGTGAAGAAAAGCGACTGGGTGATCCATTGAAGCGAGCAGCGCGGATGTCATCACCACCCATCTAAGTCGGGCAGTGCTGCGAGGGGAGGAGATAGCGACGGCAAGAGGCTGGTCGTTGTGATAGAGGAGGACCGCATGATTTCATGGGCGTCCCCCTTCCGTTGCTGGGCGTCCCCCTTCCGTTGCACAACACGGCCGGTCCTCTCCAGCCCCTCACCGGCCCGCATCCCTTGCCAGCCCGGAGCGCCATTAAATTCTTAAGTACGTCCCTGAGGACGCCCGCCCCGCCCCCGCCCTTCATCTCCACAATAATTAACCCCAAGGTAACCACTGGGTTATTTAGCTGGCGTTTATTTATAAAATATGTTAATGCTTTTGTCCCCGTGTTAAACAGCACCAAGGGCGCTTCGGCGTAAAACAACTAACGGAGGTAGTGCATGAAAAATTGGTTAACTTATGGTTTGCTCGCAATCACTCTCTTTACCCTCAGCGCGTGTGCGGGATATCCGGCAAAAAAGGATACTCCGTTTGCTGCATACAACACCCTGATCGTGCGTCCGATTAACTGGAACGAAACGATTACCGATAAGATCACCGGTGACGAAGCCACGGAATTCTCACAAGCGCAGCCTAAACTGGCGGCTCTTTTCCAGACAGAATTCGAGAAATATGCTCCCAAGGTGGGATATTTCGAAAAAGTTTTATTCACCGCCGATGCAGCCCCGAAAGGTGCCTTGGTCCTTGAACCGAAAATTGTAACGCTCGATCCGGGGATCCGGTGGGTCATGAATGGAGCGGCTGTTTACCAGGGCATTCTGAAGGACAGCGACGGTAAACAGGTGGCAAAATACATGGCACAGCGCAAGGTGGGCCGCCCACTGACCTCCACCATGATGGGTGCGATAGAAACCATGATCACCGAACTTGGCGAAGATGCCATGACCGGGATTCCGGAAGCAAAGTAACGCTCAAGGCGGGAGTTTGAAATTCCGAAGGGGGTGCGGTTAAAGTGTCTGATTTGCCGAGGCAATTCAGGCAGGCAAACGGCCCCCTTCTTTTATTCGCCCCATACATCTCTTGGACTGTGCCATTCACACAAGTGCCCGCCACGCTATCACCCTGCCACCCCCTGCCAGCGTCACCCCTCGGCCCGCAACTACCAGCTAACATTTCAGATTGCACCCCTATCGACGGTGGCACCCCCTGATGGGGCGGACATCACTCTGCGCTGTCCCCCTCCCCGGCGCCAAGTCTCGTGGCAGGTTTTCCGTTACCTGCGTCGGCACTGAATTGATTAGACATTGCCGCTCCTGTCGGGAAAGGTGCTGAATGATGCCGAGTGGTCGTTTTGATGAGTCTCGATTGGAGATCGATAATGTCAATGAGGCTGGTAACGCAGGGGTAGGCGATGGAGCGGTGATAGGTGTTGTGCCGTTATTGCGGCAAAAATGGATGATGTGAGATAATAATTGGCAAAGAGAGGTGACGTATATGAGATGCGACTACAAAGACGACTTCAAGGTCGACTATTCTTCGGGTGCCCTTCATATAACGAAAGGGTCTGGCGTCGAATTTACTGTACAGGACAGTGACATTCCCTCCAACGTGAAGGCATGTCTGACTTCGGCGGTAAGCCGCAACAACTGCCACGAGCTGCGGGCCGCGGCCAAGGCCTTTACTGGTTCGATTTCCAAGGCCTTTGACGTGGAATAAAAGTTATTCCCGAACAACTCGGGAAATCGGGAACGCCACCTGGCGTTCCCTTTTTCGTGCGCAGGCTCCCCGTTCCTGATCCTGGCCCTCCCCTATCCGCCCCCGCTGCGGTGCGCAGCTGGTGAAGGGGAGCGGGTGTTTTACAGGAACCGGTCGTCTTTTTGAAGAAGCGGGGGAGATTGGAGCCGGCTTCCCGGCAACAATTCTCCTAATGGCGCGGAAAATCCGAGATGTGGTAAGATTTCAGGTAGGAATGGCGGTCTATTACGGATACCAGGTAGTGAATCTGGTACATGCTGACCAGCTTTTCCGAAAGTGTGCGCTATGATCAGGATACTCCTTGTCATCCTGTACGTTCTGTTGACGGTCGCCCCCGTGGGGGCGGCCCAGGAACAGCACCAGATCGGTCTCATCAAGACGGTTTCGGGAGAGGCCTACGTGCTGAGGGGCGGCACCCGCTTGGCCGCTCACCCGGGCATGCAGCTGGTCACCGGAGATAGGCTTGCCACCGGGAGTGCCGGCTCGATGGGGGTGGTGCTGGTGGATGACACGGTCCTCTCGTTGGGGCCGGCGACCGAGACCAGCGTCGAGCAGTTCGTCTACGAGCCCACCGAGAAGAAGTTCGGCATGGTGATGAAGGTCGCGCGAGGTCTCATCGCTTACCTCTCCGGCAAAATTTCCAAACTGGCCCCCGGCTCGGTCCGGATAGACACTCCCGTGGCGCCCCTTGGCGTCAGGGGAACCTACCTCCTCATCAGAGTTACTCCATGACCCTAAAAAACCGCCCCCGCCTGCTCATTCCCCTGCTCTACCTCTGTATGCTGATCGTTTGCGGGTGCGCGGCGCACCAAGTGGCCGCTCCCCCCCCCGAGGTCACTGTCGTCCTGCTTCCCAAGGATGGTAAGCCTTCCGGGGAGGTGGTGGTCAGCAATGCGCAGGGTTCCCAGGTGCTGAAAGAGTCCTATCAGTCGGTGGAGGTCGCCGGTGCGGACGCCAAGCCTGCCGCTCCGGTCAAGGCTGAAGGGGCGGTCGTCCAGGAGGCCTTCGCCCCGGCGCTCTCCGCCCTGCCGGTTCCTCCCGCCCACTTCACCGTTTTCTTCAAGCTCGACTCCACCGAGCTGACCCCCGATTCCCGCCAGCTCCTCCCCGAGATCGTAGAGGCCATCGAGAAGCGCCGGCCGGCGCAGCTGGTGGTGGTCGGGCATACCGACACGCTCGCCTCTGAGAGTTACAACTATCGGCTGGGTCTGCATCGCGCCCAGACCGTCAGCGCCCAGTTGCAGGCGTTGGGCGCCAATCCCGGGGATATCGAGCTCTCCTCCCGTGGCAAGAGCGAGCTGCTCGTGAAGACCCCCGACCACACGCCGGAGCAGCGCAACCGTCGCGCTGAGATCACGGTACGGTGAAGCCTCCCTCTCTTCAACGAGCCGCCGGGGATGAAGAGGGCGCGACCCCGAAAGGGGCGCCGGCCACCGCCTTCCGCCCCGCCCCTAGAGTAATCAAGAGCTGGCCCATCTACCTCTGCGGCCTCGCTGTTACCCTGGTCATCTGCGCACTTTCCCTCTACCGTCCCGCCTGGGTCGAACACTTCGAGGGGCGCAGCTACGACATCCTCATCACCCAAGACGCTTCCAGGAATGATCAGCCGCGCCCGGTGGTGGTGGCGATCGACGACCAATCCCTGGCCAGGTACGGACGCTGGCCCTGGCCCAGGGAGCTGGTTGCACGTCTTTTCACCGCCATCGCGAAGCAGCGCCCCGCCGCAGTCGGTGTCGACGCCATCTTTGCGGAGCCCGAACGCGCGGAAACCGGCTCCCTCACCTCGCATCCTGAAACGCCGGGCGATCGTGCCCTGGCCCAAGCGCTGGCCGCCGCGCCCTTCGTGCTGGGCTACGAGTTCACCTTCTCACCGGGGGCCAACCCTGCCACCCAGCAGCCGATTCCTTCCCGGTTCGACATCGTCTCCGTGCGCCGCCCTGGTGAAAGCGATCCCGGTGATAGGCTCTGGCAGGCGAATGGCGTGGTCGGCAGCCTCCCCGAATTCACCGGTCAGGCCGCCTCCACCGGATTTCTGAACGCCGCGGAGCAGGAAGGGATCCTGCGGCGCATGCCAGCGCTCATCAAGTTTGGGGGGCGCATCTACCCGAGCCTTGCGCTCTCTACCGTGTTAACCGCCCGGGGCTTGCATCAGACGGTGCTGGAATGGTCCTGGTACGGCGCCTCGTTCCTGACCATCGACGGCCGGAGGATTCCCCTGGATGAACGTGGCCGCCTCCTGCTTCGCTACCGCGGCTGGCATGCGACGGACCAGCCGGTGTCGGCGGCCTCTCTTTTGGACGGACGGCTGCCGGATTCCACACTCAAGGGGCGGGTTGTCTTCCTGGGGGCGACCGCGACCGGTATGGGCGAGGCGGTGGCTACCCCGATCCAGGCCCTCATTTCGGGAGTCCAGGTTCACGCCATCGCCGCCGAAAACATGCTGGCCGGTGACTTCGCGCGACCGGCCCCCTGGTTGTACCGGCTGCTCGCTGTGGCCTTGCTGGGCGCCGTCTCCACCCTGATCTGCGGACGGATGCACGTCACCCGCGGTGCTCTGTTTTTGCTCACCGCGGCCGGGGTCGGCAGCTGGGAGGGGGCGGCCCTCTTGCTGCGGGAATCCGGGCTGTTCCTTTCCCCCGTGCTGCCACTGCTCGCCCTGCTGGGGAACCTTTCGCTGCTCCCTTCGATCCGCTCCTTCGTACTGGAGAGAACGTCGCGGCACCAGGCCAGGGAACTCGCGCAAAACCGTGACTTCATCGTAAAATCCCTCACCTCCCTCACCGAGATACGGGACATGGAAACCGGCGCCCACCTGCTGCGAACCGAGCGCTACCTGCTCGTCCTTTGCCGGGAGCTTTCCCGCCATCCGAAGTTCCAGCCCTTTTTGAATGAAAGGACAATAGAGATGATCTCCAGGCTCGCCCCCTTGCACGACATCGGCAAGGTCGGGCTGCCGGACCAACTGCTGCACAAAGCCGCCGGCTTCACCGACGAAGAGTACGACGTGGTGCGCAGGCACCCCATCTACGGGCGGGACGTGATCGTGAAGGCCGAGCGGCGGGTGGGGCTTGAGAACGACGAGTTGCTCAACTACGCCAAGGACATGGCCTATTCTCACCACGAGCGCTGGGACGGGTCCGGGTACCCTGAGGGGCTCAAGGGTGAGGAGATCCCGTGGGCCGGCCGGGTGATGGCGGTGGCCGACGCCTACGACGCCATCATCTCCAAGAGGGTGTACAAGGAGTCGGTCTCACATGATGAGGCGGTGGGGATCATCGTGTCCGGCAAGGGGAGCCTGTTCGATCCGGACGTGGTGGAGGCCTTCCTGAAAGTGGAAGCGCAGTGGCGACAGATAGCTGCCGAAAATGCCGATCCCCCGGAGGAAGGCGACGGAGCGAATGGTGAGGCTGAAGGGGCTACTGAGTAGGCTAAAGGGGCTAGGGAGTAAAAAGCAGGGGCTGCACAGCAGCAGGGCGGAGCTGCGGGTCAGGCTAGTGTGTTGAAAGAAGAGAAGGGGGGCCGAACGAGGCCCCCCTTTGTTTCTACTGCGGCCCGACCACTGACTGAGGGTCTGCCGGCCCTCCCGCATCTGCTCGGTCTGGAACTGAGTGCAGCCAGTTGCCGCCAGCTTAGAAGCGGTATCCGATGCCCCCCAGGAAGATGTCGCTGTCCCGGTCGTAGCTGGTGATGGTCCGATCCCAGGTGGCTCGCACGTCCCAGTGCTGGCCCAGCCTGAAGCTCCCCGACATGGAGACCAGCTCCGCAATGAACCCCTTCGAGTACTTGGGACTGCGCCGCTGGTCCCAGCCGGAGTAGGCGCCAAAACCGGCACCCAGCGTGATGCTGTCATCCAGGAACTCTTTTTCCAGCCACAGCTGGGTGGTCCCGCCGTAGCGCTCGGTCAGGTCGTTGCTCCCCTCGTAGAGCCACCCCACGGTCCAGGTCAGGTAACGCCAGATGCCGCGCCGGTATTCCAGGTTGACGGCCGCCGATTTGCCGTTGGCCTCGGGGATGTTGACCACCGCCTGCCCCCCCATCAGGGTCAGCTCGTTGAGGGAGGTGTTCTCCCTTTGCTTGGTTCCCCTCACGTCAGGTCCGGGCTGCGGCGGAGCATCCAATTGGTAGCCGATGCCGACCAGTGCCGACACCGTATCGAAGCTGTTGCCGGCCTTCACCCAGTTCCCTTGTAATTGGGCAAACCAGCGGCTGTCGGTGTAGTAGGTGGCCGCCACGTTGACGATGGTGCCCCAGCCGTGAAAATCCTGGGCTTGTCCGGGGCCGGGCGGGATGATGGTGTCATAGAAAAAAAGGCCGCCGGCGCCGACGCCGAGGGTGAGGTGCTTGTTGAGGAAGGAGGTACGTGCCCAGAGGCTGGCCGTATTGGCGTCGCGGTGGTGCGAGATGAAGTGCCCCTGGTTCAGGTAGGCGATGCTATAGGCGAAATGTTCACCCAGCCCCTCCATGTACTGCAGTTCCCAGGAATAGGTGTTGTCGTGCGGGTTGGTGGTCGCGGCGTAGCCGCCGAGCAGGGCCAGTTCCCCGGCGAAGGCCGGAGCGGCCAGCGCCATGAGCAGGGTTGAAAGGATGACAACCCTCTTGAGTGATCTCATCGTTATCCCTCCCAGGGTGTCGCAGCCGACCAGTTCATGTGAACCGGTACAGCGGCAACAAGTAATAACTGCATCTACAGGTGATATCGAAAGCGAGTCTACGGTGGCACCCGGTGAAGCTGGGTGCAGTGCGGATGGTGTTCGTTAGCACGCCTTACTGCACGTTTTCATTATAAGAAATGGTACCACACCGGGAGAAATGGGAAAGGGAAGAGGAGAAAATCTTCATTGTTTCGACGCATTCCTGGCTCTCATGACCATGTCTATCAGGAAGGCGCAGGGGAAGTAGAAGAATAGGCCGACCGCCATCGGCATCAACACCATCCAACCGAGATAGCCAATGAAGATGATGCCGAGGACGATAATGATGAGTTCCAGGGTCTCGATGATCACTTTGCCTGAGGCATCGCCTGCTAGCTGTTCGTCCATGAGGCCTCCTTATGCACCGCCTGTCTTGGGAAGCGACTTCCTTTGCTGCCGCTGTCGCGTCCATCTCAACAGGTGTCTTTCATAACGTGTGCCTAATGAGGAGCTGGGTAAGCCGTTGAAAAGAGGGTGCCATGAAGGTGCGTCTCGTTGCCGGGCGGGAGAAGGGAGAGAATTTTCTGAACAGGCAATAGTCACAATTTGCACAAGACCAGAAGGTGGTCAAGCAAGTAGTTTTTCGGCCGGGTCAGGGGACGGGTGGCCAAGGTGGGAGGAAAAGGTGGGGAAAGCGGGCAGAAGGGAGGGAGACGGGGGGCGGTACAAAGTCGAACTAGCGTCCTTTCCTGGGTATCCGACCGCCGCTCCCCCAACGGTAGGCCGTGGCCTCCACCTCCTTTTCTTGTGAGAGGAGATCCAACCCCTTGAGACATTTGATCAACACCCAGATGTAGGTGCAGATGACCACCAGGATGCCGAAACCGAAGGCCCAGGTGGTAGCCACACCGACCAGCACGCCGAGCAGCGTTTTCCAAAATATCGAGATCTGGTAATCGAAGTGGCTACGGTACCATTTCCCCTGGGCGCGGCTACGACTGAGGTAGGCAATTATGACACCAATCACCATGGAGAGCCCGCACAGAAAGGCGGCAAGGTAGCAGACGTAGACCACGGCCGGCATCCTCTTTTCGGATCTATCCGGGCTGTTCATGCCGTACCCCCGAGCTTCAAGGTGATGGTGTTGAACGTTAACAACTGCACATTTTATCGGGGTGCCGCGTTA
>NZ_DATFBA010000306.1:0-12218 GCF_035254065.1 Geomonas sp.
ACCCTGACGCTTTGGTCCGACCGCTACGACCACTACGCGCTGCGCCGGGTGGCGCAGGCGCTCAGGGACGACCTGGAGAAGACCGACAACGTCGCCGAGACGGAGATCAAGGGGGGGCTCAGCCGCGAACTGAAGGTGACCCTGGACGGTCCCAAGCTCTCCTCCTACCGCCTGACGCCGATGGCGGTGATGGGAGCGCTGGAGAAGGGTAACGTGGCTCAGCGGGCCGGCTCCATCTCCACGGGAAACCGTGACTACACGCTGGACGCGGGGAACTTCATCACCGACGCGGCCACCGCCCGCCGGCTGGTGGTGACCGTGAAGGACGGGCGCCCGGTCTACCTGGGGGAGGTGGCCAGCGTCACCGACGGTATCCAGGAGCCCAAGGACTACGTCTTCATGGGGCTCGGCCCCGCCGCGGCCGAGAAGGGGCTCAAGGGTGGGGCGGGCGACTACCCGGCGGTCACCATCTCCATCGCCAAGCGCAAGGGTGCGAACGCAACCTGGGTGGCCGAGGACCTCCTGAAGAGGGTCGAGTTCCAGAAAGGGAAAATCATCCCCTCCGAGATGCAGGTGACGGTCACCAGGAACTACGGCGAGACGGCCAAGGAGAAGAACAACGAGCTCCTCTTCCACATGTTCCTGGCGGCGATCTCGGTCACCATCCTGATCGCGGTCTTCATGGGGTGGCGGGCCGGAGCGGTGGCCGCCATCGCCATCCCGGTGACGCTGGCGCTCACCATGTTCATCTTCAACCGGATCGGCTACACCCTGAACCGCATCACCCTGTTCGCCCTGATCTTCTCGATCGGCATCCTGGTGGACGACGCCATCGTGGTGGTGGAGAACATCCACCGCTACTTCACCACCACCAGGTTGAAGCCGCTGGAGGCCGCCATCCGGGCGGTGGACGAGATCGGCAACCCCACCATGCTGGCGACCCTGGCCGTCATCGGCTCCATCCTCCCGATGGGGTTCGTGGGGGGGCTGATGGGGCCCTACATGCGCCCCATCCCGGTGGGTGCCTCCCTGGCCATGGTCTTCTCGCTGCTGATCGCCTTCATCGTCACCCCCTACTTCGCCTTCCGCTTCATGAAGGGGGAGTCCCACTTCGAAAGCTCGGCGCCACCGGAAGAGAGCTGGATGACCGGCTTCTACCGCCGGGTGATGGGCGCCCTCCTGCACAAGAAGAAGGTCCGCTACGGTTTCCTGACCCTGGTGGTGGTGCTCCTGCTGGCCTCCTGCTCGCTCATCTACTTCAAGGCGGTGACCGTCAAGATGCTCCCCTTCGACAACAAGAGCGAGCTGCAGCTGATCGTGGACGCGCCGGAGGGGACCACCCTGGAGGAAAACGCCCGCATGGTGGCCGAGATGGGGGACGCCCTGCGCAAGGTGCCCGAGGTGACCGATTTCCAGAGCTACGTGGGCTTAAGCTCCCCCTTCAACTTCAACGGCCTGGTCCGCCACTACTACCTGAGGAAGGGGGCCAACGTCTCCGAAATCCAGGTGAACCTGGTCGGCAAGGAGCAACGGCATGACCAGTCCCACGACATCGCCAGACGGATCCGTCCCTCCCTGAAAGCGATCGCCGACCGCTACGGCGCGAGGCTCAAGGTGGCGGAGATCCCGCCGGGTCCGCCGGTCCTCTCCACCCTGGTGGCCGAGGTGTACGGCCCCGATCAGGCCACCCGCGTCGACATCGCCCGCAAGGTGAAGCAGATCTTCGCCTCCACCAAGGGGGTGGTGGACACCGACTGGTACCAGGAGGACGACCAGCCGAGCCTGCGCTTCGAGGTGGACCGGGAAAAGGCCGCCCTCTCCGGGGTGGACGCCGAGCAGGTGGTCAGGACCCTGAAGGTCGCGGTGGGGGGCGCCGACGCCGGCCTCATGCACGCAGTAGCCGAGAAGGAGCCGGTCTACATCAACCTGCGGCTGCCGGTCGGCTCGCGCAGCAACCTCGCCTCGCTCTCCTCAATCTACCTGGCGGGGGCCAAGGGGAACGTGCCGCTCTCCGAGCTGGTCCGGGTGGTGCGCGGGGTGGAAGATAAGTCCCTGTACCGCAAGAACCTCAAGGACGTGGTCTACGTGACCGGCGACGTGGCCGGGGTCATCGAGGCGCCGGTCTACGCCATCCTCAAGATGCAGAAGGAGATTGACGGCCTCAAGCTCCCCGGCGGCTACCGCATCGAGCAGCGCGCGGCGAGCCAGCCCTGGAACGAGGAGCGTCCCGGCATCAAGTGGGACGGCGAGTGGCACATCACCTACGAAGTCTTCCGCGACCTGGGGGCCGCCTTCGCCGCGGTGATGATCCTCATCTACGTGCTGGTGGTGGCCTGGTTCAAGGACTTCACCACCCCGCTGGTGATCATGGCGCCCATCCCGCTCACCCTGATCGGCATCCTCCCCGGGCACGCGCTCATGGGGGCCTTCTTCACCGCCACCAGCATGATCGGCTTCATCGCGCTGGCCGGCATCATCGTCAGGAACTCCATCATCCTGATCGACTTCGCCGAGCTGCGCCGCCGGGAGGGTATGCCGCTGGACGAGGCAATCATCGACGCCGGCGCGGTGCGCTTCCGCCCCATGCTGCTCACCGCGGCGGCGGTGGTGGTGGGGAGCTTCGTGATCCTGTTCGACCCCATCTTCCAGGGGCTGGCACTGGCCATGATGTGCGGCGAGATCGCCTCCACCACCCTCTCCAGGATCACCATCCCGATCCTGTACTACATCGTGGAGTCCTGGAAAGAGAGAAAGCGGGCGGCTGTCAAGTCATAGCCGGATACAAAGATTACCATTGAGAGGAAAGTGACTTTCAGTTTACTATTACACGATCGGCTGATAGAGAATGAACGGCCGATTGCACTACAAGGAGAGCTTCGCATGTTTTGGAGTAAAAAGGCTGTGGCAGAAAAAGAGGAGTGGAGTCTGTCTGAACAGGTCGCGGCACAGGCGGAAAGCTTGTATCGCTCGGGCAAGATGCACTGCGCCGAATCGGTGCTGGCCTCGGTGAAGAATCACTTCGCCCCCGAGATACCGGACGCGGTGGTGCAGATGGCGAACGGCTTCGGCGGCGGCTCCGGTGCCGGCTGCATCTGCGGCGCGGTCTCCGGCGGCACCATGGCGCTCGGCCTGGTGATGGAGGGCGACCGCAGGGCGGTCTCCGCCATGACCAAGGAACTGCACGAGTGGTTCAAGCAGGAGTATCGGGTCACCTGCTGCAAGGTCCTCACCGCCAAGGGCAAAAGCGGCTGCGTCGACCTCACCGCCCGCGTCGCCGGCAAAGTCGCCGAGATGCTGGACGCCAAAAAGAACTAGCGCGGAGGACGCCATGTACATCGACAGACTGTTACGACTCATCGCCGGCACCTTCATTCTGCTTTCCCTGGCGCTCGCCCACTACCACGACCCGCGCTGGCTGTGGTTCACCGCCTTCGTGGGGCTGAACCTCTTCCAGTCCGGCCTCACCAACTGGTGCCCCATGATGACCATCCTGGACAAGCTGGGCGTGCCCAAGCTTCCGCAGAAAACCTGCTGCAAATGAGCGGGCGGATCAGGATACTCTGCGACAACAGTGCCGGCCCCCTCTCCGGGACCCTCGGCGAGCACGGCTTTGCCGCCCTCATCGAGCGCGACGGCGAATCCATCCTCTTCGACACCGGCGGTGGGCTGACCCTTCTGCACAACGCGCAGCGCATGAACGTCGACCTGCGTGCGGTCGGCCAGGTGGTCCTGTCGCACGGCCACTACGACCACACCGGGGGTCTCTGGCCGCTGCTGTCGACCTGCGGCCCCAAGCGGGTCCTCGCCCACCCCGGCGTCTTCACCAAGCGCTACTCGCTGAGGGAGGGGGTCTGCCGTCCGATCGGCATCCCCTTCTCCGAAGATTTCCTGGCCGGACTGGGGGCGAGTTTCTCGCTGGGCGACGCTTTCCGGGAGATCGCGCCCGGCATCTTCCTGACCGGCGAAGTGCCGCGCAGCAGCGGGTTCGAGGAGGGGGATGCCGCCCTCTTCTGCGACCTGGCTGGCTGCGACAGCGACCGGGTCCCCGATGATCAATCACTGGTCATCGTCACCGAGAAGGGGCTCTTGCTCCTGCTCGGCTGCTGCCATGCGGGGGTCATCAACACCCTGGAGCTCGCCCGGCTCAAGACCGGCATCGACCAGGTGTACGGGGTGGTGGGAGGCTGCCACCTGGCCTTCTGCTCGCAGCAGCAGATCGAGGAGACGGTCAAGGCGCTGAAGATCGCCGGCGTCAAGAAGATCTGCGCCGGACACTGCACAGGGTTCCACGCTTCCGCCCGGCTCGCCA
The DNA here is from genome assembly GCF_035254065.1 of Geomonas sp. Classification (GTDB taxonomy): domain Bacteria; phylum Desulfobacterota; class Desulfuromonadia; order Geobacterales; family Geobacteraceae; genus Geomonas. The sequence continues at coordinate 4,310 of NZ_DATFBA010000306.1, forward strand.
GGGAGTTTGGCGGGGGTTTTCGTCCCGCCCATGTCGGCTACACCATCGAGTGCGATTGAAGTTACCCCTTCCCAAAACCCCCGCCCCCTGCCCGCCAAGGAGCTGTTCCCGCTGGTAATCCATCCACGGTTGTGCTAAATACTGGCTATCGGTTTTTACTATAAGGAGGTTGTAGAATGAAGAATGGTCGTAAAATCGCGGTGAGCTTTGTCGCCGTAATGGCGCTGCTCGCCTCGATCTGCTTCGCGGCTGGCACTGTCAACGTCAGCTCGACGCAAGCCAAGGCGATGACTGCGCAGAAAGCCGGCCTCGTGCTGCTTGACGTGCGCACGCCTGAGGAATACCAGCAGGCCCATCTGAAAGGGGCCAAGCTGATCCCCCTCAACGAACTGCCGCAGAGAGTGAACGAGATCCCGCGCGACAAGCCGATTCTCGTCTACTGCGCGGTGGGCAGGCGTTCCCTGAAGGCGGCCGATTTCCTGTCCGCCCAGGGCTACCACGAGGTCTACCAGATCTCCGACGGCCTGATCAGCTGGTACAAGAACGGCTTCCCGCTCGAGCGTCCCGCTCACTGATGAGTCCGGTTGCCGCAGTCACCGCGCTGCGGCAACCACCACCCAATCCCTTCCCTCTCTCCTCAATCCCTTCGACTCTTCCAGCAAATCCTCGGCTCTTCCAGCCACTCACGTGATCCGCGCTGACACCCCGCCTGCTTCGACTGGTGGAGCCGGAGAACGTTTGCCTGTAGAACCCAAATGAATTAAATTAGTCTTCTTTCATCCATCTTGATAACTGGTAAACTTTGCCATTGTGTGCTCCCCTAAAGCTCCCGGGGAGTCCACCCGATAAGCCGGATGGAGAAAGCCTGGTCGGAGGAATGGATGGACACGGGACGCCAACAAAACGCCGAAACGCTGCTGGAGCTGACGGACGCCGGGATCGTACAGCTGGACGGCTCCGGCATCGTGGTGCTGATGAACCGCAGGGCGGAAGAGCTCCTCAAGGTACCCCGCAGTGAGGTGCTGGGGAAGCGGGTGGACATGCTGCCGCTGAGGACCCCCATCTACCGGGTACTGAGCGAGAACTCGGGGGACACGCCGGTGGAGATGAGCATCGACGGCGCCATCCTGCTGGTCCGCTCGGCCATGGTCCCCCTGGTCGGCGGCTGCGGCGAGTTCTTCGAGCTGCGCGACGTCACCGCCGACAAGAAGGAGAAGCGGGACCGCGAGGAGTTCGTGGCCATGATGACCCATGACCTCAAATCGCCGCTCACCGTCATCATGGGGTACGTGCAGGCGCTTTTGGGCGAGGTCCCCGACAAGATCGACCCCTCACTGCAGGTCTTCATCAAGGAGATGGACAAGAGTTCCAAGAAGATGCTCGCCATGATCGAGGACGTGCTGGATGCGTACCGGCTGGAAGCTGGGCTTTTGCAGATCGACCGGCAGCCCTGCAACGTCCAGGCGCTCCTGGAGGGATGCTGCAACGACGGCGCCCGCGAGGCCGTCGTGCACGGCTCAGCCTTCTCCGCCGAGTTGAGCGGCGAAGTCCCCCCGCTCTACCTGGACGGCAAGCAGATCGCCCGGGTGTTCGCCAACCTGATCGGCAACGCGGTGAAGTTCACTCCCAGGCGCGGCGCCATCCGGGTCAGCAGCGGAGTGCAGCAGGATTACCTGGTGGTGGAAGTGGCAGACACCGGCATCGGCATCCCCCCCGAAGAGCTTCCCCGCATCTTCAACAAGTATTTCCGCGCCTCGGGCGCCCAGGGCTTCAAGGGCACCGGGCTCGGCCTCACCATCAGCAAGGCGATCGTGGAGGCACACGGCGGCAGCATCGGCGTGGAGAGCGCCGCCGGCAAGGGGACCCGCTTCTCGGTCTTCCTCCCGCTGGAGCGCCGATGACCGCTAAAGTTTCCCGTTCCTCAGCCGATTAACCACTCATGATACCCGGTGCGCCGCGACCCGACAGCTGCCGCTTCCCGTCCGGCCCAACCGGCGAGCCTGCTCCCGGCCAACGGGCGCACCCTTCAAGGAGGACGACATGGGCAACGTACTGATAGTGGACGATTCGTCGACCATGAGAAAGATCATCTCCCGCAGCCTTCGCCAGGCGGGGCTCCAGGTGGATGACATCTACGAAGCCGGCGACGGCATCGAGGGACTGAGCACCATGGAGGGGAAGAGCATCGACCTCATCCTCTCGGACATCAACATGCCCAACATGGACGGGCTGGAGTTCATCAAGGCGGTCAGGGCCAAAGGGGTCAAGGTTCCCATCGTGATGATCACGACCGAGGGTGGCGAGGACATCCTGAAGGAGGCGCTCTCCAACGGCGCAAGCGACAGCATCAAGAAGCCCTTCACGCCGGACCAGTTGAACGAGAAGCTCGGAGGACTTTTATGATGGCATTGAACCAGCAGATAGCGCAGAGCACCAAGCTGAGCGAGGTGGACCTGGCGGGCTACGTGATCAACGCCACCAAGGAAGTCTTCACCACCATGGTGATGCTGGACCCGCAGGACCAGTACCCGCTCAGCGAGCCGATCACCACCTTCCACTGTTCGGTGACCGGCATGGTCGGCCTGGCGGGCACCTACACGGGGATCCTCTCCATCCACTGCCCCAAGCCGCTGGCCCTGCGCATCACCTCCAACATGCTCGGCATGGACGTCGAGGAGGTCGGCGAGGACGTCAACGACGCGATGGGCGAGATCGCCAACATGCTGGGCGGCTACGTGAAACAGATCCTCTCCAAGGGGGGGCTGGACATCAACCTCTCCATCCCCACCGTGATCGCCGGCGAGGAGTACACCGTCAACTCCATGTCCGACAGCGATTGCGTCATCATCCCCTTCATCGAGGCGAGCGACCGCTTCCTGGTGGGACTCAAGCTGCAGAAAGAAGGTTAGCGGGTAGCCTACGATGTCTGCTTTCGAAAAACTGCAATCGATGCTGGATGCGGCCATGAAACAGGCCGGTGAGGAGAGCAGCATGCTGCTCGGCCAGAACCTCACGGTGGCCGCCTCCGACGTACTGAACACCGACCGCAAGAGCTACCTGGCCGGCGAGGACGGCGCCATCTACGTGGTGGGGGTCGAGTCGCGCGAGGCCTACCCCGGGCGTTTCTACCTGCTCTTCTCGCTGGGGGACGCCATCGTGATGAGCAGCATCCTGCTCGGCATCCCGGGGCCGCGCGTCCAGGAAAAGCGGCGGCTCAGCATCCAGGAACCGGACGACGTGGACGCCTTCGGGGAGATCGCCAACCAGATCATCGGCTCCTTCAACTCCGTCTTCCAGCCCAAGCTCCCCGACAAGGTGCACCTGAAGCTCCTCTCCCCGGTGAAGTACATCCCCGAGGTGGACCTCCTAACGGACCAGATCCCCTTCCCGGACGGCTCCTACCTCATGTACCGCGCCCCCCTGGAGATCACCGGCTACGAGATGAACCGGCTGGACATCATGATCCCGCCGGCGCTCGCCAACCTGTTCGATCCGCAGCCGGAGGAAACTGCCGAGGAAGAGGCGCCCGTCCCGCCGGCCGAGGAAGCAGCCGCGGAGGCGGCGGTGGCCGTGCCTCCCTCGGTGCTGGTGCTTGGCGACGACGAGGTCCGCCAGGAGATCATGGAGGGGCTCGCGCCGGGGGGGTTCCGCCTGGTGGATGCACCGATGGGGGCCGACCTGCCGGCTCTCTTCTCGGCGGGGGACGTCCGGGTGGCGGTAGTCTCGCTCAAGCGCACCTTCGACCGGGACCTCGCCATCTGCAAACGGGTGGTCCCCATGCTCAAGAAGTGCGAGGGGTCCCTGCTGCTCTGCGCCCCCGAGTGGACCCGCAGCGCCGTTTTGAAGGCACTCAAGGCCGGGGCCCGCGACATCCTGATGATGCACCCTCTCGACCTGCGGGAACTCAACCTCAAGGTGGAGAAGCTCGTCCATCCCTAGCCAACCTGAGTCAAAAAAACATCTCCTCCACAGGTTTTTTTGACTGACGCCAGCGGCCTTTACCTGCTCCCGCCTCACCGCAGCACCCCGACCAGCGCCAGGAACCGCCCCAGCCGCGGCTTTCCCGCGCCCGGCCGCCGCGAGACCTGCACGGCACACCTTTTGCCATACCCTTCCCCATGACCTATACGCGGCGTACAGCTTGGCCGGGGCGGCTGCTCCGGCTTCTTCCGGTGCTCCTCGCCTGCGCGCTCCCGATGACCGCGCAGGCCAAGCAGGACAACCGCCTGCGCCGCATCCAGATCCTCCCCCGCCAGGGGACGACCAGCCTGAAGCTGTTCTTCCAGAGCCCGCCGGACTACCGAATCGACCTGCTCCCGGGCCGGCTCCGGCTCACGGTGAAAGACGCCAACGCCCCCGCCTTCAAGAAGCTCCGCTCCTACTCCGATAGCCGGCTCACCGGCATCTTCTGTTACCCCGGCTATGACCGGCTCACCCTGGTCATCCCGGTAAAGGGGGGCCAGCCGGTGGTGCAGACGGTGGGAAGCGCGGACTCTCCGCTGCTCACCCTGGAGGTCGGTCCCTCCCGACAGCCCGCCCAACGCCCGGACATCCTGCCGGGCCGGGAAGGGATCCTGAACGGCACCGAAAAGTTCGTGCGAGACTTCCAGGTTCCCTCCCGTAGCGCCCTCCCCTTCGAGCCGACCGACCTGAAGCTCCTGAAGAGCTTGCTGCCCGCGCAGGAACTGCAGCTCTTCCAGCGGGGAGAGGGGCTCCTCTACCGGCAACAGGGCTCCCAGGCGTTGGAGGTCTTCAACTCCTTCCTGGCCAAGGCTCCTGCGGTGCGCGCGCTCGCCTGGTACCGGCAGGGGGAGGCGCTGGCCCTTCTGGACCGCACCCCGGAGGCGCTGGCCGCCTTCCGCCAGGGAGAGGCGCTCTGGCCGGCCTACCTGGAGCAGGCGCCGGCCACCATGCTGACCTATGCGGAACTGCGGGCCAAAAGCGGCGACTTTGCCGGCGGCCGTGCGCTTTTGAGCCGGCTGATGAACCGCTATGCGGGGACAGCGTACGCGGCTCCTCTTTTGGGGAGACTCGCCCAGATGTACGATTGGCGCGGCGAAAAAGGGGTGGCAGCCGCCATGTACGGCACCCTGGTGGCGCATGCCCCCGGCACCGAAGCGGCCGCCCGGGCCGCCATGAGACTCGCCGACACCGAGATGTTCAACATCCCGCACGAGCGTTACCCCAAGCAGCTGGCGCGCTACCGGGCGGTCTACGACGGGCCGAGCGGGGTTGCCCTGAGAGACGAGGCCCTTTTCAAGATGGCTCTTGTGCAGGCCCTCTACGGTCCCGCCCGCGACGCGCTCGCCGCCTCGATCAGCTACAGCACCCGCTACCCGCGCGGCATCTTCTCAACCGTCATCAACCAGATGCGCGAGGAACTGCTGTTGCCGGTCTACCGTGAGCTGTACGCGGCCCGCGACCAGGCGGGTCTCGTGAAGCTCGCCTGCGACAACCGGGAGTACCTGGAGCGCTGCTTCAGCGATCCGCAGTTCGCCCCCCGGCTCTCCGAGGCCTTTCACCTCCTCGGCCAACTGGGACGCGAAATCGAGCTGTTCGGCTACCTGAGCGACCGCAACTTCACTGCTGCGGCACTCCCCTTCCTGACCGCCACCGTGGTGGAGGATGCCCTCACCCTTGGCAACCTCCCCCTCACCGAATCCACTGCCCGAGGGTTCCTGGCCCGCTTCCCCGGTGACAGTCGCGCGGGGAGGGTGCGCGAGCAACTGGCGCGTCTTTGTTTCGAAAAGGGGGATCTCAAGGAGGTGGCCAGCCTGCTCTCATTGTTGAACGGCAAGGGGGGTAAGGCGGTACTTCCAGAGAGCGACTACTACCTGGGCAAGGCGCTGGCCGCGGCCGGCGACCAGCGGGGCTCGGAGCGGGCCCTGTCACGGTTCGTGGCCAGGGCGCCGGCCGGTTCCCCGCTGCTTATCGACGGCTACTTCTGTATGGCGACCACCAGGGTTGCGCTCCACCATTACCCCGAAGCGCTGGAGGCGTACCGGGAGGGGGCGAAGATCGCCAGCGGCGAGAGTGCGGACCAGTTCCACTACAAGATGGGAGAGCTCTGCCTGAAGCTCAACATGGTCAAGCAGGCGAAGCAGAACTGGGAGCAGGTGGCAAGCCGCGGCGGAGGCGGCACCTGGGCGAAGCTCGCCGGTGAGGCGCTGGAGGATCTCAACTGGCGCCTGAAGATCTCGAGCCAGCTCCCGTAACTTCATCCCCTCTCCCGAAGGGGGAGGGTTAGGGAGGGGGAGCACAGCCGCACCTGCCGAGGCAGTCCCGTGATGCTGGGCAGCGCTCCCCCTACCCAGCGTCACCTCGTTCGGGGGGAGGAGTGTGAGAGGCAAAAGCAATCCCCCCTGTCCCCCCTTTATCAAGGGGGGAACGTTATAGGGGCTGTGTCAACGTCACCTACCTTGTCAAAAAGTTGACCTATCCCTCCTGCCGCAACGGCTGCAGCCGCGGCGGCAGGGGGATGGTACATCTTTTGCTGAAACGTGCTGCAGCATGGAAGGAGGAAAGCTATGTCCATACAGGGACTGTTCGGAACAACGGAAGAGCTGCTGGGGAAGACCCTCGATCTGCGGGCGAGACGCCACGCGCTGATCTCGGGGAACCTGGCGAACGTGGAGACACCGGGTTACACCCCCAGCGACCTTTCCTTCGAGTCGGAGCTGAAGGGAGCGCTGGCCAAGGGGAAGAGCGGCTCGTCCGCGATCACCAATCCCCGCCACATCCCTCTTAAGGGAGGGGGAGGCCGCCTCGCCCTGGAGCAGGTGCAGGGGACCGTGGTGGAAGCCAAGGACGGCAACGGCGGACCGGACGGCAACGGCGTCGAGATGGAGGCCGAGATGTCCAAGATGGCGGAGAACCAGATCATGTACAACGCCTCCATCCAGCTCTTGAGCCGGAAATTCGACATGATGAAGACAGCGATTAAGGGGACTATCTGATATGGACTTCTTCTCTTCGATGGATATCAGCGCCTCGGCGCTCAGCGCGGAACGGACCCGCATGAACCTGATCTCCTCCAACCTCGCCAACGTGAACTCCACCACCAGCGACGAGGGAGGTCCCTACCGCCGAAGGGACGCAGTCTTCACCGCCAGCTCCGCCCCCGGCTCCTTCGGGGCCGCCCTGGGCAAGGCCTCCCAGGCCCGCGGCGTGCAGGTCACCCAGATCCTGCAGGACCAGAACCCGCCCCGGCTGCAGTTCGAGCCCAACAACCCGCAGGCCGACGCCAACGGCTACGTCGCCTATCCGAACATCAACGTGGCTCTCGGCCAGCCGCAGCTACGAAGCCAACATAACCGCCGCCCAGGCCGCCAAGAGCATGGCCCTGAAGACCCTCGATCTGGGTCGCTAGCGGTAAGAGGAGATAACACATGCAGATATCCGCAATCGAAGGGGTCGGGGGAGGGATCTCCCAGGCCTTTCCCGCCAAGGCCACCCAGGGGGCGCAGAACCCTACCACCGGCTTCGGGAAAATGATGGAGGACATGGTCGGCCAGGTGAACGACCTGCAGCAGAAGGCCGACCAGTCGATCCAGGGCCTCGCCACCGGCCAGAGCAAGGGGCTGCATGAGACCATGATCGCGGTCGAGAAGGCGAGCATCTCCTTCCAGTTCCTGACCCAGGTCCGCACCAAGGCGGTGGAGGCCTACCAGGAGATCATGAGGATGCCGGTGTAACCCGACCACCCCGCCGCCCACCTCGCCCTCGGTTCCCCCCTCGCCCTCCATGAGAGGGGATGGGGGTGAGGGAAGCCGGCTTCGAGGAGCCGTAACGAGTTTCACAGCCCTTCGACAGGCTCAGGGCGAACGGCTTTTCGTTTCGCCTTTCCCAGATGGGTACCAGCCGAAAATTGTGGCTTCCCTCACCCCGGCCCTCTCCCGGGGGGAGAGGG
>NZ_DATFBA010000307.1:0-2631 GCF_035254065.1 Geomonas sp.
GCCTCCTTGCCGGCAGTCGAGATCTGCTCGGAAAGGTCGGTGCCGGGGCAGACGATCTCCATGGCGGTAACCCGGTAGTTGGGGAGGAAGGCGACCTTCAGCAGATCGCCCACGTCGGGATCTTCGTTGACGACCTTGGCGACGTTGGAGATCAGCTTGATGATCATTTTGGCCATGTAGTAACCGGGGGCCGCCTTGCCGCCGATCAGCACGCAGCGGTTGGTCCACTCGCCTACATCTCCCCTCTTGATCCGGTCGTAGAGATGGATCACGTGCAGGATGTTCAACAGCTGCCGCTTGTACTCGTGGATCCTCTTCACCTGCACATCGAACAGGCTGTCCGGGTTGAAGGTCACCCCGCACTGTTCCTGTACCAGGGCGGCCAGCCGCGCCTTGTTGTTGTGTTTGACCTCGTGCCAGCGCCTGCGGAAATCGGGATCGTCGGCGAAAGGCGCCACCTCCTTTATCCGCCCCAGGTCCGCCACGAAGCTGCTGCCGATCTTCTCGCCGATCAGGGCGCTCAGCCCCGGGTTGCACCAGGCGAGCCACCTGCGCGGCGTCACACCGTTGGTCTTGTTGTTGAATTTCTCCGGCCACAGCTCGTAGAAGTCACGGAAAAGCCCCTCCACCAGCAACTGGGAGTGCAGCGCCGCGACGCCGTTGACGGAGAAACTCCCCACGATGGCGAGATAGGCCATGCGGACCTGCGGATCGGGACCCTCCTCTATGATCGACATCCGCCTGAGCCGGTCGCTGTCGCCGGGCCAGCGGGTGGAGACCTCCCCCAGGAAACGCGCGTTGATCTCGTAGATTATGTCCAAAAGGCGCGGCAGCAGCTGCCTGAAGAGGGCCACCGACCATTTTTCCAGCGCCTCCGGCAACAAGGTGTGATTGGTGTAGGCCATAGTGCGGGTGGTGATCCCCCACGCCTGGTCCCAGCCCATGCCGTGCTCGTCCATCAAAAGCCGCATCAACTCGGGGACTGCGCAGGTCGGGTGGGTGTCGTTCAGCTGGAAGACGTTCTTGTCGCCGAAATGGGCAAGATCCCCTCTCTGGCGAGACTTCCAGCGGGCGAAGATGTCCTGCAGGCTCGCGGAGGCAAGGAAATACTGCTGGCGCAGCCTCAGCTCCTTGCCGCTTTCGCTGGCGTCGTTGGGATAGAGCACCATGGTGATGTTTTCCGCCGCATTCTTCATGGCGACCGATTCGGGGTAACTGCCGGCGTTGAACTCGTCAAAGTCGAAGGCGTCGGTGGCGGCCGCCTTCCAGAGCCTCAGGGTGTTGACCGTCCCGTTGCGGTAGCCGGGGATGGGGAAGTCGTAGGGGATGGCCAGGACTTCGTGGGTATCGACCCACCGGTAACCGTAGCCACCCGCCTCGTTGCGCGCATACTCGCAGCGCCCGCCGAAGCGGATCACCTGGGTGTATTCCGGGCGCTCAAGCTCCCAGGGGTTGCCGTCGCGCAGCCAGTGGTCCGGCTCCTCCACCTGCCGCCCGTCCTCGATGCGCTGGCGAAACATGCCGTACTCGTAACGGATGCCGTACCCCATGACGGGGAGCTGCAAGGTGGCGCAGCTATCCAGGAAACAGGCCGCCAGCCGCCCCAGACCGCCGTTACCGAGCCCGGCGTCGATCTCCTCGTCGGAAACTTCCTCCATGGAGAGCCCGATCCGGTGCAGAGCCTCGGTCGCTGAATCGGTGATGTCGAGGTTCAGCATTGCGTTACCAAGTGCGCGCCCCATAAGGAATTCCAGCGAGAGGTAATAGCCGGTCTTGGTATTGGCGGCGATATAGGCGTAGCGGGTATTGTTCCAGCGCTCAAGCAGCCGTTCCCTGATGGTGAAGGCAAGCGCATGGTAGTGGTAGCGCACAGAGCGGCAATACTTGTCGCGTCCTAAGTGGTGCGTGTAGTGGTGGATGAAATCGTGCACGAGGCTTTGCGGGTCCATCGGCAACGCCGGCAGATCGCTGATGCTAAGAGGTTTGGAGATCCTGTGGTTTCCGGTCTGCATGTCTCGCTCCTTTTGATGCCCGGTCAGTTCCGGAGCTGGATGAACTGTTCAATTGTATCCATTTTCGTGAAATTCAAAACCCTGAACGACGGGAAATGGCTGTCCTGCTGTCTGCAGGCGCCGTGGAGCTCGGCACCTCAGGAAACGTGGCGGGTGTCGAAAGATCCGAAGGTACCCCGCCTCACGAGCCACTTGACTCCCTCAAGTACCGGTGAGATGGAGAAGGCGGTGATGATGATAGAGACCCACTCGCGCACTCCGAGCGCCGAGGTACCGAAGGCCTTCTGCAGCACGGGGAGATAGACGATGGCAAGCAGCAGCATGATCTCCCACAGGATCGCCAGATTGAGCCACTTGTTGGCGAACGGGCGCCTGAGCACTGAATGGCGATCGGAACGGAAGTGGTAGGCGTTGAAAAACTGGATGAGCACCAGGGAGAGAAAGGTCATCATCATCGCCTCGCCGTCGCTTCGCCCGGAACTGCGCGCCCAGGTGAAGAGGGCCAGATTGGCGAGGGACGACCAGACGCCCGCGGCCAGCATCAGGGCCACCACGGCTGGGGTGAAAATGCCGCGCGCGGCGTCGCGCGGAGGGCGCTGCATCAGGTCCTCATCGGCCG
>NZ_DATFBA010000308.1:0-11338 GCF_035254065.1 Geomonas sp.
CGTCGCCGCGTCGACGGTGACCCTCGCCGACACCTCGCACCAGAACCTCGCGCCTTTTTCGCCGGCAGCCACGATCTCCAAAGGGGAGCAGCACATGTCGTTGCCGGGCACGGTATCGGTGCCGTGGTCCCAGCGGGTCCCCAGCCAGCGGAACAGGGCGAGCATCTGCCGGTACTCGTCCTCCCCCGCCCCCCCGACCAGCTCCTTCAGCCGGCGCTGGTCGGAAAAGGCCTTGAGGAATGGGACATCCGGCTTCTCGAACACGAAGTGCACCTCCCTGTTCAACGGCTCCAGCCCGCTGCCCCCCATAAGCTTGAGGGCAGGCACCCGCTGGGCCAGGCGTTGCCAGCTGATAGCCGGCGCGTCTCGGCCGTCTGCCCCGTGGAAGTAGCTACCGGAGATCTCTTCCGCCTTTACCAGGTCATCGCGGTAAACGTAGCTCATCAGAGGGGTCAGCAGCTTTTTGGCCAGCAGCAGCGGCAGCTGGTCGAGCGGCGGCCGGTACTCCCAGATGATGGGGCCGAGGGAAAGCAGGATCGCCCCCGCCGCCATGCTGACGACGTGAACCATCCTCGCGAAAAGGGGCTTCTTCTCATTTGATTTCATAGGAGCGGTTATCCTCTGCTTCCAAGATGGATACAACCAAAGGCGGCGATGAACGCCGGCAGCCAGAAGGTCAGCTCGCCGTAGAGGTCGTTGACGAAACTCGAGGCCACCAGCAGCGAAAGCCAGCTGGCCTCCAGGGTGGTCGCCTGGAAGAGATGATAGGTGTCGTTGCTTTCCCGGAGGGCCCTCTTGCAGCGGCCGAGCAGCCTGAAGCTGGAAACGACGTAGCAGATGAAGATGATGAGACCGTGGTAGCCGTACTCCGAGAGGGTCTCGAACCACATGGAATGGACCACCCGTCTGCCGCCGCTCAGCCATTCGGCGGGGAGGTAGGTGGGACTTAGCAGCAGGAAGGTCCGGGCGCCGCCCCCTAGCGGGTACTCCTTCAGCATGTCGAAGGTCGCCATCCAGAAGTCGACCCGGTGGGTATCGAGCTCGTCGGAGGTCGGATCGAACCCCTGCAGGGTGGTCATCCGCATCCAGAAGGTGTCGTCGGCCAGGTAAAGGAGGAGCAGGCCCGCCAGCAGCACCCCCCCCACCACCTGCGCCTTGTGGCGGACTTCACAGCGCTCCTTGAAGACGGCGATAATCATCCAGGCCACGCTGGCCAGCACCGCCAGGCAGGCGCCGCGGCTGTTGAGGAGGATGAGGCTGTTGATGTTGAAGACCAGGGCCCCCAGGGCCGCGAAGCGGATCAGCTTCGACCTGCCGAAGAGCACGTAGAAGATCAGCAGCGGGATGGCGGTCCCCACCACCAGCGAGGTGCCGTTCGCGTCGGAACCGTCGGCGCTGCCGATCCCTTCCAGCCGCCCCAGCCCGGAGCGCCCCTTCTGCCATCCGATGAAGGAGAGATAGCTGATGCCGGCGACATAGACGGCGAGTACCGCCTCCATCTTCAGGGCAGTGTCGATGGTCTTGTAGGCGATCAGCACGAAGAGCAGCACCTTCAAAAGCCTCAGCATCTCCGGCCAATGGACGGATAGCTCGATCGCCCACAAGGAGGTGGTAAGCATCACCAAGGTCATCATGATCAGCCACTTGGCCTGGGGAGCGGCCAGCACCCGGTTTTTGCTGAAGAGGTCCTTCCTTAACAGAAAGCTTATGCAGGTCACGATCATGATCGCCATCGAGTAGCGCATCTCGGGAAGCTCGACGTACCACCAACGTCCCGAGGGATTGGTCAGGTAGGTGAGCTCATAGAGGAGCACGCCAAAAAAGGGGGAGACCATGACGGTGGCCAGGCAACCGGAGAAGAAGAAGGCCATGTAGCTTAAGGCGGAAAGAGATGGCATAAAAACCCCTGTTATCGTGCGCCGACATCGGTCAGGTGGCGGTCGAGCTGTGCGGCGATCCGCTCGATGTTGAAGCGCTCCCGCTGCGGGTAGCGGCACGGAAGGTGTCCCTGCTCCCTCTTCCGGGCCAGAAGTTCCTCGAGCCTGTCCGCGATCCCGGCGACCTCGCTCTGGTCGAAGAGATCCCCAAAACCGTGGGAGGTGATGAGGGTCCCCAGGGCGCCGTCGGGAGGGGAGACGGTGAGGATGGGGCGTTCCAGGCAGAGATAGTCGTAGAGTTTGGAGGGGACCTGGGTCTTGGTGTCTGGCTGGATCAAGAGCAGCAGATCGGCCCTTTGCAGCTCCTCAAGGCACTGTTCGAAGGGAAGCTGCCCCAGGTCCTGCAAGCCCCCCTCTTCGATGAGCGGGGCGTAGCGCTGGTGGAAGTCGTAGTCGAGCTGCACCTTTCCCATCTGCAGGAAGAGGAAGTCCAGCCGGCGGCAGCGCCCCTCCCGCACCAGGAGCTCCACCGCCTCGAAGAGCGGGGCGGGATCCCGTTTGCCATAGAGGAAGCCGGCATGCGCCATCACCAGCCGGGAGCTGAACTCCTGGGCTTGGGGACGGGCGGGAACCGTGCTGAAGTCATCGGGGTCGAAGCCGTTGGTGAGAACCACGAACTTTTCCGCCGGGAGCTGCGGATAGCGCCTCAAGAACTCGTCGCGCAACTGGTCGGTGTTGGCAGTCACCAGCGCCGCCGATGATACCACCCTCCGCTCCAGCCACCTCCCCAGGGCATCGAGCAGGCGTCCCTTGCTGGCGTGGAAGGGGTTGCCGATCCAGGGGTCGCGGAAATCGGCCACGAAGGAGACGCCGGTCACCAGGTGCAAGAGCCAGGCGACCAGCAGGGCAGACCAGGGCATGCCGGTGGCGAAGATGGCGCGGGGGCGCTCGGCCCTGGCGATCCGGTATCCGCAGAGGAAGGCGGGGAGAATCCATCCGCTGGCGCCATCGGGGTAGTAGCAGAGGTCATAGATGAGATCCTTCGCCCACTGGGCCAGCGAACGCCCTCCCTGCCTCGGCCCGTCACCGGCGGCGGTCCCTGCCACAGCGGGGGGAGAGGCGTTATCCCCCCGCCTGCCGGAGGCAATGGAGCGCAGGCAACTCCTCGCTTTCAGCACCTGTTCGAAGACATCGTAGCAACCGGTCCGGTAGATCCTCTCGTCCCTGATGGGGAGCTTCCTGTCGAAGTCGCAGGCGACCACCGGCGGGTAGTACTCTGGCGCCACGGTCAGCACGGTGACCAGGTGGTTCTTCAGGTAACGGACGAACTTTACGGCGCGCTGCGACCCCGGCACCCCCTGGCCTCCGGCAGGAGGGTAGAAGTAGGTCACCATCAGGAGGCTATCCTTTTTTTCCCGTTCCATGTCCGCCTCCACTCTCTCCCCCGGAAGCTTCCGGGCGGAACCTGCGCGTGATCTCGAAGTACCTGGGTCCGATCCTGCCACTGTCCACAATGACGTCATCGATAAAGAAACGGCCGTCGGTGCCGGAGGTGAGCTTCGAGCTGGAACGCCGGTTGCCACCCAGCACGATCTTGTTGATCCAGTGATCGTAGTGGGTGGAGTTCCTGAGTCCGCTTGCCGAGAAATGCCCCCGCTCCCGGCCGTCGGCGTCGTACACCCAGAAGTCGATGCTGCCGTCGCGGTGGCCGGGGGACCCCATGTCCAGGGCGTACTCGACTGCGAACCACTGGCCACGACGGTAGAACTCCTGGATGTCGTTGTCACCCCCTGCCCCGCTCATCCGGTACTTGTCGCCGTTTTCGTAGCGCCAGCGCCCCTCGCGAAGGACACTGCCCGACTGCAGGGTGTCGAAGAAGATCCTGGAGCCGGTGGACTTCCCACCTCCGGCGAGCTGCACCAGGGTGCCGCCGGCCGCCCCGTATTCCGCGCGGTTCTGCGGGTCGGCGGAGACCTCCTCCCGCTCGACGGAGGTCCCGAAGTGGTTGATGGCGGTGAAGCCCGGACACATGTCCCACATCTTCAGGAAGCCCAGCCAGGCAAAGTTCCCTCCCCCGCTCTCCGGGAAGAAGTTGGGCTTGAAGCGGAGCATCATGAACAGGTGGACCTTCCTCAGGCCGCTCCTTCCCGAAACGCCGTCGCCGAAGAAGAAGCCGAGCCTCTGCGCGCCGATCCCCTTCATCGCCTCCTGCGGGTTGTCGTTGTCCCCCAGGTTCATCATCAGCGACTTCCCCCGCCCCCCCAGGCTGTACTCCCCGTGGTTGGCGATGATCATGGGCCAGCCGATCATCTCGGCTTCCGCTCCCGATCTCTCCCCGGTCAGGAGATCGCCCGGCCGGAAGCTCCCCTTGGCGGGGGTGGTGGAGAACTGCAGATAGGTGTTCCCCTCCAAAAGCCAGCTCTTCTCGTACACCAGTTCCCCTCCCAACTGGCCGGTCACCGTCTCCCCTTTCTGAAAGGAGCCGCTTTTCATCCGGACCAGGCAGGTCGGCCCCTTGTTGGCCCAGTACCCCCACAACGAGGGGCCGCCGTCGCTTCGCCTGGGCAACAGGAGGGGGTCGTAGCCGGCCGGATCGTCGGCGCCGCTGGGAGAGCGGCCGCCGGCGCTCCAATCCTGGAGGTCGTCGAAGGTCTCCGCCACCCGGAAAGCGCCGCGCAAGGCGGCGGTGCGGGGATCGACCTTGGTGCCGGAACCGGCCGGCGAGGCAGTCCTTGCCGAGAGCAGGCCGACCGGGCAGCAAACGGCAGCCAGCAGAAACAACAGCATCCATGGTGTGGGAAGTCTCATATTCATGGCACCTCCGGCCCCTTGGCCGCCTCGGCGTCCTCTCCCACCTCGGAGGCAGGCTCGAGCTTCGGGACCCACGGCATCAGCACGAAGAGGTCGAAACGCAGCCACCTTGCCAGATATTCCCGATCTTCACGATACAAGAGGTTCATGAAGGTGAGACCGCCGAGGTAGCAGTAGGTGAAGAGGGCGAAGGCAACGCAGAGCGAACAGAGTCCATCCGGGATTTCCAGAACCGCCAACAGGGCGTTGAACAGCAGCACCACACCGACCGCTCCCAGTGCCACCGAGAAGATCTTGGCCAGGTTCCGCCAGGGCATGATCTCCCGCCAGGAGAGGGACAGGATCCCCAGCGAGCGGTAGAGCAGGAACACCATGTAGCTGAATGAGCCGAGGAAGCTCCCCAGGGCGACGCCGACCGGCCCCAGCAGCTTGAGGAGAGTGAACCCCGAGACGATGGTGGTCACCACGCTGATGACGGTGGCGATCAGCAACAGCCGGGTGTTTCCCGACACGGTGGGGATCATGTTGTAGACGGTGACCCCGCAAAGCAGCGAGAGCAGGTAGACCTGGAAGATGGGGGTGGCGTCCAGGTACGCCCTGGTGTACAGGATCTCCATGAAAAGGCTCGCCTCCACCATCAGGAAGACGAAGATCGGAAAGTTGATCTTGGCCACCTTGTCGATGTTGGTGTGCATCATCTTCACCAGCGACACGATGTCCCTGCGCTGATAGGCGGCGACATACCTGGGGAGGGTGATGTCGTTGATCAGGTAGGTGATGGTGGAGATGAAGGGGATGTCGGTGGCGCCGCGCGAGTAGGTGGCGAACTGCGCAGCGGAAAAGCCGTTGGCGATCAGGTACTTGTCGATCTGCTTCCCGATGGTGGCCACGTAGCCCGCCGCGCTCACCGGCAGAAGGTAGCGGAACTGGTCGAGCAGGGAGACCCGCTGCCCTCCCTGGTCGCGGGAGGCGGGTCCCCGCTGGTAGCAGTAGCGCCTGATCACCGCCGCGAAGATGGCAAGGTTGACCACCCTGCTGGCGACAGCGGCCCAGAAGAGCCACTCGAGTCCGACCCGAGACATGACCAGCAGGCAGAGCGGCAGGTAGTCGATGACGCTGGAGACTACGGTGAGCGCGGAGTTGGCGACCAGGGCACCCGAGGAGAGGAAGATGGGGTCCTTCAGGTTCGTCGGCCCCTGCAGAAGGAGCAGAGCGCACAGGAAGGGGAGATACTGAAACATCTCCCGGTCCTTGAAGAGGAAGGGCAAGAGCCCCTTACCCAGGTAGAGAAGGAGCGCCGTGAGCGCGCCGATGGCGAGCCCCAACAGCAGGTTGTTTCTCACGAAACTGCGGCGATCGTCGACCTGCGGGTAATAGTAGTAGATGCTCTGGCCGATGCCGACGAAGGAGAGCAGGGTGACGGTGTTCAGCAGCAGCATCGCCTGCAGGTAGAGACCGTACTCCTCCTTGGTCAGGAAACGGGTCATGATGACGCTGGAGCCCATCAACAGCACCGAACCGCTGGTCCTGGCCAGGATATTGAGGGTTGCCTGGTCCTCGAACCTCATGGCGCACCTCCTCCCTCGGGGTCCGGAATTTCGCAACTGAAGAACCGCAGTTTGCCGCTCTTCTCCCTGGCGATGGAGGGGACGAACTCCAGGTCGATCACCATACCGGGGCCCACGATCTCCGCGAGCTTCCCGCAGAGATACCCCCTGATCCCGTCGCGGTTGCCGCTGGCCACCATCATCAGGCGCAGCGAGGTCATCTCCGTCTGCACCATCTTGAACTGGTGCACCGTCCCCAGTCGCCCCGGCATCCCGCTCACCAGGTACTCCACCAGGTAGGCGTCCACCAGCTTCCCTTCGCGGCAGCGGATGAAGTCGTCCTTGCGACCGGTCAGCTGTTCAAGCACCTTCAGCTCCCGCCCGCAGCCGCAGCGCCGGTCGGAGATGGCACCCCGGTCGCCGATCTGGTAGCGGATGAAGGGGAACAGCCGGCCGTTCAGCTCGGAGACCACGATGTTATCCCCCTCCCCCTCCTCGGCCGGCACCGTCTCCACCAGCAGGTTTTCCATCAGGTGCATGCTCCCCATGGGGCACTCGAAGCCGATAATCCCCACCTCGGTGCAGCCGTATTCCTGCGGGGTCCGGCAGCCGAGCACCTCGGAGATGACCCTAAGCTGGGAGGGGAAGATCATCTCGGAGGTCACGATCACGCAGCCCACCCCCAGCCCGGAGAGGTCGATGCCGCGCAGGTGGAAATAGTGGCAGAACTGATAGATGGACTGGGCATAGCCGTAGATGTACTGGGGCCTGAAGCGCTGCAGCGTTTCCAGGAACCCCAGGTACTTCTTCTCCTCGAGCTCGAAGGGAGAGATGCGGACCCTGTTCAGCAGGAGGTCGATGGCCTGGGTGGTGTAGCGGGAGGCGCCGGCGGGGGGAAGCCCCCAGAAACGGGCCTGCCGGAAACCGACATCCACCCCGTACCAGGAGTAGTCGCGGTAGAGAATGGCGTCCATGTGCCTCATCGACTCGGGGTCCTTGTAGTAGACCAGCGGCTGGCCGGTGGAACCGCTGGTGCTCCGGCGAAAGCGCATCCCCCGGTAGCTGCCCGAGGAGAGGTCGGCCCTCTTCACCTCCTCCTTGGTGAGGAGCGGGACCCGCCGGACGTCCTCGGGGAGGCGGAGCTGGTCCGGGGTGAAGCCGGCCCTCTGGTACTTCTCCCGGTAGAAGGGAACCTGCTGATAGGCGTACTCCACCACCTGCTTGAAGCTCTCCAGCTGGGCCTTTTCGAGGATGCCCCGGTCGAGGTACTGGCTTTCGGCGTAGGCACGCATGAGCGGCCGGATGTTCTCGCCGCGCAAAAGAAGCGTGGGGGTCCAGACCAGGTATTTGGAGAGCAGCGGATGCATCTCATACCTCCGGCTTAATCGGCGCGGAGTGACGCTCCGCGGCCCGGCAGTACAGGGAGCGGTAGGCCCCCCGCATGCCGTCTATGGAGAAGGCGGCCTCGACCCTCGCGCGCCCCCGCTCTCCGACCTGCCGCGCCAGCTCGCGGTCGGCAAGCAGACGCAGGATCCTCTCCGCCATCCCCTGATGGTCACCCACCTCCACCAGGTAACCGGTCTCCCCCTCGACCACCACCTCGGGGTTCCCCCCTACCGCGGTTACCACGGCGGGGACGCCGCTGGCCATGGCCTCCAGCAGGGTGACCGAGATCCCCTCGGTAAAGGAGGAGAGCACGAACACCTCCATCAGCTGGTACAGCTCCGGCAGGTCGTGGCGCAGCCCGACGAAGAAGACCCGGCTGGCGATGCCGAGCTCGGCGGCCAGCCCCTGCAGCTGGTCGCGACGCGAGCCGAAACCGGCGATCACCAGGCAGCAGTCGGGCACGGTGGCCACCACCAGGGCGAAGGCGCGCAGCGCCATGTCGATGTTCTTGATCTGCTCCAGCCTGGCCGCCATCCCCACCACCCGCCAGGAGGGCTTCAGCCCCAGCTCACGGCGCAGCTCCGCGAGGTTGCCGGGGACCAGCATGCGCTGGGGGTCGACGCCGTTGTGGATCACCTCGATCCTCTTGCGGGGGAGACGGTCCAGGCGGGCCATGCTCAGCCTGGTGCTGTGGCTGATGGCGACCACGTGCCTGATCCCCAGGGCGAGCAGCGGGTTCACCAGCGAACGTTTCCAGATGCGGCGGTCGGGGTAGAGACGCCCGTGCTCGGTGTAGATGACCGGCACCCCCCCCGCCCAGAAGGCGGCCGGGACGCTGTAGAACATGGGGGTGTACTGGTGGGCGTGCACCACGTCGACCCGCTCCTGGCGGATGATGTCGGCCAGCCACTTGATGAGCGAGTGGTCGAAGCCCTCCCGCCTGGCCCGGAAGAAGACCCCGAAACCGTCCTCCTGCAGCCTTTTACCCAGCGCCCCGACCACCTGCAGGCAGCAGACGATGGGAGGGTTGCCGGCCAGCCGCTGGTCGCGGATCAGCTCGTAGGCGATGGACTCGGCTCCGCCGCCGGCATCCAGGGAGAGCAGCACGTGCATCACCTTCGGGTTCGTTTTCTCCCCGGCCCCCTCCGGCCGTTTGCCGGCGCCTTCGGGGAGCCTGGCGCGGCCGGCCTCCGGCACCGCCGCTGAAGGGGGTGCCAGAGCTGCCCCCCCCAGCCGGAACAGCCCCACCCGCTCCAGCGCCCGCATCCGGTAGTAGTCGAGGGTCTCCGCAAGCGAGGTGTAGTAGGTGCGCGAGTTGCAGTTTTTGCAGATGGCGAGATCTCCCTCCCGCTGCGCCGCCAGGAACCTGCGGTGCCGCTCGTTGCCCCAGATCTCCTCCAGCCCCCCTCTCTTCAGGTTGCCCAGCACATAGCTCCTGAAAAAGGGGCAGGGAACCACGTCGCCGTTGGGGTTCACGGTGACCACCGTGGAGGCGATCCGGCACTCCTTCAAGGGGTATTCACCGTGCAGGAAGGTGTCGTCGGTGGTGCTGTAGTAGGCCCTCCAGTTGACGTAGATGGAGGAGGGGTGCTGCTGCATCCCCTCTATCATCCGGTACATCTCGGCCAGCTCACCCCGGTCCATCAGGTGCGACTCCCCGTCCGAGCTCGCGAAGTACGGCTCGGGGAGCACGCCGTCGATCAGGGAGTCCTCGATCCCCTGCCGGGAGAACTCTCCCAGCGGGCGCGGGTAGATGGCGTTCACCGGGTACTGCTCCAGGAATTCGACCAGCCGCGGGAAGTTGCGGAAGTTGAGGCGTGACAGGGTGCTGCAGACGATGATGCAGGGGAGCTCTCCCCCTCCCCGCAGTTCGGCGAAGTTCTCCAGCGCCTCCCGCACGCGCTGAAAGCTGCCCGACACCCCCCGCACCTCGTCCTGCTCCTCCCCCAGGTCGTCCAGGGAGAGGTAGACGGTGCCCAGCCCCGCCTCGATCAACTGCTTGACCGTGTCGCGGTCGCAGAGGTTCGCGTTGGTGGGGAAATAGGTGGCCACCCCCTGCTCGCTCAGGTAGCGGGTCACCGCGAAGATGGCGTCCTTCCTGAGCAGGGCGTCACCGCCGAAGATCTCGAAGGAACGGATGCCGTAGGTTGCCAGCTTGGCCGAGCTCTCCAGCCACTCTTCGCGCGTCATCTCCTGCTCCCCGCACCCCTTGCGCTGCCAGATGGTGCAGGTTCGGCACATGCTGGTGCAGCGGTAGGTGAGGAAGCAGATGGCGTCCAGGGCCTTCACCCGGCGGTGACAGACTTCCCGGAGCGCCTCGCTCGACAACTCCCTGCACATCCCTGTCAAAAGTTTCATGGTGACTTCCTCGCGTGTTCAGCTGCCGGGCCCGGTCAGTTCGCTACGCCCCCCTGGTTCGGCAGTACCGATTCCCCCGGCAGAGGAGCATCCAACGATCTGCCGGCCAACAGGGCGCTTTCCGGCTGGCTGCTGTAAAAGCGCAGGCCGCACGTCCTGACGTGGCTGATCTTGCGGATCTCCCGGAAGCCGAGCCCCCGGTAGAGCGCGAGCGAGGCGGCGTTCCACTCGGGGATGTGGCAGTAGAGGTAGCGCACTCCCCGCCGCTGCAGCCAGGAGGCGGCCGCCCCCGCCAGCACCCTGGAGAGCCCCTCTCCCCGGAATTCCGGCGCTATGTAGGTGTCGCAGATGAAGGCCTCGTCATCCTTGAGCGGCATCTCACGGTCGAAATCCTCCACGTAGGCGCGCCGCCTGGCCACCTTGATGTAGCCGGCCACCTGCCCGGCACTGCAGATCAGGGCGAAGTGGTGGCCCCAGCGCCTGGCCGCCTCGATCTCCTTGGGCACCAGGATCCAGGGGAACTGGGCGGACTGGCGCTTGATGAAGGCGAGCGCCCCCTCGAAGTCGTTGAACTCCACGCTGCACCCCGCCGGCAGCTCCTCCTGCCGGGGAGTCAGCGCGCAGCAGAACCAGATGGCGCTGTTCGAGCGGTACAGCCACCTCTTGACATTTCCCGCGGTCGATCTCAGGTAGTTCTTCATGATTCCTCCCTCTGTGCCGCCGGCTGCCAGCGGTCTCTCAGCTTATCCCTGAGCGCCCGCAGCACCCGGACCGTTTCCAGCTCGTGAAAGGCCGCCAGCCGCCCCAGCATCCGGTCGCCGAAGATGGTCAGGCAGACATGGGGCGCGGCCTTGTCGCACCAGCGTTTCTTGTAGCGGTCGAAACTGCCGCCAAAATCGAGGCGCCGGACGCCTCCCCCCCCTTGGAAGAGGGACTTCAGCATCTGGGTCTCCAGGAAGGTCCCGGGGGAGAGCTCGGCGTACCCCTGATCGTAGCAGGCACGCAGGGCGTACTCGGTCCCTGCCCGGCGCAGGTGGAACTCGAAGGCCACCGTCCGGCCGGAAAGCCGCAAAAGCCACAGGGAAAGCTCCCCCAGGGCCGCGGCGCCCTGCGCCAACTCCCGGAAGAAGGCGGCGTTGACGGGGGTGGCCAGGGAATCGCCGATGGCATGGGTCCAGCTGCGCTCCGCCACCGTGCGCACCCCCTCCCAAGCCGAGAGGAATCCCTCCCACTCCCGGACCTCGCTCACCTCCCAGGGACCCGCGCTTTCCACCTGGTGTAGCACCCGGCGGATCGCCTTGCGGACCTTCCCGGGGCGCCCGGCAAAGAAGCTTTCCCAGTCCCCCTCCATCTCCAGGA
>NZ_DATFBA010000309.1:0-3555 GCF_035254065.1 Geomonas sp.
ATCTCGCCCAGTCCCCGCTTATGGGCCGCCACGGTGACGGAGATGTCTTCGGGACGGTGACCAAAGAGCGTGGTGGCGTAGGCATCCGCCGCCACGATGTCGGTGGAGGCGAGCACCTTGTGGAGCGCCTTTACGTCGTGCAGGTTGCCACCCTGCGGGCCGTGGGCGGTCAGTACGCGGGTCGCGTCAACCACCACCAGGTGGCTCTTCAGGACGCTGTTCACGTCGGAGAGGGCCTCGTCGATGTTCTTGTGGATGGCGCCGCGGTTGCCTCCCATGACACCCATCACGTTCTTCAGCCCGAGAGTCAGCTTGGTAAGCGAGTGGTGCTTGGCGACCGGGACGTTGATGAAGACGTCGGCGTTCAGCGCCTCGTCGTATAGTTCCCACTCGCTCAGCACCTTCCCTTTCAGGGCCACCTTCTTGAAGCGCTCGGGCTCGATGTATTTCAGGTCGACGTTCTTCATCCCCTTGAGGGCGGCCGAGATCCCGCTGTTGACGTAGCAGCGGCGCTCGTCGTTGCAGGTGCGGTCGAAGACCTTCACCTTTTTGGCGCCCGCCTTGAGAGCCTCCTCCACCACTGCCCGCACCACGATGGGATTGGTGTTGGCCGCCTGCTCCGAGGTCCTGTCCCAGCCCATGTTCGGCTTGACCACCACCACGTCGCCACTCTTCACAAACCGCTTCATGCCCCCCAACGCAGCGATGGCGTTCCTGGTGACCTGAGCGTAGTCGCTCCCCTCGGCGACCGCCACCACCGGCCCGACGGCCGCCCTCGCCTCGTCCAGCAGCCAGCGGTGAAAAAACGCGGAGAGCCCGAGAAACTTCAAGAAAGACCTTCGTTTCATTCTTTCATCCTCCTGACAGTGAGATCAAACAGCGAGATTAAACAGCGAGATTAAGATTGAGATTGAGACTGAGATAAGATTCGGTTGTTGCCTTTCTTAACCTTAATCTTAATCTCGACTTGCTCCTCTCTTGTCTGCCTTTAGGTGCAACTGACAGTGCAGGCATCTGCGCAGATACAAAAGGGTCATGCCATTTACGTGGAAATAGTTGCCGCAGCGGGGACACCTTGCCACCGCGGATATGGCCGTCACGGTCAAAAGGACCAGGAACCAGCCAAAGAAAACGGGGAGTGTTTTGTTGAAGGAGTGGGTGATTTCCTGCGTGATGCACATGGTCGGCAAGTAGACGATGATCACCGCCCATACCATCCAACGCCGGCGACGGATCTTGCTGAGCCCTTTGTGTATGAGAAGAGGGTCCTCGACCTCGCCGGTCGCCGGCTCAGCTTGCACGTCGGGCTGACTGTTCTCCAAAAAACACCTCGCTGAATGAGGAGCGGCCTTGCCCGCGGCTACCGCAAAGAAAAAGAACGTCTAATACATACCATTTACTTCCTGCCACGGCAACAGTTAACAGTCGCCCACCTGGCCCATCTGCACATGCCTGCCCGGCCCGCGACTACCCCACCCCTCTCCGAGATAAGAGCGACAGCGTGGCTGAAAAAATAAAAGGGGCGAATGGCAGTCACGGCCATTCGCCCCTTTTTTCGTGTTATTCCCTTACCTTCTTCCCTTCTACCCCTGCACTGCCGGAAACTCGAGCCCCGCCTTCCTGAAGTGCGGCGCGATCACCTCGTCGATCTCCGGACTGTCCAGCGTCTCCTTGGCCACCAGTTCCTCGGTGAGAGCCTTGAGCGCGTCCATGTGGGTGGTCAAAAGGCCGATCACTTCCGTATAGCAGCCGGTCACGATGGAGCGGATCTCGGAATCGATCTCCAGCGCGGTGGTGTCGCTGAAGTTCTTGCCGGTATGGCCGGCGCTGGGGTCGGTGCTCTCGTGGTTGCCGAAGGCGACGGGTCCGAATGCCTTGGACATCCCCCACTCGCAGACCATCTTCCTGGCGGTGTCGGTAGCCCGGGCCAGGTCGTTGCCCGCCCCGGTGGTGGTTGTGCTGAAGATCAGCTCCTCGGCTGCGCGGCCACCCATCAGGACCTTCAGGTGGGCGTCCAGCATCTCTTTGGTGTAGCAGTAGATGTCCTCGGTGGGGATCTGCAGGGTCACGCCGAGCGCCCGCCCACGTGGGACGATGGAAACCTTGTGGACCGGGTCCGCCCCCGGGACGAGCTTGGCGACCAGCACGTGCCCGGCCTCGTGATAGGCGGTGGAGAGCTTCGATTTCTCGGAGAGCACCAGCGACTTCTTCTCGGCACCCATCAGGAGCTTGTCGCGGGCGCTGTCGAAGTCGGCCATCTCGACCTCACCCTTGTTGGCGCGGGCAGCAAGGATGGCGGCCTCGTTCACCACGTTGGCGAGGTCGGCGCCGGAGAGGCCGGGGGTGCCGCGGGCGATCACCCGCAGGTCCACCTCGGAAGCGAGCGGCACGTTCTTGGCGTGTACCTTCAGGATCTCCTCGCGTCCCCTGATGTCCGGTGAGGGGACCGTCACCTGACGGTCGAAGCGTCCGGAGCGAAGCAGCGCAGGGTCCAGGACCTCGGGACGGTTGGTGGCGGCCAGGACCACCACGCCGGAGTTGACCGAGAAACCGTCCATCTCGACCAGCAGTTGGTTGAGGGTCTGATCGCGCTCATCGCTGGCGCCGCCGGCGGCGGCATCGCGCTTGCGCCCCACCGCGTCGATCTCGTCGATGAAGATGATGCAGGGAGCGGACTTCTTTCCCTGTGCGAAAAGGTCCCTCACCCGGGAGGCGCCTACCCCTACATACATCTCGACGAACTCCGAGCCGGACATGGCGAAGAAGGGAACGTCCGCCTCTCCCGCCACCGCCCTGGCCAATAGCGTCTTGCCGGTGCCCGGAGGCCCCACCAGCAGCACGCCGGTCGGCATCTTGCCGCCGAGGTTGGTGAACTTCTCGGGATCCTTGAGGAACTCCACCGTCTCCAGCAGTTCGGCCTTGGCCTCCTCGGCGCCGGCCACATCGTTGAACGAGGTCCTGGAGCGGGAGCCATCGACCAGCTTCCCCTTGCTCCGCCCGAAGCCGGTATATCTTCTGAACACCAGCAGAAGCGATCCTGCCACGATCAAGATAATGCTGATTTCGAACCATTTCGCTTCCCCCGCCGCCGGAGCGGAAGAGTAATCGATGTGCTTGGGCAGCAGCAAAGTGGAGAGTTCGGCCCCTTTCGGGAGATAGAACTGGTACTTCTGCCCGGTCTTGGCCTCGGCCGTGACCTGATCGCCCGCCGCCTTCACCCTGACGATAGCGCCGGCGTTGACCTTGTCGACGAAGGAGGTGAAGCTGATTTGATTGGCTGCCGTCGAGTCGTACTGCTTCCATAGGTGATATCCGAACAAGGAAGCTCCGGTGAGGCTCAGAACTGTTACCAGGATGAGCAAGCGAACCCTTTTTATGTTACCCATGATGCTCCTATTCCTATTTCGCAGGATGCAGAGTCGCCTCTGCCATTTTGGGTGACCGATCCCAGCGCAGGCTGAAATCGAAATTCGAGACGGTGAACGGGATCTATCCGAAGAGGTGGTTCCACAAAAAACGTCGGTGGAACAACTATTTTTACTAAATCCGGTGATT
>NZ_DATFBA010000310.1:0-8735 GCF_035254065.1 Geomonas sp.
GGCGACGGCGGCGCGTGCCGCCTCCGCGCGTTCGCGGTAATTGCTGTAGTTTCCCTCGTGGAAGGTCACCACCCCCTCCCCCTCGAAGGCGAGCACACCGGTCGCCACCTTGTCCAGGAAGAAGCGGTCGTGGGTGACCATCAGCACGCAGCCGGGGAAGGCGGCGATGGAGGCATCCAGAAGCTGCAGGGTCGGGATGTCCAGGTCGTTGGTCGGCTCGTCCAGCACCAGCAGGTTGGAGTCCTGCAGCATGAGCCGCGCCAGGATCAGCCTGCTTTTCTCGCCGCCGGAAAGGCTCCCCACCGGGCGCCTGCGGTCCTCGGGGGAAAAGAGGAACTCCTCCAGGTAGCCGATCTTGTGCCGCTTCTCGCCGCGGCAGGTGACGTAGTCCCCTTCCCCGAAGAAGTCGTAGATGGTCTGCGACGGATCGAGCACCTCGCGCAGCTGGTCGAAATAGGAGATCTTGGTCTTCTTCCCCACCACCACCCGCCCGTCATCGGGCTCCTCTTCGCCCATGATCATCCGGATAAGGGTGGTCTTGCCGCAGCCGTTGGGTCCGATCACGCCGATCCGGTCTCCGCGCTTCATGCCGAAGGTGGCGTTCTTGATGAGTTGCTTGTCGCCGTACCCCTTGCTGACCTTGTCCAGCTCCAAAATGGTGCCGCCCAGCCCTTCCTCGGTGGAAAAGCCGATCTTCAGTTCACGCCTGGCCGGCCACGAGACGGCCTCCTCCAGGTCGTAGAAACGGTCGATGCGCGCCTTCTGCTTGGTGCCTCGCGCGCACGGACCCCGCCGCATCCAATCGGTCTCGGTACGAAGCAGGTTCAAAAGCTTGGTGCGGGTGCGCGCCTCGTTGGCAAGCTTCTCCTCCCGCTGCACGAGGTAGGCGGAGTATCCCCCAAGATAAGAGGTCATGGCACCCATTTCCAGCTCCAGCATCCTGGTCACCACCTGGTCCAGAAAGTAGCGGTCGTGGGTGATCAGCATGACGGCGCCGGGATAGGCCTTGAGATGCTCCTGAAGCCATTGGGTGGTATCGGCATCCAGATGGTTGGTCGGCTCGTCGAGGAGCAACAGTTCGGGCGCCTGCAACAGGAGCTTGGCGAGCGCCACGCGCCGCTTGGTGCCGCCGGAAAGGACGCCGATACGCTGGTCGCGCTCGGGGAGCTGGAGGTGGGTCATCATCTCGGAGACACGGTGGTCGGTGTTCCAGCCCCCATGGTGCTCGATCCAGACCGAAAGCTCCCCCTGGCGCGCCAGCAGCCGCTCCATGTCAGGAGGGTTAGCCGCCATCCGCTCGGAGAGCTCGTGGAAGGTGGCCATCGCCTTGCGGATCTCCACCAGCCCCTTCTCGATCTCCGCCGCCACCGTCGAGTCGTCGTCCAGCACCGGCTCCTGGCTCAGGTAGCCGACCGAGGCGCCACGCTTCATGGCGATGGAGCCCCCCTCATGGTCCTCCACACCCGCCAGGATGGTGAGCAGGGTCGACTTGCCGGCGCCGTTGGCGCCGATCAGCCCTACCCGCTCGTCCTCGCCAACGGCGAAGGTCACGCCATTCAAAAGCTCGCGGGAGCCGAAGCTCTTGGAAAGACCGGTTACATCGATTACGTTCATTTACACTCCGAAGGGTTCATTATTGCCTGTCTCGACTGCCTATCTCGGCCACGTCCCGCCGCCTCAGTTCCCCTCGCCCCTTTAGGGGAGAGGGTGGCCGAAGGCCGGGTGAGGGCTGGCCTCGACATGGCGAAAGTCCCGCCCTCACCCCAGCCCTCTCCCCCCAAGGGGGCGAGGGAGAGTTGAACAAGGATCAGCGCCCGAGCAGGTCGCTCAGCCTGTTGAGGAGCGAGGAGGGACGATACTGCTTGGGAATGGAATAGGTGCCATTGCGGGTGACCGGGACCGCCATCTTCCCCAGCGGGGTGTCCAGATCGAGCGCGGCGGAGACCTGATACGGGATGGCGTCCATATTGGGCCTGCGCTTCAGGATTTCCAGCAGTTCGGCAAAGGTGATCTTGATCGGGATGCGGACGTCGGTTTCGGCCTTGGAGGGAAAACTGATCTCTTCCCGTGCCTCCCCTTTGGCCAGGGGGAGCGCCATCACCTTGAGATCGTAGTTGTATCCCAGCAGCTTGACGTCGAAGGCGTTGGGGTTGGTAACGCCCAGATACAGTTCCATACCAGCCCCCCGGCCGTCCACCGAAACTACCGAGAGGTCTTTAACGGTCACTACCGGCTGTTTCACGAAGGAGGTGCAACCGGCCATGGAAAGCGAGATGAGTAGCAGCAGCAGTAACGAGTAGGAAAATTTCTTCAACTGGAACTCCTTCAATTTACCCCATCCTCACCCTGGCCCTCCCCCCGCCTTCGCCAAGGCTACGGCGGGCAGGCACTGAAGGGGAGGGACTCGTGGAAGTTGCGGCGATGTCTATGGCACTAATATCTTGCTCCGTCTCCACGCGCGGTGAAAAAGCCGTTCCTTCTTCACTAAAATGGGCGGATCCCCGCAAGGGAACCCGCCCACTATAGCACAACCTATCATTAAACTTCAAAGGGACTGTCAGTGGCCGGCCGCCATCCGCATGGCATCGAGGGAGGCTCCCCTCTCGAGTTCGCGCAGAAGCTCGGCGCGGAAGCGTTTGCGGATCTTGTCGTAGGCCATGGCGGCAGGTCCCCTGCCGCAATAAAGCCTTTTCGCACGCGAGAGGTTTCCTTTGGCCACATGCAGCTTCTCATGAAGCTCCCGCACCGCCGCCTCCGCACACTTCTCGTCGTCCCTCATCTCTGACGGGCGGTAGCCGTGGCTTTCCGCCCTCTCTGGCATCAACTGCCAGACTCCCATCGCCCCCTTGGGCGACACCGCGCGGGAGGAGAGCTTGTGCCCACCGGTTTCGGCCAGCGCTATCTCGGCCAAGTCCAGCGGGGTGAACCGTGTCCCCTCCGTTTTCTGGTAACAGATCTCTGCCAGCCACTTGGCCCGCTCCGGCGTGGTTCGACGCGCGAATGCGGTCAGTATGGCTGGTACCATTTTTTTCCTACGCTCCACAAGGGCTTCCTTGGGCGCCACAATTGGCGCCGAAGGGCTCGAAGCGGCTGCTGTTTCCACCTGCTTCTTGCCCGACTCCCCCACAGCCAGCGCCCGGTCCGTTTCCGAGAGTCCAGGACTCACCGGGACCTGCGCCTGCTGCAGGTGGGACTGGTCACACGACGTGCTAAAAAGCAGGGTCGCGACCAGTGCAATAGCAGATTTTTTCATAGTTTAATGTCAGTTGATGGCTCTTGCCGGCTTTAGGTAAATCACCGTAAGTGTCGGTTAAGCCTGCGCCAATCATCTCCTTTCATTAGAATGTGGTTAGGCTAAACCCAACCGGAGCTTGCAAGTCTACCCGATTAAAAATAATTTGCAAGTTTTATATTAGAATGTTCACATAATCGCGAAGTTGCATTAGCATGGGGCCCTAGGCTTGCTAATGGTGTTGCCTGCTCACCGTCGTCAGTCTTATTACTCCCCTCGCCCCCTTGGGGGAGAGGGGCAGGGGGTGAGGGCGGGACCCTTTCCGCAGCGCCGGGCGCCCTCACCCGGCCTTCGGCCACCCTCTCCCCTGAAGGGGCGAGGGGTAAGATGCCCTTGGCACGCAGGAAATAAAAAAGGGGCCGCGTGGCGACCCCTTGGTGGACAACTCTGTCTCTGTGGGAACGGTTAAAGCTGGACCCCCATGATGCCGGCGACAGTATGGATGTCCTTGTCCCCCCTGCCGGAGAGGCAGACCACGATGGTCTGGTCGGCGGAAAGGGTGGGCGCAAGCTTCAGCGCATGGGCGACCGCGTGGGAGGATTCCAGCGCGGGGATGATCCCCTCTTCCCGGGTCAACTCCTGGAAGGCGGCCATCGCCTCGTCATCGGTGATGGAGACGTAGCTCGCCCGGCCGGAATCCTTGAGGAAGGCGTGCTCGGGGCCGACGCCCGGGTAGTCGAGGCCCGCGGAGATGGAGTGGGCGTGGGCGATCTGGCCGAACTGGTCCTGCAGCAGGTAGGTCTTGTTGCCGTGCAGCACACCGACCGTGCCGGCGCAAAGCGGAGCCGCGTGCTTGCCGGTTTCGATGCCGTAACCCGCCGCCTCCACACCGATCATCTTTACGGAGCTGTCCTCGCGGAAGGGGTGGAAGAGGCCGATGGCGTTGCTGCCGCCGCCCACCGCCGCCACCAGGTAGTCGGGAAGTTTCCCCTCCGCCTCCAGGTGCTGGGCGCGCGCCTCCTCGCCGATGATGGCCTGGAAGTCGCGGACCATGGCGGGGTACGGGTGCGGCCCGGCCACCGTGCCGATGATGTAGAAGGTATTGTCCACGTAGGTGACCCAGTGGCGAAGCGCCTCGTTCATGGCGTCTTTCAGCGTGGCGGTCCCGGAGGTTACCGGGGTCACCTTGGCTCCCAGCAGCTTCATGCGGAAGACGTTCAGGGACTGGCGATGGATATCTTCCTCGCCCATGAAGACCTCGCACTCCATGCCGAAGAGGGCCGCGACGGTGGCGGTTGCCACGCCGTGCTGGCCGGCGCCGGTCTCGGCGATGACCCGTTTCTTACCCATCCGCTTGGCCAAAAGCGCCTGGCCGATGGTGTTGTTCACCTTGTGGGCGCCAGTATGGTTGAGGTCCTCGCGCTTCAGGTAGATCTTGGCGCCGCCCAGTTTGCGGCTGAGCTTCTCGGCGAAGTAAAGGGGGTTCGGTCGACCGACGTACTGGCGCAGGTAGTAGGCGAACTCCTTCTTGAACTCGGGGTCCTCGCGGTATTGGTTGTAAGCCTGCTCGAGTTCGAGGAGCGCGGGCATCAGCGTTTCGGAAACGTATCTGCCGCCGAAACGGCCGAAATGTCCATTGTGGTCAGGCTGGTTCAAAGTGGTCCTCCGCTGCCTTATTAGAAGGGTCATCATAGACTGGACACTGCGAAAAAACAAGGCTAAAGGCGAAAAAGCAAAGGCTGAAAGGCATCTGGAACAGGGATAAAGGGTATAAAGGGGATAAAGGGGATAAAACCAAAAACGTGAACAAAGGCTTAAAAACTCGAACAGGGATAAACAGGATACACGGGATAAAGGCAAAGACGGAAACCTTCTTCGAAACTATGGTGCGTTTCCTTTTGCCTTCCTCTCGGCTTTACGATACAAAAAAGCCTTCATCCCGTTGATCCGCTTTTATCCCTGTTCAAATTGCTTTTAGGTTTTTACGAGGAACCATATGCCCTTGCAGAACCCCTTCCACATAGTTCTCATCGAACCGGAGATCCCACCCAATACCGGCAATATCGCCCGCCTTTGCGGTGCCACTGGAACCATCCTGCACTTGGTCGGCAAACTCGGCTTCTCGACGGACGACCGCTACCTCAAGCGGGCCGGACTCGATTACTGGAGCGAGGTGGATATCCACTACTGGCCCGATCTGCCGGCGCTGCAACAGGCCTACCCGAACGGGCGCTTCATCTATACCAGCAAGAAGGCGCCGCACAGCTACCTTACCATGCGCTTCCAGCCGGGCGATTTCATCGTCTTCGGGAAGGAAACCAAGGGGCTGCCGGAGGAGTTGATCGAGGCGAACCTGGAGATGACGGTGAGGATCCCCATCATCGGTAAGGTGAGGAGCCTCAACCTCTCCACCTCGGCGGGCATCGTCCTGTACGAGGCGCTCCGCCAGACGGGTGCGCTGGAAGGGGAGTAGCCGGGCCCCTTCTGGAGAGAAATTTTTCAGGGTGAAAACAAAAAGCCCCTTCGACAGACACCGCCGAAGGGGCTTTCTTCGTTTAAAGCTGGAGAGGGTCAGGGGAGGCTGGCTGTTACTTCCGGCTACGGCGCTCCCACCCGGCGCCATAGCCGTTGTGATTGACCTTGTCGTACTGCAGTTGGCTGGCTGGCAGCGGCCGCCTGTTCTCGGCGGGATGACCAATGGCCACCATGCACTCGACCTTCATATGCTCGGGGAGCCCCAGCAGTTCCTGGATGTACTGCTCTGAGGTCGTGTCCCGGTTTTGCTGCCGGTTGCGAATCTGGATCCAGCAGCTCCCCAGCCCAAGCGACTGGGCCGTCATCTGCACGAGGATGGCGGCAATCGAGCAGTCTTCGACCCAGACGTCGGTCTTGGTGCTGTCGGCGCAGATCACCACCCCCAGGGGGGCATCCTTCAGAAACGACGAACCATGTTGCTTGGAGGTGGAGAGCTTCTTCAAAAGCTCCCGGTCATCGGCCACCACGAACTCCCACGGATTGATGCCGCGTGAGGAAGGTGAACGAAGCAGCGCTTCGATCAGCAACTCGACCGTCTCCCGGTCGATGGGCTGCTCGGTGTAGGCGCGGATGCTGCGACGTTTTCTTATCAGCTCTATCAAGGGGGAACCTCCTGCTCATAAAAAGTGGGGCATTGTAGCCTGTTCTCTTCATTTGGTAAAGCGGCACTCATTCTCACGACCAAGCGTTGTCAAGATAGGCGCTGCGCCAACTTATCGTCCTCGTCCAACTCTCCCTCGCCCGCAGGGGGCGGGAGAGCTGGGAGTGCCAGGAAAGGTTTGAGCCTTCTTTTATCTTGAGAGCCGAGGGGAATGACAATATAGTAGTCAGACTCTTTATTTCTGGAGCGAACTCTGCTACGCTAGCGCAACTTGACGTGCACGTAAACGACAAATAGAAATACATCCAAAGGAGATAAACTTGTCAACTTCGGCCCTTGCGAAAGAATGTGCCCCCACTCGCCCGCTGGTGGATCTGAGCGGCGAGGATGGATGGATTCCCTTTGATGCCCCGTCGCTGGTAGGTGAGTCGCTGATTTTCGTCTCCGGCGACCCGGACGGAAACCGCTTCCGGACCCGCTACTACCGGGACAGCGAAAAACATCTGCACGCCCGCATCTGGTTCGGGCCGGAAACCGGGGGCCCTCCCGGTCACGCCCATGGTGGCGCGGTGGCCGCGGTGATGGACGAATGCCTCGGCCTGGCGGCCTGGGCGGCCGGCTACGCAATCGTGGTCGGCAATCTCAATGTGAGTTTCCGCAACATGCTGCCGCTCGAGAAGGTGGTCACCGTCGAGAGCCGGGTGGTTTCCGCCGAAGGGCGCAAGGTCATGGTGCACGGCCGCATCTTCTGCGGTGAGACGACCTACGCCGAGGCCGAGTGCCTCTGCATTACGATTCCGCAGAAGAAGTAGGTATAGCTTCACCCCTCTGTCCCTCTTTATATCACCCCTCGCCCCCTCGGGGGAGAGGGGCAGGGGTGAGGGCGGGACTCCCCCACGCGTCGCGGCAACCCTCACCCGGCCTTCGGCCACCCTCTCCCCTGAAGGGGCGAGGGGATGAGAGTCCTTCTGGACGCGACTTTTTCTACCCGCCTTGTGGATTCCGTATCTCCACCCTTCCCGGCGTCGCCCATTCGTTGTGCCCACCTGGAATCTCCCGGAACCTCGCCGTCGGCTTGCTCTCCGCCAACGCCCTGGCGAAGCGGATGGGAATGATGGTGTCGTCGCGGGCACCGATGATCTCCAGAGGTCCCTGGTATCCCTTGAGCGCCTTCACGTTGTTCCAGTTGTCCCATAAGATGAGCCCCACCGGCAGATACGGGAAGTGGTAAGAGGCCACCGTGCCCAGGACGTCGTATGGCGTGACCAGTACGATCTTGTCAGGGGGAGGCGAGACTCCGGCCAGCACGGAGGCGGGACCGCTGCCGATGGATTCGCCGACCACGCAGACGGGGATATGGGGAAAGCTCGACCTCAGCACCCGGTAGGCCTGTTCGGCCGTCTGGTTGAAGGCCGCCAGCGAGGGGGAGCCGGGCCTGTTTCCGTAGCCGGGGTACTCCAGGATGAAGACGGAATCAAGCGGCGAGAAGGAGGAGAGCGCGTAGACGCGGTCGCTTGCCTGTCCCCCGTTTCCGTGCAGCATCAACCAGACGTTGCGGGGTGCGGCTACCTCCCGGGCGTAACCGATCAGCTCCCCGCGGTAGCGCCACTCGGCAAGGCCGCTGCTGTTACGGTGATGGGTGGGATAGTACAAAAGCTTTCGCTGGAAGACGGCGAAGGCGGCCACCAGCAGCAGAAGACAGACGAGCAGCACAATGGCGAGACGCAGCATCCTTCCCCCTCAGCCCAACCGATACCACAACCAGCAGAGTACGAGACAGTTGAAGAGAGTGGTGGTCCAGAAGAGCACCTGGAACGACCGTTTCCTCGTTTTATGACGCAACACCTGCTGCGCGAGCAACGCTCCCGGCCATCCCCCCACCAGCGCCAGCAGGTGCAGGGTGCTTTCCCGGGTCCGCCATCGGCCGGACTTGGCGGCGGACTTGTCGAGGGCATAGCTGAGGAAACTGACGACGCTGGCGAGCAGGTAGATCGAGCAGACGGCGGCCATCAGCAGCCCTGGACGCACTGATTCAGGGGCTGACACAGCGTGCTCAATGTAAGTCTGTAACGACATTCAAACTCCAGGGCTCAAACTGGACAGGGAAGGCCATTATAACCGTCCAACTCTTAGTCAGCAATAGACATGGCTATGACAGCTTTACCAGAGTTCACCTTCTTGCAACAGTGACACGACGCTGTACAATGACATTTATTGTTATTTTTTAATGCAGTGACTACAGCGGCAGCAAGGAGGGCAATGTGAACCTTGACGGCTACAAGCAACTGCTCGCCATCGCCCTGGCCGCTGCCACCTGCTTCTTTTACATCCTCTGGTTCTTCCTCCCTCCCATCCGCCTGGTCTGGC
>NZ_DATFBA010000311.1:0-13612 GCF_035254065.1 Geomonas sp.
CTTTCCGTACCACGGGACAACCCTCACCCAGCCTTCGGCCACCCTCTCCCTTGAAGGGGCGAGGGTGTCAGATGGCAGTGGGGGGCGGAGCTTCATTGATAGTTATTACGGGGGAATCATGCGACACGACGTGCTTATAGCTGGATTCGGCGGGCAGGGGGTGCTTTTGGGCGGCAACCTCCTCTCTTACGCCGCCATGGATGAAGGGAAAAACGTCAGCTACTTCCCGGCCTACGGCGTGGAAAAGAGGGGCGGCTCCGCCACCTGCACGGTGGTGATCGCGGAAGGCGCGGTCGGCTCCCCGGTGGTGGGAAGTCCCTCCACCCTGGTCGCCCTCAACCAGGCCTCGCTGGAGCGTTTCGGCTCCCGGGTCAAGCCGGGCGGCGTCTGCATCGTCAATTCTTCCCTGGTGGACGCCTCGGTGCTCGGCCGCGAGGATATCGAGGTGGTGACCGTACCGATGAACGACATCGCCATGGACCTCGGTGATGCCAGGATGGTCAACATGGTCGCCCTCGGGGCATACGTGGCGGTTACCGGCGCAGTCACCGTGGACTCTCTGGCAGGCGGCCTCAAACATGCGCTTCCGGAAAGGAATCATCGCTTCATCCCGGCCAACCTGCAGGCCATAGAAGCGGGTGCCCAGGCGGCCGGCGCTAAAAAAGCTTGACTTCGGTGGGCGGGTTCTGCTATTTAACGTATCTCACTTGCTGGGGTGTCGCCAAGCGGTAAGGCAACGGACTCTGACTCCGTCATTCCGAGGTTCGAATCCTCGCACCCCAGCCAATTAAAGCTTTCAGGCAGCACCAGATAGAGCAGGCGGCATCGACTCACAGCAGCGTTACCGACCAACTCAGGTCCCATCGTCTAGTGGTTAGGACACCGGCCTTTCACGTCGGTAACAGGGGTTCAAGTCCCCTTGGGATCACCATCTAAAAGCAGCGTCTTCCGGACGCTGCTTTTTTTATACCTACTCCCCCACGCGGCGCCCTAACAGGTGCCGCTTTATTTTCACCTAACTGCTACTTCCAGCTGCAGCACCCCGCCTGCGAAACCTCTCTGGCGCTTTCTAAAGCACACCTTCCCCCCCTTCGTCAGGCTGGGCACATGGTGCTCCGTGTTCCTTTTTTGCCGCTCCCTAACATTTTAAGTTGCTAATTAGAAAACACTACTCTAATTTATAATGTGCTTCAGAACGCCCGCCGTGAGGTCCGCATGAGATACCTGATCCTGATGCTCCTGTTCCTGCAGCTCGTCATCGTTCCCTCCTTGTGTCTGGCTGATACCGACGGGTGGGCCGGGCCCCCGACCCAAGGAGCCGCTGGGGATAGCCCAGCCGGCGCGATCTCGACCGGCGCCTCCCAAGACGGCGTCGGCGCGGCTGGCCAATCATCGAAGGAGAAGCTGGAATCGACCCCAAACGGGAGGCTCGAACTGAGAGGTGAGTCCGGGGACAGCGAGATCCTGCTGACCTGGTATGTCACCGAACAAGGTCCCGGCAAGCCGGTCAGCTTCGTGATTTCCTACCACGGCGACCTGGATAAGGTAGAGAAGAAGCAGGAGCAGATAAAGAAGAGTCCCTACCGGCTGCGGGGCCTGAAAAACGGCCAGCACTACTGCGTGCGGGTGTCCGGCTATTCCAGAGAGGGGAAGGAGGTGGTCTCCTCCGACGAGCTCACGCTCATCCCGCTTTCCCCTGACGAACTGAGTTCTCCGCTCGAGCGCGCCTTCTCAGCAGGCCTACCCAAGAAGCCCAACGGGGAGAAGCAACTCCTAAAGCAGTTCGGATACGACTTTTTCAGCAACTCGGTGGCGGCCTCGCCGGACAACCAGCCGGTGGGATCGGACTACGTGGTCGGGCCTGGCGACGCGCTGCGTATCGATGTCTGGGGCTCGGTGCAGGCCCGCTATGACCTGGTCGTCGATAGAAACGGCGAGGTCCTGATACCGAAGGTGGGAGCGGTCAAGGTCTGGGGGCTCAACTACTCCCAGCTGCGTGCGGTGATCGACAAGGCGATCTCCCGCTACTACCGCGGCTACGAGCTGAACGTGACCCTCGGCAAGCTGCGCACCATCCAGGTCTTCGTGGTGGGAGAGGTACGCGAGCCAGGCTCCTACACGATAAGTTCCCTGGCCACTGCCATCAACGCCCTGTCGGCTGCCGGCGGCCCCACCAAGAACGGCTCGCTCAGGAAGGTGCGGCTGCTCAGGGGGGGGAAGACCGTCCAGGAGATGGACCTCTACGCGATGTTCCTCTCCGGAGACCGCAGCCGCGACCTCAGGGTGGAGAACGGCGACACCCTCTTCGTGCCGCTGATCGGTCCGGTGGCCGCGGTGGCCGGCGAGGTGAAGCGTCCCGCGATTTACGAGCTGAAGGGGGAGAAGACCCTTCCCATGCTGCTGGAGATGGCCGGCGGCATCACCGCCGCTGCCGACAACACCCGCATCCAGGTGGAGCGGCTGGAGGACAACAACGCCCGCGTTATCCTCGATTACCATCCCAAGACCCGCAACCTCGATAACCAACTCTCTACGGTCCCCATCGTCGACCGCGACCTGGTCAAGGTTTTCCCCTTTTATGACCACCCCCGCGGCATGGTCACCCTGAAAGGCAACGTGGCGAGGCCCGGTGATTACCAGTTTCACGAGGGGATGAGGCTCAGGGACCTGATACCCGACTACAGCGCGCTGCTTCCGGAGACCTACCTGGGGGCGGTGGAGATCACCCGGATGCAGCTTCCCGACCGCCACGTCGAGAAGCTCTCCGCCAACCTGGGTGAAGCGCTTGCCGGCGATCAGTCGGAAAACGTGGAACTGAGGGAGCAGGACACGGTGAAGGTTTTCTCCCGCTGGGACATGCAGGAGCAGGCCATGGTCTCGGTGACCGGCGAGGTGGTGAAGCCGGGGAGCTACCCGTTCTACCCGCACATGACGGTGCGCGACCTGTTGACCGCCGGCGGCAGTCTCAAGCGCAATGCCCTTCTGGGAAGCGCGGAGCTGACCCGGACCGAGGTGCGGGGCGGGCTGGCGGTTGCCAGCAGGGTGAACCTCGACCTCCAAAAGGTGCTGGCCGGCGACCCCGCCGCCAACCTAACCCTGCAGCCGGACGACATGCTGACCGTGAGGAGCATCACCAACTGGATGGCGGTGCCTGACCGGTTCGTGACCCTGAAGGGGGAGGTCCGCTACCCGGGGATGTACTCGATCACCTACGGGGAGCGGTTGAGTTCGGTGATCAATCGGGCCGGTGGCTTCACCGAGCGCGCCTACCTGCGCGGGGCCCGTTTCACCAGGAGGTCGGTGCAGGAAATGCAGCAGAAGAGGATGGACGAGGTCATCGAAAGAAGCGAGCAGCAGATCCTGAAGAAGCAGAGCGAAGCCTCGGCGGTCGCCTCCTCAGGTGAGGACATGGCGGCTACCAAGTCCTCCCTCGACTCCCTGTTGAAGAACCTGGAGATCCTCAAGAACAAGAAGGCCGAGGGGCGCATCGTGATCAACCTGCTGCCGCCGGACCAGCTCGCCAGGACCAGCTATGACCTGGAACTCATGGGAGGCGACGAGTTGGAGGTTCCCGTCACCCCCAGCGTGGTCAGCGTGCTCGGGGACGTCTACAACCCCACCTCCTTCGTGTATCAGCGAAACGAGACGGTGGCGGGCTACCTGCAGAAATCGGGCGGTCCCTTGAGTGACGCCGATCCCAGCGAGACCTACATCGTGCGGGTGGACGGCAGCGTTACCAGTAGGCAGCAGTCGTCCTTCGGGTTCCGCTGGGATGAAAACGACAAGAGCTGGCACTTCGGAAGTTTCATGTCCCGCACCCTCAATCCGGGCGACACCATCGTGGTTCCGCAGAACTACGATCACATCGCATGGCTGAGGGAGATCAAGGACCTCACCACCATAGTCTCCCAGGTGGCCCTCACCGCCGGCACCATCTTCCTGTATTTCAAATAGCCGTAGTATCCAATGGCCTGTCCCCCAACGTTCCCTCCCCCGACGGGGGAGGGGCGGGATGAGGGAATCCTTTCTCGACCGGAACAAGCCCGGCTTACTCCGGTCCCGCTACCGCCACCACTATGATCACCTCTTCCGTAACCTGATTTTTACTGGCGCTGCCGCCTGTTTTCTGCCATTATCGACCCTTTCCAGCTTGACCCCATTCAACGTCCTCACCCCATAAGGAGCCTTCACATGCTTGACGCTGTGATCTTCGACTTCGACGGCATCATCGTCGACACCGAACCCCTTCACTACAAAGCCTTCCAGGAGCTGCTGGTTCCGCTTGACCTCGGCTACTCCTGGCAGGAATACATAGACACCTACATGGGATTTGACGACCGCGACGCCTTCCGGGAGGCCTTCCGCGCCGCCGGCCGCCCACTGCCGGACCAGGAGCTGAAAAGGCTGATGGAAGCAAAGGCCAAGGCCTTCCTGGACATCGTTGCCACCGGCGTCGCCCCCTATCCGGGGGTGGTCGACCTGATCCGCTCCATCTCCGGCAACCTGCCGCTTGCCCTCTGCAGCGGCGCGCTCAGAAGCGACATCGACCCCATCCTGGCCCAGCTCTGCCTCACCGGCGCCTTCGACTGCATGGTGACCGCGGACGAGGTGACGGCCAGCAAGCCTGACCCGGAGAGCTACCGGCTCGCCGTGCAGAGGCTCCAGGAGCGCTACCCCGACTCCATCGCTCCGGGGAGGTCCCTGGCTGTCGAGGATACCCCCGCCGGCATCACCTCCGCGGCCGGTGCCGGGCTGAACGTGCTGGCGGTCACCAACAGCTATCCCGCCGAGCGCCTGACCGGCGCCATCCGGGTGGTCGATTCCCTGGCCGGGGTCAGCCTGGACACCCTGCACCTCCTCATCTGATCCTCCATCATGAAGACCCCTCCCATCTCCGCCATTCTCCCGGAGCTGGTGGCCGCCCTGGAGCAGACCAACGTCGCCGTGCTCCAGGCGCCGCCGGGCGCCGGCAAGACCACCCGCGTCCCTCTGGCCCTGCTTGACTCCCCGTTTCTGAACGGGCAGCGGATCGTCATGCTCGAGCCGCGCAGGCTGGCCGCCGTCAACGCCGCCCGCTACATGGCCTCCTGCCTTGGGGAGGAGGTGGGGAAACGGGTGGGCTACAGCATCCGTTTCGAGCGCAAGGTCTCCGCCGCCACCCGCATCGAGGTGGTGACCGAGGGGATCCTGGCCCGCCGGCTGCAGAGCGACCCGACCCTGGAAGGGGTGGGCGCGGTGATCTTCGACGAGTTCCACGAGCGGAGCCTGGTCTGCGACCTTTCGCTCGCGCTGTGCCGCGACGTCCAGCAGGGGCTGCGCGAGGAGCTGAGGATTCTGGTCATGTCGGCCACCCTGGACGCCGCCCCGGTGGCGAGCCTGCTGGGGGGAGCGCCGCTCATCTCCAGCCCGGGGAGGCAGTTCCCGGTCGATATCCGCTATCTGAAGGCGGAGCCGGCCGGAAGGCTTCCCGATATCGCCCTCTCCGCCGTCCTGGCCGCCCTGGCCGAGACCGGCGGCGACATCCTGGTTTTCCTGCCGGGAGCAGGCGAGATCCGCAGGCTGGAGAGGCTTCTCAAGGAGCGCCTGGGGGCCGACATCCTGGTGGCGGTCCTCTACGGCGACCTCCCTTTCGCCGTGCAGGAGCGCGCCATCCTCCCCGCCGACCGCCGCAAGGTCGTCCTCTCCACCAACATCGCCGAGACCAGCCTCACCATCGAGGGGGTCCGGGTGGTGATCGATACCGGCTTTTCCCGCCAGCTCCGCTTCGATCCATCCACCGGCCTTAACCGGCTGGAGACCCTGCGCATCTCGGCGGCTTCGGCCGAGCAGCGGGCCGGGCGCGCGGGGAGGGTGGCACCGGGCGTCTGCTACCGCCTCTGGACCGAGCATGCCCACAAGACCCTGCTCCCCTTCACCCCTCCCGAGATCCGGGTCTCCGACCTCACCCCGCTGGCTCTCGATCTCTCCCTGTGGGGAGTGGCCGATCCGGCTTCCCTGAGCTTTCTCGACCAGCCTCCCGCCGGCCACCTTGCCGAGGGGCGAAACCTCCTGCGCGAGCTGGGCGCCCTCGATGCGCGCGGCGCGATCACCGAGCTCGGGAAAAAGATGGCGGCTCTGCCCATGCATCCGAGGTTCGCCGCCATGCTGATCGCCGCCGCTGCCAAAGGGGAGGGGGCCCTGGCCTGCACGCTGGCAGCCGTCCTCTCCGAGCGGGACATCATGCCGCGAGGGGAGGCCTCCGTATCGGAGAGCGATGTGCTGGACCGGGTGGAAGCGCTGGAGGCAGGAGTTGATCCCCTGGGAAGCCGGACCATCGAGCGGGTGGCGGAGTACTTCAGGAGAACGCTGGGGATGGCGGAGGGCGCACCTCGAAGGGGGGCGGACGCCGCCCTGGTCGGCGAACTGTTGATGAAGGCCTATCCCGACCGGGTGGCCAGGGAGAGAAGCCCCGGCTCCGGGCGCTACCTGATGGCCAACGGTTCCGGCGCCCGTCTCTCCCCGCGCAGTAACCTCAGGGGGCAGCCTTTCCTGGTGGCCGTCGACGTGGAAGGGGGAGTCGCCGAGGGTGAGGTGCACATGGCGAGCGCGGTGACCCTGGCAGCTATCCGCGCGGAGTGTGCCGCCGCCATCACCAGGGGGCGTGCCGTATTCTGGGACGAGCGGGAAGGGAGGGTGGTGGCCCGCGAAGAGGAGCGCCTGGGAGCCATTCTCCTTTCGGAACGTCCCTCTGCTCCTGCCAAGGAGGAGGTCGGGGCCGCACTGGCACGGGGAATCGTGACCAGGCCCGGCATCGGCGGGCTGAACTGGAGCGAGCAGGCGCTGGAGTTCCGCAACCGGGTGCGGTTCCTGGCGCGGGTCCTCCCGGAGGAGGGACTTCCCGATCTCTCCGATGAGGCGCTCACCGCGACCCTGGAGAGCTGGCTGCTCCCCTACCTGGAAGGGGTGCGGACGCTCGCCCAGTTGGCGCGGGTGGACCTGCTGGCGCCGCTTAGGGCTCTACTTAGCTGGCGGGAGCAGAAGCTTCTGGACGAGGGGGCGCCGACCCATCTGCCGGTGCCCAGCGGCTCACGCGTCCAGCTGCACTACCCGGACGCCGGCGACCCCTACCTGGCCGTCAAGGTGCAGGAGATGTTCGGTCTGGCCGAGACGCCGCGTATCGCCCTGGGGAGGGTGCCGGTGGTCATTCACCTGTTGTCGCCCGCGCGCCGGCCGATCCAGGTTACCGCCGATCTGAGGAGTTTCTGGAATGGCGCCTACCGCGAGGTCTGCAAGGAGCTGAAGGGACGTTATCCGAAGCACCCCTGGCCGGAAGACCCGTGGAACGCACCGGCGACCCGGCATGTGAAGAAGCGGATGTAAGGAGAGGGTGGGGTTAGGGTACTTTCCACGAAGCTGCGAGGCTTCCCTCACCCCGGCCCTCCCCCGTGGGGGGAGGGAGCGCTTGGGACTGTGGGAAGAGTTGATGGATAATGATTATCTCAGGTTGGTGAAGACGATCGACCCGTCCTTGTGCAGGTAGCTCCTGACCCCGCCGGAGACGTCCGGGAGGCCGGCCCCGGTCTTCAGATATGCCTCGGTCACGTTCGACCCGTTTCGCCACAGCTCGAAATGGAGATGCGGGCCGGTCGACCTGCCGGTTGAGCCGGACAGGGCGATGGTGTCGCCGGCCGCCACCTGGTCGCCGGCCCGGACGTTCAGCTGAGAATTGTGCCCGTACAGCGAGGTGCTCCCGTCGGGGTGCTCGATGGCGACCAGGTTGCCGTAGCCACCATGCGGAGCGCTCTCCAGCACGCGGCCGGCGGCGATCGCCCGCACACTGGTGCCGACCGCAACCGCGATATCCACCCCGTTGTGATGCCTGATGGCGCCATCGATCGGGTCGTGGCGCCAGCCAACCTTCGAGGTGACCACACCCTTCACCGGCAGCAGCGGGTCTTGCGAGGATGACAACGGCTCGCAGGTAGCTGCCTCCTTCGCTTCACGCTTTACCTCCGGCCTGCGCGCCCCTTCCCGCTTCTGTTCCGACTTCCCGCTCGACTCCCGCATCACCTTGACCCCGCCTTTGACCGGGGTGTTGGTATACACCTCCACGCCGTCTTCGCCGGTATAGCGGTAGAAGTCTCCGTACGCGCAGCTGGCGACCAGCAGGCAGAGTGCCACCTGCAGGAAAAAGGTGCCTGCGCCTGCTCCTCTTTGCCTGGTACCGCGTTCTTTCATCGCTCACTCATAGGTGCAAACCAGCTGTCAGAGCCCGAAAACTCCCCGCGTGCTCTCTATCATAAAAAATGCAAGGATGCTCGGCCCGCTCGTTGCATGTAGCTCCGCCAAGGGCAGAGCCGGCAGGGGCCGGTTGATTGGTGCGCACCACTATAGCGTGCCCTGCGAGCATTGGCAAGCTTGGCCGGTGGTCGTTGTGCTGCCTCATTCGTCGGCATGGGAGGAAACTGCTGCCTCTTTATTGTGCAGCCGTCATGCTTTCTCGCGTTGCTCCCCAACACAATAAGCAAAGCGCAGGGGGCTGTGGCGCTGGACGGAACCGGGACTGGATGGCCGCTTTAGGAGCGCTCTTTCCTCTCCCCGTCTGCCCTTGTGCCAAACGCATGTCCACTGCCCACAAAAGCGTCACCGTCGGTGGCCCGGGGTCAATCACCGGTTGGGTGGAATTGGCATCTCTTTTGCTGTTAACTACGGGTTTTATGGCAAAGTTTCCTAAACCCTGAAAACTTCGAACCGGAATAAGCATATCCTGCTTATTTTTTACTCACAGCTGTATAAAAAGGAGGCAGT
Source organism: Geomonas sp. (assembly GCF_035254065.1). Classification (GTDB taxonomy): domain Bacteria; phylum Desulfobacterota; class Desulfuromonadia; order Geobacterales; family Geobacteraceae; genus Geomonas. The sequence goes on from NZ_DATFBA010000311.1 coordinate 8,788, forward strand.
ATCGTGGAAATGTTTGGGCAAAACGTGTATAACCTGTCCGTGATGAGAGAAAGATTGCCGAAAAATGTTTTCAAAAATCTGAAAAACACTATCGAAGAAGGTCTGCCCCTGGACCCTTCCATTGCAGACGTCGTCGCGACTTCCATGAAAGAGTGGGCCATCGAGAGAGGCGCCACCCATTTTACCCACTGGTTCCAGCCGATGACCGGCATCACCGCTGAAAAACATGACTCCTTCATCTCCCCCGCCGATAACGGGGTCCTGATGGAATTCTCCGGCAAAGAGCTGATCAAGGGCGAGCCGGACGCCTCCTCCTTTCCCTCCGGCGGCCTGAGGGCCACCTTCGAGGCCCGTGGCTACACCGCCTGGGACTGCACCTCGCCGGCCTTCCTGAGGGAAGAAGCCGACGTCATCACCCTGGTCATCCCCACCGCCTTCTGCTCCTACACCGGCGAGGCGCTCGACAAGAAGACCCCGCTGCTGCGCTCCATGGAGGCCCTCTCCAAGCAGGCGGTCCGTATCCTCCGTCTGTTCGGCAACACCGAGGCCACCAGGGTCACCTCCACCGTGGGCGCCGAGCAGGAGTACTTCCTGGTCGACAAGTCCTTCTACCTGGAAAGGCCCGACCTCATGCTGGCCGGCAGGACCCTCTTCGGCGCCATGTCCTCCAAAGGGCAGGAGCTGGAAGACCACTACTTCGGCAGCATCAAGGAGAGGGTGCTCTCCTACATGAAGGAAGTGAACGAGGAGCTGTGGAAACTGGGCGTTACCGCCAAGACCCAGCACAACGAGGTGGCCCCGGGACAGTTCGAGATCGCCCCGATCTTCGAGAACACCAATATCGCCACCGACCACAACCAGATGGTGATGGACGTCCTGAAGCGCGTCGCCCTCAGGCACGACCTCGTCTGCCTGCTGCACGAGAAGCCGTTCGCCGGCGTGAACGGCTCCGGCAAGCACAACAACTGGTCCATGAGCTCCAACGACGGCCAGAACCTGCTCGAGCCGGGTCACACCCCGCACGAGAACGCCCAGTTCCTGACCTTCCTGATGGCGACCATCAAGGCCGTGGACACCTACGCTGGCCTTCTGCGCTGCTCCTGCGCCAACGCCGGCAACGACCACCGCCTGGGCGCCAACGAGGCGCCGCCGGCCATCATCTCCATGTTCCTGGGCGAGCAGCTGGCCGACATCCTCGACCAGATCGTGGCTGGCGGTGCGAAGTCCTCCACCAAGAGCGGCCTGATGAAGATCGGCGTCACCACCCTGCCGGCGCTCCCGAAAGACACCACCGACCGCAACAGGACCTCGCCGTTCGCCTTCACCGGCAACAAGTTCGAGTTCAGGATGCTCGGCTCCTCCTTCTCCATCTCCGGCCCGAACATCATCATCAACACCATCATCGCCGAGACCCTCAAGCAGTTCGCCGACAAGCTGGAGAAATCCAAGAACTTCGACGCCGACCTGCAGAAGCTCCTGCAGGAGACCGCCAAGAAGCACCAGCGCGTGGTATTCAACGGCAACAACTACTCCGACGAGTGGGTCAAGGAGGCCAAGAAGCGCGGCCTGCCCAACATCCCCAACACCCCGGAAGCCCTCAAGGAGCTGGTCAGCAAGGAAGCCGTGGAAGTGTTCGTCGCCCACGGCGTCTTCAACGAGAAAGAGCTGCACGCCCGCTACGACATCATGGTCGAGCAGTACGTCAAGGCCCTGAACATCGAGGCGCTGACCATGCTGGACATGGCCAAGCAGAGCATCGTCCCGGCGGCCATGGAGTTCGCCACCGAAGTGGCAACTTCCTACAACGCCGTTGCCGCCGTATCCGGCAAGCTGGACGTCTCGGCCCAGAAAGAGCTGCTGGGTGAGCTGTGCGACAAGCTGGCCTCCATGAACGGCAACGTCAAGGCGCTTGAGAAGGCTCTGGACGCCGCTCTGAAGATCGAAGATGTCGAGAAGCAGGCTGCTTCCTTCAGGGAGAAGGTGTTCGCCAAGATGCTCGACCTGCGCGCCGACGGCGACGCACTGGAGAAGATCATCGCCGCCAAATACTGGCCGCTGCCGACCTACAGGGAAATGCTGTTCATCCTGTAATCACAGAAGTTGGTTGTACTCTCGAAAAGGGGCCTCATCTCGAGGCCCCTTTTTTGATCAAAAGCACGGGGAGCGGGGGGCCAACGTTGTCGTGCAGGGTGTCGAGATAGCAACGAGCAATCTATTCCTCTTGCTCGCAGCTCATGCGCTGATGCGGCCCTGGAAAGCTGCTGCTTGACTTGCGCTGGTCGACATCTACACTATACTTTTGCTGCATTTTCTCCGCAGCAATCAACCGCCCCCGGATTCCGGAACTGTCATTCGGTAACTCTCCAATAGTTGGCAAACAATTTGCTTTAAATTTAGTCGATAAGTGATTCCGGTGGGTTTATTCATCTTGCAATTTGAAGGCAAGCTCACTATAATCCGTCCCTCATTGAAATTTATACGGAGGTAACTGCCGTGAAGAAAGTCGAAGCGATTATCAAACCTTTCAAACTTGACGAGGTCAAAGAGGCCCTCAACGAGATTGGGATCCAAGGGATCACGATCGGTGAGGTAAAAGGGTTCGGCCGGCAGAAGGGGCACACGGAACTGTACCGTGGCGCCGAGTATGTCGTCGATTTCATACCGAAAATCAAGATGGAGATCATCTGCTCCGACGAGGTGGTCGCCAAGGTGGTCGAGGCCATCGAGCAGGGGGCCAAAACCGGCCGCATCGGCGACGGCAAGATCTTCGTGACCCCGGTGGAAGAGGTTGTCCGGATCAGGACCGGCGAGCGTGGTGAAGACGCCCTGTAGTCGGCCTGATTTTCAAAAAAATCAAAGGAGACTGTAGATGACACCTAAACAAGTAGTGGAGTTCGCCAAAGAAAATGGCGCTCTGATGGTCGACTTCAAGTTTATGGATTTCGTCGGTATCTGGCAGCACTTTACCGTTCCGATGAGCGAATTCAGCGAAGACACTTTTGAAGAAGGTCAGGGCTTTGACGGCTCCTCCATCCGCGGATGGCAGCCGATCCACGCCTCCGACATGATCATCATCCCGGATCCCAAGACCGCCAAAATGGATCCCTTCACCGCAATCCCGACCCTCTCGCTCATCTGCGACATCTTCGACCCGATCACCAAAGAAGATTACAGCCGCGACCCGCGCAACATCGCCAAGAAGGCCGAGAACTACCTGAAGTCCACCGGCATCGGCGACACCGCCTACTTCGGACCGGAAGCCGAGTTCTTCATCTTCGACGACGTCCGTTACGACTCCAACGCCAACTCCTCCTTCTACTCGGTTGACTCGGTGGAAGGGATCTGGAACTCCGGCCGTGAAGAGTTCCCGAACCTTGGCTACAAGCCGCGCCACAAGGAAGGCTACTTCCCGGTTTCCCCGACCGACTCCCAGAACGATCTCCGTAACGAGATGGTTCTCGAGCTGCAGAAGGTCGGCATCCGCGTCGAGTGCCAGCACCACGAAGTCGCCACCGGCGGCCAGGCCGAGATCGACATGCGCTTCTCCTCGCTGGTCGACATGGCCGACCAGCTCCAGTGGTTCAAGTACGTGATCAAGAACGTGGCCAACAGAAACGGCAAGACCGTCACCTTCATGCCGAAACCGCTCTACGGCGACAACGGCTCCGGCATGCACTGCCACATGTCGATCTGGAAGGACGGCACCAACCTGTTCGCCGGCGACAAGTACGGTGGGCTCTCCCAGATGGCCCTCTGGTACATCGGCGGCATCATCAAGCACGCCCGCGCCCTGTGCGCCTTCACCAACCCGACCACCAACTCCTACAAACGTCTGGTGCCGGGCTTCGAGGCTCCGGTGAACATGGCTTACTCCAGCCGTAACCGTTCCGCTTCGCTGCGTATCCCGATGTTCTCCAGCAACCCGAAAGCCAAGCGCATCGAGTACCGTACTCCGGACCCGTCCTGCAACGGCTACCTCGCCTTCGCTGCCATGCTGATGGCCGGCCTCGACGGCGTCGAGAACAAGATCGATCCGGGCCAGCCGCTGGACAAGGACATCTACGGTCTGTCCCCGGAGGAGCTCTCCACCATCCCGTCCGCACCGGGCACCCTGGAGGAAGCTCTCAAGGCACTCGCCGAGGACCACGACTTCCTCCTGAAGGGCGACGTCTTCACCCCGGACGTCATCGAGAAGTGGATCGAGTACAAAACCGAAGCCGAAGTCAACCCGGTCCGTATGCGTCCGGTACCGCTCGAGTTCGCTCTGTACTTCGACATCTAGGCAGATCTGCTCATACGGGCAGCAAAAAAGGCGGGGGAAACCCCGCCTTTTTCGCGTCATGGGAGGAGGTCTTTCTCCTTGATGCGGTTGGGAAAAACTGCTAACTTCACCCACTGCCGATTTGCCGCGGAAGCGGCAGAGTGCCGCGGCGCGAGGGGGAAGTTTGCAGCAGCAAGAGAAGGTGAAAAAGCTGGTCGAGTGGTTCGTGCGGGGGGCGCTGCGGCATGCCGAGGCCATGGAGGCCATGGACGACGAGGCGGCTGCCGCCGAAGTCGCGGACCTGAATCGCTACTATGCGGCACTGAAGCGCGAGGGAGGAGTGGACGAGCTCCTGCTTCTACTTGGCCACCCCGAACCGGCCGTCGCCGGGATGGTGGCCGTCTATGCCATGCGCGAGGCGCCAGGACGCTGCGTGGTGACCCTTACCGCCATTGCGGCGCTGCCCGGGTTGATCGGTTTCAGGGCGCAGGCAGCTCTTGAACGCTGGGAAAACGGCGACTGGGAGAAATAGCTCCGGCTGGTCCCGATGGACCGCCGTCACTT
>NZ_DATFBA010000312.1:0-16282 GCF_035254065.1 Geomonas sp.
AGGATCTACGTCATGGGCGGCGCTGCCCTGGTACCCGCTAGCGGCGGATGGGAAAAATCCACAACTCTCAATGAAAGCTATGACGTCACCACCTCCGGCATCGGCGTCACCTTCGCAGCTGGTCAAAATGGCAGCATAACCGGCGCCACCAGCCAGACCGTCAACTACGGCGGCAGCACCAGTGCGGTGACCGCTGTCCCCGCTTCCGGTTATCATTTCGTCAACTGGACCGGCACGGGCGGCTTTGTTGCCACCACGATGAACCCCTTGACCGTGAGCAACGTCACGGAAGACATGACCATTACCGCGAATTTCCTCGGCGATCCGGTGGACGGCGCCTGCGGCGGCAGTAACGGTGGCACCTTTACAACCATCCCCAGCAGCGGTCTCTGCGCCACCGGGCCGGCGAGCCCGGTGACTGGCGCCGGCCCGTGGAACTGGACCTGCGGCGGGACCAACGGCGCCCATAGCGCCGCTTGCTCGGCCGCTGTACAGAGCTTCGGCGTTACCCTGACGGCTGGTCCCAACGGAACCCTCGCCGGCGACACCACGCAGACCGTCAACTACGGCGGCAGCACAACCGCCGTGACCGCTGTCCCCGCTGGCGGTTATCATTTCGTTAACTGGAGCGGCACGGGCGGCTTCGTTGCCACCACAATGAACCCACTCACGGTAAGCCTGGTGACGACCAACATGGCGATCACCGCGAACTTCCTCGCCGACCCCGTCAACGGAGCCTGCGGTGGCAGCCAGGGACGATACGTTACCAGCGCTCCCACGGCCAATCTCTGTGCGACCGGCACGGCAAGCGCGCTAACCGGCGCCGGGCCGTGGAGTTGGAGCTGTGACGGCAGCAACGGAGGGCTCACAGCAACGTGCTCGACCGGTATGAAGGGGGACGTCAACGGAGACGGCAAGGTAGATCTCGCCGACGCCGTCGAGGTGCTGCGCATCGCCGCCAAGCTGGAGACCGCTACGCCAAACGTGGTTTCCAGGGGGGACATTGCGCCACTCAACTCGCCGGACGGTGTGATCGATATCGTTGATGCGTTGATTCTCCTAAAGAGGGTGGTTGGGTTGGTGAGTTGGTGAGTTGGTGCACTGCGAACTTTCCTCTCCGCCCGTTCAGCCCCCGCCCCTACCGATCCTGACGCCGAGTGCGCCTTCGCGCCCCGCAAGCCGTCCTGGCGTTGGTGCTGGTGTTTACCAGAGGCTTTGGAGCGACCACGAGGGATAGGAGAAAACTCTAAACTTATCCAGCAAGCGAGTTGTGGAAAATGGTGGCACGGGTTCAGGTCCCCTTTTTGCTGGGCATCCAAAACGACCTCCATTTCCACTTGCGCACTCGGATGGTGGTTCCCCTTGTTCGGTGTGAATTGCAAAGGGTCGGCATCAGCGCGCTCTGCCCCGTATTCTCGATCCAGACGGAAAGCGTTTTTGCCTCTGTCCCGGAGATGGCATCATTTCCGGCGCGGGAACTCGAAGACTGGGTTTTCAACCTCAACCACAAGCGAGGCGAAATATTCGAGGCAGTAGACCTGCTGCTGCATGGGTTTTGACACCGGTACGTGAAAAAAGGGGAAGCTAGGTGCGTCTCCCCATTGCTGGCACTAAGGCTGATGGTGACACCACCTTATCCTGCTTCCTGTTCAAGCCATTCTTCGGCTATCAGCTTTCTCTGCACCGCTCGCTATTCCTCGGGCGGCTTCACTGCCTGCAAGCTCCGGTACAGCGACAGATCGTAAATGATCTTGAGGCCACCGGCCAGAAAGAAAGGTACGTTCCAGAGAGCGGCGTTGGCCAGAAAGATTCCGGTGAAGATAGGGGAAATCGCGGCGCCCGTCGTCCTGGCAACGCCGGTGATCCCGGCGGCAGCCGATAGCTCGTCCGGGCTCACCACGGCCATGGTGTAGGACTGCCGGGTCGGCACATCCATCTGCGAGATGCTGAACCGCAGCAGCAGCACCGCGATTGCCAGAGGCAGGTTCGGCATCAGCGGCACCAATATCAGCAGGATGTTGGAGGGAAGATGGGTGAAGACCATGGTCCTGATCAGCCCGATCCTTGCGGCTACCCGCGCCGCAGCGAGGGCGGAAACGGCGGCCAGCAGGTTGGCAACGAAGAAGATGCTCCCCAGCAGCCCGGGCTCCACCCCGAAGCGAAGGTAGAACCAATAGGCCATGATGCTTTGCGGAATGAACCCCCCGCCAAAGGCATCCAGGGCGAAGAGTCCGGACATTTTCAGCACCAGGTGAAAGGAGCGGTGCAGCCCTAATCGGGCGGCTAAAAATGAAGGGGCCGCAGCCGGTGCCGACTCGTCGCGGGGGGATTCCGCCGCCGGCGTCAACCGCCTGAACAACACCCACAGGAGGGCTCCCACCCCCGCATAGACCACGAGGAGCAGCCGGTAGCTTGCCACCGGGCTCCACCCGGCATTGATCAGGCCCTGGGCCAGCCCGCCGCCGAAAATCGCTCCAACGGCCGAAGCAACGGACCCCGCCAGGCTGTACCAGGCGAAGACCCCGGTACGCTCCTTGTTGCCAACGAGTTGGGTGAGGGAAGCCTGCTCTATCGGCAGGAAGGGACCGACCTCATTGCCGCTGGGGCTTATCACCCCGACGGTTGCGGCCAAAACCAGAAGCGGATAATTCGTGGTCGCTGCGAAAACGCCGCCGGCCAGGAGCATCAACCCCGCCCCCACGACCAGCATCTTTTTCCTGCCAAAGCGGTCGGCGACCGTGGTGAGCCACAACGAGATGGCTGTATCGCCGACCAGGGTAAGCGTCAAGAGAAGGCCGATCCCTTTGGCGGAGATGCCGATGCGGTCCAGGTAAAGGGCCAGGACCACCGCCAGGAAGCCGTAGGCGAACATCCGCGCACTCCGGGCGATGAACAGCAACCACCCGTCATGCGGCAGCGACCGCAGTACTTGAGGCAGGAGCGACATTCTCTAGAGCCTCAGGCTCTGAAGGGGCCGCTCGATTCCCTTTCCCGACCATAGAAAGGCGCCACCCGGTCCACCTTTACCTGTTCCCGTATTATCCATCTCATCCTCTTTCTCCTTTAGCTTTCCTGGCACAGGCACTGTCTAAGGGTTCCTTCAGCGGTCGGGCAGGCTGTCATAGACTTCGATCCTGGCCCCGTGCACCACATAGACGCGGTGAGTTGCAGGGTCCACGGCAAGGGCATGGGCCCCCTCGCGGGTCCTTAGGTTCTCGATCACCGCGTATTTATCTGCCGATTCCTGCCGGATCACGGTCATGGTCCCCGCAGCGCCGTTGGCCGTGTAGAGGCGGCGTAGCGCAGGGTCGTGGGCTACCGAATCAACGCCGGAGCCGATGGGCAGCACCGCCTTAACGGAGCCGTTCGTGGCATCGACCACCACCAGCTTGTTATTGCCGCAAGCGGCGAACAGCCTGTGATGGGCGGGGTCCAAGGCGATCCCGGTCGGTTCTTTGCCCGGTGCTGTCCGGTAGCGCGCCACCACGGCCTTCTTCTTCGGATCAACCACGACGATCTCGCTCTTGTCTTCCAGGTTCTGATAGACCAATCCGGTCGCCGGGTCGGCCTGGGCGTATTCCGCAAGACCGCCCAGCGGGACGATGCCGGTGATTTTCCCGGAGGCGGGGTCGATGAAGGTGCCGCTGCGTCCCTCGTGGTTCGCCACGTAGACCTCTCCGGCAGCCTTGTCATAGATGATGGCGTCGGGTCCTTTGCCATCGCGGATCTTCCGCAGCAGCCGGTTCGTTTTCAGGTCGACCACGCCCACCGTCCCGTCCCCCCGGTTGCTGGTGAATCCCAGGTCGCTCCCCTCGACCAGAGCAATGCTGCGTACGTCCTTCAAGCCGCCGACCCTGGCAATGCTCCTGCCGGTCACGATATCCACCACGATCAGCGCGTCTTCGCTGGCGTATCCCGCGTACAGCCTATGGTCGGGCCCGCCGATGACGAGGTAGTCGACGTAGCCGCCTGATCCGGGCAGCGCCCAGCTCCCCAGGTGATGGACCAGCCCCGGCTTTTCCAGCCCGAAAGCGGCGACCCCCATCAAGAGCAAGAGCATTAGAAACCAGTGAGTGCTTTTCATTGGCCACCTCCTCCGACGCCGGGGAATCCGAAACCTGCAGCGGCCACTTGTCATTGTGAGCTACACCGTCCAGCGTCGTCTCACCACACGGTTACTGGGCAATCGCCTCGACATCGTCGAAACAGGTCACCGAGTCGGCCTTGGTCCAAAGCCCGATCTTGCCAGCCTGGAAGGTGTCGTCCTTGGCCTCAACCACCAGCTTCCCGTTCAGATACCCACGGATGTCGTTCCCGGTTACCTCCACCCGTAACTCCTGCCATTGGCCCGCCGGCACCTTCGCCGATCCCTCCTTAATGGCCTGACGCGAGCCGGCCACGTATCCGTAGATGTTGACGTTATCTTCCAGGGCGTTGGCGCGCAGGATGTAGAAGTTGTTCTCGTCCTGGATGCGGAAGATAATACCGGCTGCCCGGTCCTCGCTCCCCGAGATCGCCTTGAACCGGGCCGAGACGGTGACGTCGGCAAAGATCCGGTCGCTCAAGATTATGGCCGGAAAGCGTGCCGACGCGGTCTGGCAGAGCGCCTGCGGCTGTGTCGGCGCGTCCTTTTCCGCTCTTACCGACCAACTCCCGCTTAAAGTACGTGCCCCCGCCGGGACGCTTCCCGCCTTTTCTCTATCGAACGACCACTGCACGGCCTGTCCCGCTGCCACGGTGCTCTCTTTCAGGCGATGGTTATCAGCGGCATGCGACCCGATCCTTATGCCGAACGATAACGCCGCAACCACGACGCCTATACCGACCAAAGTTTTCTTGCTCATCTTACTTCTCCGTGCCCGACTGTTTCTTTCCGGTTCTTTTACCTACTCATTGTTTGTTGATGCCCGTTTATCCAGGGCGGCCTTCAACCCGCGTGCAACCTTCTCAACATCATCATACGCCCAGAAAGGGCGGGGTTCCTCAACTGAAGTTATTCTGACGATTTTTTAAGAGTTGGGTGGGATTAGCTGAAGAGGGTGGAGACAAAGGTCGTAGCAGCGCTGGGCACTGCAGTAGAAGGTAACTTTTGGTCCGAGGGAAATGGAAAGGAAAAAGCCGAACCTCTCCCGAGGTTGCGGCTTTTTTCGTGCGCGGGTTCTTCCTCAAAGGTGCAACTGTCGAAGTGACCCCGACAGGCTTTCCTGCTTAGTGCTGCGCTTCGAGACTGTTGAGGGTGGCCTTCGCGTTGTTCAGCCTGTTCTGGAGGATCCTCAGCTCATCACTGCTATAAACCGCGGCGCCCTTATTGATCTCGGCTTGGAGTACCCTGATCATCTGCTGGATGGTCATGTGCTCGACCACATCGGGGCATTGCATCGGATCGAGGGCGCACATGTTCTTCCCTCCCGCTGCGGGGGGCTGGTCTGCGCCGAATGCAGGAACGACATTGAGTATGCCTGCCAGGATGATAAGCAGCGTCACTTTTTTCATTTTTCTCCTCCTCTTTAGGTGCTTGCTACAGTTGGCGGCTTCACTGATTCAAGTTCAAGGTGTAGTTGAGCAAGCTGTGCCTTTTAATGTTTAACACGCCGCTTTTTTTGAATCCGTTTGCATGCCTGGCGGCAAAGGCCGCGGCCTGCGCTCCCATGGCGCCGACTACCAGCCGTTAATCCTTATCTCTTCTCGAAAGCATCAGCCAATTTCGTGCCGATTCCTTTTATGGATGCCGATTTTTCTGGGGGAAGGCTCTAGTCACGGGCTTAGGTGTTTAAGGTTGGGGAAAAAGGGCGCCGTGAAACGCTCGCGGAGGACGAGATTTCGACCTAAGGACGATATTGCGACGAAAAGGTGCTGCAACCGCAGTTTCCCTGTCAGCACACATTGAACGTGGAGGTCTACATGGTCCTTTTCCTGAACGCAAAAAAGCGCCGCGATACCTGGATCGCGACGCCAATTTCTGCGACGGCTCCCACCCTCGGCCTCAGGTGGACGAGACCAGTAACTGCCGCTTTGCCTCTTTAAAGGTTGCCACCAGCAAACCCAGTCCCAGCGAGCTCACCCCTACGGCAGCCACGCGATTGAAGGCACCGCGGGACCGTGCGTAGCCGGCACGCACACTGTGCCGGGAAAAGACATAGGCCAAAAGCAGGTGGTAACCCGCTGAGGTCAGCATGACCATGACGATCACTGCGGCTTGCAGGGCTTTGCCTGGAGAGGCCGGAAACGATGCGGCGAAGACGCTGCCGAAGAACAGAGCAGCCTTGGGATTGGTCATATTGGTGAGAAGGCCCATGCGGAAGGCGGCCAGGGAACTTTTGGAGGCGCGCAAGGCCTTGGCGGAATCGGTGCCCGAAGACGTGCGCCAGAGCCGACTCGCGAGGTACAAGAGATAAATCCCCCCGGCCACCTGGAGTGTCATTCGCATGGCGGGAAAGATCACGAAAATAACGTGTATTCCGAAGACAGCACAGATGCACCACATGGTTGAACCGACGGCGACCCCGAGGGCTGCGACACGCGCACTCCGGTCGTGCTCGCTGGCGGCCAGTTGGGTGATAAGGATAGTGTTTGCCCCAGGGCTGAGCAGGATCGCCGCATACAGGAGCCAGATGGTGAAAAGAATCGAGAACATGAAGAGTCCTTTTCAGTCGCAGGATGATTTCTTGGTGCCTCACTGTAGATTAAAGATTCCTTCAGAGCAACGGGAATCGTCGGCGATTATTTCAGTTGGCTATCTTTGCTCCCTTTCCGGTTATAGAGCGTTTCCGCCTTCTGTTTTTTTTCGAGCTCCGACTGGCAAGCAACACAATAGCGAACTCCCGGCATAGCCTTGCGACGAGCTTCTGGAATAGCGGCATCACATTCCTGGCAATTGGCCATGCTTTCGCCAGTGGGCAATCTCTTCCTCGCCAACTCGATTTCCGACTCCACCGTAGCGTCTATCTGATCCTGCACGGCACCATCCCGAGACCAACCAACAGCCATAGCGGTATCTCCCATTTACTAGGTCGAACATCCCTATTATATGACATCCGTCCCAGGAGTGTCTAAGGCTTCATTCGGAATTGGAGGCCAAGCGACGCGCGCAAAGCTCAATTGCCTGTTAAAAAGACGGGGAAATGGAGTAATCTATAATTATCACGACCTAAAGGAGGATTGTCATGTCAGGAAAAGCGATGTTTTACGGCTTACGAGTCGCAGTGGTGACGGTGATCTTTTCGGCAGGTTATCTTTGTGGCTCCCTGAATTCCCATCCTGCCCACGCAGACATGGGAGATCTGGGCGGAGAGTTGATGCAGAAAGCGGCCGGTAGCGGAGGTATGATCGGGAATGTCGCTCAGCTCGGTACTGCCATTACCGACATGGAGAAGCACGTCAGCGGGCTTCAACAAAACATCGACACTTTGAAGAAGGTAAAAACAGCATTAGGCGGGAAATAGAACGTAGCTGATAGTATAATTACGACTACGATCAAACAGCGAGGGAACTATGGGTGGAGACGACCGTCGCATACTGCTTGCCGAAGACGACCCCGTCATTCGCCAACTGCTGCTGAAGTTCCTGGAACTGTGGGGCTACCAGGTAACGGTTGCCTGCGATGGTGTCGAGGCCTGTCGGCTCCTTGGCTCGGAGGACCCGCCCAAGCTCGCCCTGCTGGACTGGAAGATGCCGGGGATGGCGGGTGTCGAGGTCTGCCGCCGGATTCGGGCGCAGCGCAGCGAGCCGTACATCTACATGATCCTGCTCACCGCGCATCATCGGGACGAGGACATCGTGGCCGGCCTGGAAGCAGGGGCTGACGACTACATCACCAAGCCCTTTCAGAAAAACGAGCTCCGGGTGCGCCTGCGCGCCGGCCAGCGGATCATCAAGATGCATGACGAGCTGGCCGCGGCACGCCAGTTCTACCAGGAAAAGGCGAGCCGCGATGCCCTCACCGGACTGAGCAACCGCGAGGAGGTCCTCGATTGCCTGCAGCGGGAACTGGCCCGCTGCCAGCGGGACGGCCAGTGCGTCAGCGTGATCATGGCCGATCTCGATCATTTCAAGAAGATCAACGACACCTACGGGCACCTGGCCGGAGACGTGGTGCTCCGGATGACCGCCCAACGCATGCGCTCCATGGTGCGCCCCCACGACGGCATCGGGCGCTACGGCGGCGAAGAATTCCTCCTCTTCCTCCCCGGCTGCTCTTTGCGCTACGCGGGCGACTTCGCCAACAGGCTGCGGATCGGGATCAGCTGTGAAGGCATGGAGACCCCGGAAGGGGTAATCCCGGTCACCGTGAGCCTTGGGGTGACCGCCACCGACAGCCTGCACAATTGGGACGAGGTTGCCCTCATCAAGGCGGCCGACGCCGCCCTCTACCGGGCCAAGCAGAAGGGGCGCAACCGGGTGGAGACCTCCGCCGAGTGCCTGGCCGCCGCCTGACTCGCCGACCGCTGCACATTTCCTTCCCTTAAATCCTGCACTTTTTCAGGCCACAGCCGACCCTGCCGCAGTCTGTTGAATTCCGAACGCTGACCGCCTGAGTCCGCTGCAGCCGTAGGGAGCTTCAATGGCTTGTGAAGGTTTCGGAGGATCGGGCAAAAATTCAGCAGGATCGGGATAACGTCTGCGCCCCCTTAATCGTGCCGACGTCGGGCATCGAGACTGAACGGTCCGGCACCGAACTGGGTGATCAGCAGCGCCCCGCCCAGCATCGAGATGTTCTTCATGAACATGACCATCTGCGTCTGAGCCATGGCCGGATCGGTCACCCTCCAGAAGGCGTGCATCATCAGTGTTACCGGAATCAGGAACAGCACCAGGAGCCAGGCGCCGATCCGCGCGTGATAGCCAAGGAGTACGCTCAGCCCTCCGGCGATGGCCATCAACCCGGAAATCGGCACGGCGATGGAGGCGAGCGGAACGCCTTGCGACGCCGCGTACTGTATGGTTTGTTCGGCAAAATGCTTGGGCCCGGACATCAGGAAGATGGCAGCGAAAAAGATCCTGCCGAAAAGCACGACGGTTGCCGCCGCGGTGGTTTCACCATGCTCCTCTGTCCCCTTCTCGATATGAAGCATATGGAGCATCTCATGGTAGAAGTGGTTACCTGCTGTGCTCATAACTTCTCTCCTTGGTCATCCGTATTTCTTCCGTCCCTCTCCCTCGTGGGCAGAAGACCCGCCGGATATTTCTTGTGGTAACAATTCATGCCCTCCTCGTTCACTTTCCCTGTCTTTTCTTGAGGATACTCCTTTTTGATTGAAGGTTGGACAGTATTTGCCGGTGTCGAGGCAGTGGCTAGTGGTATCATTGTGGTTGTCACCCCGCAAAGACAACCACTGGCAGAAGGAGGAATTGACTATGCAAGACGCATTGGTGCAACGAACGTACACTGCTGTCGTGGAGCACTTCATCAAGACCGGACGCGCACCACACTACACCGAACTTGCCAAAACTCTGGATGTGCCACCCGAGAAAGCGAGACAGGCACAGCATCAAGCGGCCGAGTCATCGATAGGCTGCTGGTTTGTCAAAGACACCGACTATGTAGAGTCCTGGGCGCCTTTTTCCAATGTGCCCACCCAGTACCTGGTTACCATCGACGGAGAGCAGAAGTGGTTCGGCCAGTGAGGAGTCGAAGTGCTGGCCGTGCGCTGGCTTTTTGCTGGTAAGGAAGTCCGGATCGACACAAACTGCCTGGATTGCGGGGAACCCATCACCCTCCGCATGCGCGACGAGAAGATACTGGAAGTCAACCCGCCAACCGTCGTTGGTCACATGAACATGCCTTTCGCGAAGGCTTTAACTGGCGAGGTGAGTTGGGGCTCTGCCTGAAGCCGCATGAATCTCTTCCGGTCGGAAGAGCACGTCAAAAACTGGTCGCAGTATGATGCAGTTTCCGCCCAATCCATCATGACCTTAGCCAACTGGGCCGAGGTGTTCAGCGGCCCGCTGTGCAAAAACCGCCTGCAGCCGGACTATCTCTCCCGGGTCAATGAGTACGCTGGCGAATTGCTGGCAACGTTGAAAAGGCTCGGCAAGGAAGGTCCTTTTTGGACGCCACAATAGCGGTTGCGTCTCGTTCTGAAGCAATTAAGAGGGGACCGACACCGAAAGTGCCGATCCCCTTTTTCATGCGCTCCTTTTTCTGGAGCTCACCTGTCTTTCTCACCACCACGAAGTCCCCACCAGCCGGTCATCCTTCCCTGCTCGAACGGCTCCCGAAGGACCTGGAGGGATCAGCGAAGATACTTCTTCCCTGACTTGTCGACGCAGATGTCATCCGAATAATCGAAATCGGTGAAGCAACCGTAGCAGGCGCCGTTGCAGGCCAGGAACATGCCGTTGCAGGCGGGACCTGCGTCGTGGGCGGAGTTGGCCATCAGGCTGCCGAGCATCTGTTTCTGGTCCGGGTTGCCCAGATAGCACTCCACCGTGAACTGCTGGTAGCGGGCGGGGGTTTGCTGCGCCTGGTCGCTGAGCGACGGAAGCGGAGGCGTCTGGCTGAACTCATCAGCAAAGGCCGGCACGGAGGCCAGCAGCAAGACAGTAACGAGATACATCTTTCTGGCTGAACGCATGCGGTCCTCCCTTCTATTGAGCCTTGGGCGGCGCAGTGGCCGGCGCGGCCGGCGTTTCCGGGGTGGCGGAGGTCACCGAGGTGGCCGGCGCGGCTCCCTTCATCTTGCCCAGCACCGTTTCAACCTGCGCGCGGCACTCCGGCGCAAGTTCACTTCTCTTGCCACTCAGGCAAAGTAACAGGCGCCCCTCGCCCGGCTTGACTCCGGCGCAGAACTTCGCGAGGTCGGGACCACAAATCTTGCGGGCTTGCTCCACTTTCGCCATCGCCTTGTCCACCTTGGCCTGGCACTCCGGCCCAAGCTCGTCGCGGTGCTCCTGCAGGCAAAGGGCGAGCCCCAGCTTGCCGGGTACCACGTGGCTGCAGAACTTCTCGATCTCCTCGCCGCAGGCAGGCACCCCCTGTGCCCTCACCGGCGTAAAGGCGAGTACTGCGCCTGCCAGCGTCCAGCAGACGACCGACGCAATGGAATTGCCTTTCATCGCTCACCCCGTTGTAGCGCTGGCTGCCACCGGCACCAGCATGTCTGTTGATGCACCTCATCACCTAGCTAAGCCGGCCCCTTACCTGACCCTTTTCTTCTTCTCGCCCCTTGGTTTTCCTTCTTCTCGCCGCGAGGGCTCTGGCTTTGACCGGTCCTTTGTCACCTGAATCTTTGCAGGTTTCTTTTAATCATCAAGGAGACAGCCGATTATTTTTTTCTCATCGCCAAGTTCAGGAGAGCGGTCGCCTAGTCGTCTCAACAGCCCCGGCAGGCACGCCCACGCCAACTTTCTTCTTTTACTCTAATTAGACACGTGCTATAGAATTACACCCTTTACCGTTGCCGGTACCGGCCCTCATGACACCCAACATAACCTCTTATTCTGACTGGGGTAATCACATTGACAAGGGAGGCAACATGTCTCGCTACAGGAACACGGTCTTCGCGCTCTTCTTCTCCTTTTTTGCTCTTTGCTGGCTATCAGCGTGTGGCGGCCAAACCAGCACGACTCCTCCGTCTCAGACCCCTGCCGGTCAGGCCGCCCTGTCTGGGCTTGCCCTATCCGTGGGGACGCTTTCTCCTTCTTTTGACTCCTCCGTTACCGACTACGCATGCTCGGTAACCAGCGACGTCGCATCCATCACCTTGGTTCCCACCACACAGGGATCGGCAACCGTCACGCTGAACGGCCAGGTTGTCGGCTCTGGGGCCACCTCTTCCCCCATTCCCCTTTCCAGCGGACAGAATGTCATAACACTGTCTGTCTCTTCCGGGAGCACCACCAAGACGTACCACGTGACAGTGACCAGGAACTCGGGTTACTGGACCTGGATGTCTGGCGACAGTACCAGCAACCAGGCAAGCGTCTACGGCAGCAAGGGGATCGCCTCCGCAAGCAACAAGCCCGGCGCCCGCGACGCAGCAGTCTCCTGGACCGACAGCAGCGGCAACCTGTGGCTTTTCGGGGGGGAGGGTCGCGACCAATCCGGTACCCGCGGTGAATTCAACGACCTGTGGAAATTTGACGGTACCAACTGGACTTGGGTTTCCGGTGACACCGTCATTAACCAATACGGGGTTTACGGCACCAAGGGGGTTCCCTCGGTTACCAATAAGCCGGGTGCTCGCAGTTGCGCGATCTCTTGGGTTGGGAAGGACGGCAACCTCTGGCTGTTTGGCGGCGTCGGCTACGCGGGATCCGGTTTTCGCGGGCTGCTGAACGACCTCTGGAAGTTCGACGGCACCAAGTGGACCTGGGTCTCCGGCGACAGTAGCCCCGACCAGTTGGGGATCTACGGCCAGCGCGGAGTCGCGTCGCCGGTGAACAAACCGGGAGGACGCCTGTTTGCCGTCTCCTGGGTCGATGCCGGCGGCAATCTCTGGCTCTTCAGCGGTTGGGGTCTCGCCACCACCTCCGCGCAATACGAGTTGAACGACCTCTGGAAATTTGATGGAACCAACTGGACCTGGGTGTCGGGAGACACTGTCACCAACCAGTTCGGGGTCTACGGCAGCAAAGGGGTCCCATCGGCGGGCAATAAACCCGGGAGCAGGGATGGCGCGGCCTCCTGGACCGACAGTAGCGGCAACTTCTGGCTGTTCGGAGGCTTCGGTTATGGAGGCAGCGGTCAATCAGGGTATCTGAACGATCTGTGGAAATTCAACGGGGCAGCGTGGACCTGGGTTTCCGGCGATACAACCTCCAACCAGAGCGGTGTCTATGGCGTGAAAGGGGTGGCGTCCATCGCCAACAAGCCGGGCGGCAGGGATGATTTGGTCACCTGGGCCGACCGCAGCGGCAACCTCTGGCTGTCAGGGGGCGCCGGGTACGCAGCGGCCGGCGTTTTCGGAGAACTGAACGACCTTTGGAAGTTTGACGGAACCAAGTGGACCTGGGTCTCCGGCGATTCCACCATAAATCAGGGCGCCGTCTTCGGCAGCAAAGGGGTATCGTCGCCTACCAACAAACCGGGCGCGGTACAGTCGCGGGTGGCCTGGACCGACGCACAGGGAAACTTCTGGATTTTCGGTGGCCGCTATTACGTGGACTGGACCAACGATCCGATAGGAAACGACCTCTGGAAATTTGCGCCTTAACTCAGGCAAGGCGAACCTGAAAAGAGCGGGGTATGGCAGTGGATCCGCCATGCCCCGCTCCATCGCAAAGGCATCCTTATCTAAGCAGTTATCTACGCAGCCACCTTTCCTTCAAGCTGTTTCAGCACGGTTCCTACTACCAACAGGGCCGCCCCCGAGCCACCGGTGCCCACTCTGCAGTTTCCCCTTGACTTCACCGCGCTGTTAAGTTACCTACCGGTAGGTAAATTTTGGAGGTGGTATGGCTCGTCCCAAGAAAAGCACCGCCGGGGAAGGTGATGCCGGCGTCCGCCAGCGGCTGCTGGAGGCGGCACTGACCCTTTTCACCACGCGCGGTTATGCATCAACGACGGTCCGGGAGATCGTGGAGAGCGCCGGCGTTTCCAAGCCGGTCCTCTACTACTACTTCAACAGCAAGGAAGGTATCTACCTGGAACTGATCTCGGAGCCGTTCCGGCGCCACCAGGAACTCATCGCCAGCATCGCCGGTCGCGAGGGGTCAGCAAAGGGGAGGATCCTCACCATGTGCGAGGTGCTTTTCGACCACTTCATGGAGAACATCCAGGTCGCCCGGCTTTTGTTCTCCATCTACTACGGCCCGCCACAGGGGACGCCGCTGGTGGACATGGACGCCCAATGCCGGGTGCTGGACGTGGCCATGCTCGCGCTGGTCAAGGAGGCGATGGCGGCAGGTGAGATCGGTAGCGGCCAGCCCGACGATGTCTGCTGGACCTTGACCGGCATGCTCAACGCAGCCTTCCAGGAACAACTCACCCCAGAGCCGAAGATAGACGGACCCGGTCTGCAGCGGGCCCTTAGCCTGCTTTTTACCGGAATCGGAGGAGATAGATGAAGCGTGCAGTGATGGCAGTAGTGGCCCTGACCGGCCTCGCCCTTGGCGGGTGCTCCGGGAAGGGAGAAGCGAAGAAGGTCGAGGCGGTGAAGCCGCCGGTCGCCGTGGAGGTGGCCGCCGCAGCTCCACATGATTTGACGGAGGGGATCGAGGTGACCGGCGAACTGCAGCCCAAGTTCGCCGCCGACGTGAAGACGCAGATTCCGGGACTGGTGAAAGAGGTGTTCGTCACCCAGTGGGTAACCGTCCGGAAGGGGCAGCCGCTGGCGCGCATCGACGTCGCAGAAACCGAGGCGATTGCCAAGAAGGCCGAGGCATCCGTCGAGTCCGCCAAGGCTTCCCTGGCGCAGGCACAGGTTTCGGCCACCCGCGCGGAAAGGGAGCGCGAGCGCATGCAGAAGCTCAAGGAAGCGGGGCTCGCGACCCAGCAGCAGGTGGATGATTCGCTGACCGAGGCGGCCGCCGCCCAGACCCGCATCGATGCCGCCCGGGCCCAGGTCCGCGCCGCCCAGGAGGAGGTACGCCAGGTGCGGGCCCGTGCCGGCAAGGGTCTGGTGGTCTCCCCCATGGACGGGGTGGTCGCCCTGCGCGACGTCAACGTCGGCGACCTGGCCGGCGACGCCGCCGCGGCCAAACCGATCTTCCGGGTGGTGGACAACCGGATCCTGAACCTTACCGTCACCGTCCCTTCCACCGAGTCGGCCCGGGTGAAGAGTGGCCAGCCGCTTGAGTTCGCGGTCGACGCCTTCCCTGGCAAGACCTTCACCGGCAAGGTGATGTTCGTGAACCCGGAGCTAAACGCCGCCGACCGGTCGTTGAAAGTGGTCGCCGAGGTGGTGAACCGGGACGGGCTCCTGAAAGGGGGGCTCTTCACCAAGGGCAGGATCGTCACCGGCAGCCGCAGGAACGTGCTCCAGGTGCCGCGTGCCGCCCTTTCCTCCTGGGACAGCGGCAGCGGCAAGGGGAACCTGATCGTGGTGGTAGGCGGCGTCGCCAAGCTCCGCCGGGTCACCACCGGTGCCGTGGCGGCAGACCAGGTGGAGGTAACCGGAGGGCTTGCGCAGGGAGAACAGTACGTGGTGCGCGGCGGCTTCGACGTGAAGGACGGCGACAAGGTGACGGTGGCCGGGAAGTAGCGCAGGCAGAGGAGTCTAGATCGATGGTCTTGTCAGACCTTTCCATAAAACGGCCGGTCTTCGCCGGCGTGATGATGCTCGCACTGGTGACGCTCGGGCTTTTCTCCTACAAGCGGCTCTCGGTGGAGATGTTCCCCAACGTGGAGATGCCGGTGGTCTCCATCGTCACCAAGTACCCGGGCGCCTCCCCCGAAACGGTGGAGCGCGAGGTCTCCAAGCGGATCGAGGAGGCGGTCAACCAGGTCGCCGGCGTGAAGCACGTCACCTCCTTCTCCCGCGAGTCGGTGTCCACCGTGGTGGTGGAGTTCCGTCTCGAGGAGAAGCTGAACGAGGTCGCCCAGGAGGCGCGCGCCAAGATCGCCTCCATCCGCGGCGACCTTCCCAAGGGGGTCGAGGAGCCGATCATCCAGAAGCTCGACTTCAACGGCATGCCGGTCGCCTCCCTCGCGGTGCAGTCCGACACCCTTTCCCCCCGCGACCTCACCGTCCTGGTGGAGAAGAAGGTGATGAAGCGCTTCGAGTCGGTGGCCGGGGTCGGCAAGGTCGACCTGGTGGGCGGCCAGAAGCGGGAAGTCACCGTGGAGCTCGATCCGGTCCGCCTGAACGCGCTCTCCTTGGGCGTGAACGACGTCGTCAACGGGATCAAGAGCGAAAACACCAACACCCCGCTGGGAAACCTGACCCGCGGTGGCGCCGAGTACCCGCTACGGGTGGAAGGGAAGCCGGACCGGGCGGAGGGATACCGGCGCATGACCGTGGCCGAGCGCGGCGGCAGGCCGATAGCGCTCGGTGAGGTCGCCAAGGTCACCGACGGCAGCGAGGAGCGGCGCAAGCTCGCCCTGGTGAACGGGCAGCCCGCCATCGGACTGGACATCTACAAGCAGTCCGGCGCCAACCAGGTGGCGGTGGTGGACGCCGTCAAGAAGGTGGTGGAGAAGATCCAGGCGGAGCTCCCGCCGGGGGTGAAGGTTTCCCTGGTGCGCGACGGCTCCATCATGACCCGCGAATCGCTCTCCGACGTGCAGGAGACCCTGCTGATCGGCGGCATCCTCACCGTCCTGATCGTCTTCTGCTTCATCAACTCCTGGCGCTCCACCGTGATCACCGGCGTCACCCTTCCCATCTCCGTGGTCTCCGCC
>NZ_DATFBA010000313.1:0-10862 GCF_035254065.1 Geomonas sp.
GGCACGGCTTGTCCAGCAGCCCGCCGTCGGTGCCGACCAGGTAAAGGGAGTGCTTGTCGAGAGAGAGGTTGAGGAAGCGGGCGTTTCAGGCATTCACTGTCTGCCAGCGCTGTACCTGCCCTGGCCGGATGGGCAAAACCGGGTTCACCCTGCCGTTGACCATCACCAGATTTCCTTCCTTCCCCTGCATGTAGTCCATGGTCGAGCTGTGGGCCTGAGGCAATCCGTTGCTGATGGTCAGGTCCTTGATCACCATCACGTGCGATTCGAGACCGGCAAGGGGAGAGCCGGCCGGGTCGTTCATCACCAGCGCGCCCGCCAGGCCTCCCCAGTACTGCTCCGCCACCGTCCCGTGGACGTGCGGGTGGTAGAAATTGAGGTATCCCGGCTCCTCCTTGGAAAGGTCGTAAAGGTAGTCGAGGGTCTGGCCGAGGCGGCTTCCCGGGGCAAGGCCCAGGGCGCCGAAGACGAGACGGTCGGCGAGATCCTTTAGCATGACATCCTCCGCGGCATCATCCCGTCACCGTTGCAGCCCACTCCGTGACCTTGGCGCGAATCGCCTCCCGGATCTTCCGGACCTCCTCCAACTTCTCTTCGTCCGTTCCCTGCAGAGCCGAGGGGTCCGGGAAGCCCCAGTGCATCCTTTCGGCAATGCCGGGGAAAACCGGGCACCTCTCGGCGCTGGTCTCGTCACAGACGGTGACGACGTAGCGGAAAACCGTTCCGTTTTTGATGAATTCGAAAACGTCTTTGGTCCGGTTGGCAGAGATGTCGATACCGATTTCCTTCATTGCTTCGACCACGATGGGGTTCAGCTTTCCCGGTTCGATCCCGGCGCTTTCCACTTCGAAGCGATCGCCCCCGACTTCCTTCAAGAAGGCTTCTGCCATCTGGCTTCGTGCGCTGTTGTGGATACAGACGAACAACACTTTGATCTTGCCATTCATTACCTCTTCCCTCCTAAAGATCGGCCGGCGCGAAGTACCTGCGCTGGAACCAAAATGCCACATTGACGAGGGCTATCATTACCGGGACTTCCACCAGGGGGCCTATGACGGCGGCAAATGCGGCTCCGGAATTGAGGCCGAACACGGCCACGGCAACCGCTATCGCCAGCTCGAAGTTGTTACTGGCGGCGGTAAACGCCAAAGTCGTAGTCTTACTGTAGTCAGCTCCAAGCTTCTTACCCATCCAGAAGGAAACCAGGAACATCACGATGAAGTAAATGAGAAGGGGAGCAGCGATGCGGGCGACATCGAACGGCAGTTGAACGATGAGGTTGCCCTTCAGGCTGAACATCACCACGATGGTGAAGAGAAGCGCAATCAAGGTAATGGGGCCAATCTTCGGCACGAACTCACGGTGGTAGCGCTCCTTGCCCATGGCCTTGACGCCGACAAGCCTTGTGACTGCCCCGGCGATACAGGGGATGCCGAGATAGATGAAGACGCTCTTGGCAATCTGCTGGATGCTGACCTCGACAACGCTACCGGAAAGGCCAATGAGCGGCGGGAGAACGGTTATGAAGAACCAGGCATAGACACTGTAGAAGAGCACCTGAAAGATGCTGTTGAAAGCGACGAGCCCGGCCGCGTACTCCGTGTTTCCCTTTGCCAGCTCGTTCCAGACTATGACCATGGCGATGCACCGTGCAAGGCCGATCATGATAAGCCCCACCATGTACTCGGGTTTGTCCGGGAGGAAGAGCACGGCCAAAAAGAACATGAGGACCGGACCGATCAGCCAGTTCTGCGCAAGGGAGAGTCCGAGGACCCGCTTATTGCGGAAGACCTCCGGCATCTCCTCGTACTTCACCTTGGCGAAGGGCGGGTACATCATGAGAATGAGGCCTGCGGCAATCGGGAGATTGGTCGTGCCCACCTGGAAGGAATTGATGAATTTCTCGACGCCTGGGATGAGGTATCCAGCGGCAACCCCAGCGAACATTGCAAGGAAAATCCAGAGGGTCAGGTAGCGGTCGAGAAATGAAAGCTTCTTTGAGATGCCGGGCATGGGAACTCCTTCACGCCAATTCTTTACATCCGAATGGACGGATTTTTTCAGGACAAAAAAATTAGGCGCAACTGGCACCTTCGGAAAACGAGGCAAGACGCTTGATGTCTTCCGCGACAGATGGGATCTGGGGGAGTCGCTTGCACAGAACATCTGCAATCTCCTGCTGCATGACGCTGTCTGTCGCAATCGAGTAGTAAATCCAGACTCCCACTCTCCGGTCGTTGACCCAACCGGCACCTTTCAGGTAAGCAAGATGCCGGGATACCGTTGATTGAGGGAGCTGCAAGGCGGCTGTGAGGTCACAGACGCAGAGCTCCCCGGCGCTGAGGAGGAGTGCCAATAGCCGTAGTCGCGTTTCGTCTGCAAGGGCCTTGAACTGCTGTATGGTTTTTTTCATGCCCCGATTATATTCGGATAGACGGATATGTCAAGGGCAATCGAGCTTATTCACAAGCACTTTGAGGGGGGCAGGCACCGTCTAATGCTAGAGGTGAAGGCAAGCCGGAAATTTCGACAGTGACAAGGAATTTTTAAACGAAAATGCCGTTGCTCCAGTGCGAGCAGCGGCATTTTTGATAAGTTGAGTTAGGCCTGATGAACGTGCGGCATACCTGGGTGTAAAGTCAACAACTCACTAACGT
Source organism: Geomonas sp. (assembly GCF_035254065.1). Classification (GTDB taxonomy): domain Bacteria; phylum Desulfobacterota; class Desulfuromonadia; order Geobacterales; family Geobacteraceae; genus Geomonas. The sequence goes on from NZ_DATFBA010000313.1 coordinate 2,658, forward strand.
CCTCTCGACTGTATTACATTTCTTTGAGCAGGCTGATGGTCAGACGAGCTTACTTTTCAGGAAGTCGAGGCCCTTTTCCAGCACCCCTCCCTCCGGAATGACGCCATCAGGGGTCATCTTGTCGACCAGGTGGGGCATGAGTTCGGAAAGCTTGGCCGTCGCCTCCTCGGTAGATATCCCAGTCTTGGCGGCCAGGGTTTGGAGCGCCTCACTGCCAAACCCTTCCTTGATCTGCTCGGGAGATATCGGGAGATTTTGGCCGGTACTGATCCAGGAAGAGATGACCTCCCCCAGCCCTTTTTGCTGGAACGACTGGACGAGCCCGGCCAAGCCACCCTCTTCCTTGTCCGAAAGCATCTCCACAACGCCCTTCAGAAGGGAACCTTCCTCACCGCATTCGCCGAATAAACCTTGAGCTTTGCCTGCAAGATCGTCCAGAAGTCCCATGCGACCTCCTTTCCTGCTTCTATCTGCGATCCGGGTTCACAACACCTATTTAGCCCCCTGCTTCGACTCCCGATATCCAGCCTTGATCGCCTCAGACTCCGTCATGTAGGCCCCCTGCTTGGTCTTGCCGTACCACCTGCTTCCCTCTTTGTGAAAGATTTTTGAATCGGGGTTTACCCAGACCATGCCACTGCCTGCAGGAGGCGGCTGAACATGTTTGGTCGCCTTTGGTGATGCCTGTGCGGCAGGCGTCTGGGCCTTGGGGGCCGACATCTTAGGCGCGGCAACCGGAGCGGTTACCGGAGCCGCACCCACCGTCACGAGCGGCGTTATCTTTTCGATGGTCTTAGCCGACATCCCTGATTTGGCCAAGTCAGCAGTTGATCCATACGGTCTGCCCGCGATGATTTTTTTTGCCGTAACAGCGCCGACCCCGGGGAGCTTTTCCAGTTCCGCCTGCGACGCACTGTTGATGTCGACCTTGCCCCCTGCTGCCGCCTTTGCTTCTGGCTTTGGCTTGCCGGTATCCTTTGCGTGGACATCAACCAGGGAAAAGGAGAGCACCAACATCGCTGCGACACACAAGGACAACCCTTTCGCCAGAATATGATGCATATTCTTTCCTCCTATCGGCTTCCGTCGATCTGCTCAAGAGGTCGACCATGCCCACCGATGTTTCCGTCATTTTTTCTTCTTGTCAGCCTTTACATCGACGCTGGCCGCTTTCATGGTGTACATGACTGTCACCTTGCTGCCGACCTTCAGGTCGCCGGTCACCTTGGTATCCTTGTCTTTGGCCACTTCCCACTTCTCTTTCCCCTTCTGGATGACGATCATGTCGTCCTTCACTTCGAGTACCGGGCCGGTCACCTGGTAGGTTTTCGTGCCACCGGCGAAGGCCGTCGTCGCAGCAAGTAAAGCAATTCCCGTCACTGCAGCAGTCAATCTCATGTCAAACCTCCTTGCGTTGTTGTTTAGTCTCCACCTTGAAATTTTGTACGCAACTAATCGATGGAGTGCTCAGGTTTTGGTGCTACGATCCGTTCGACATCACCTTTAATTGCAGAGGTGCGCCAAAAAGCTAAGAAAGAACGACTGTGCCGCCGGCATTTTAGCACGCGCTAATCTGGTTAAGCCGAACGGGACCATGTTGTGCAGTACGAAGTACATAAAAATGCGTTTTTTGAATGAACGCAACAGTTTAAGATCGTAGCAATTAATCCTCAAAAGTCAATTTACACCACAATTTCGCAGCCTGAGCTGAATCGTCCCCAATAATGCCCCAACTGCCTGCTATAACTTGCAGTAATCGCGATGTGGGTTGGTTAATATTGGAGAATTCACCTTCGAAGGCAAGTAACGCCTCGATGCAAGACCGGCGTATGGCATAAGGGGGGGATGTAACTATGCGGGGGGCAGGCACCCTCAAATGTACGAAAGAAGAAACAAAAGAAAGCCCACGTGAACAGTTCAGCTCACCGTGGGCTTTCTCTTCCAAATCAATGGAATGTTATGATAACTGCGTCATAGCCTGATACTTACGTGAATTCACGAGGGGAATGCGCGAGGGGGTCAGGCACCGTCTAATGTGTTTGCCATCGACCTCCGCCAATTCAGAGGCAAAGGGGACTGGCACATACGGAGCCAGCCCGTCTCTCTAGCACGTCTTTCTGTCCAGGCTCCGGTACTGGACGGCTTCGGAGATGTGGTGCTCTTTGATGCCGTCGCTCCCTTCCAGATCGGCGATGGTGCGGGCCACTTTCAGGATTCTCGTGTAACTCCTCGCCGACAGCCCCAGGCGGTCAGTGACCACCTCCAGCATCCTGTTTCCGGCGTCGTCGGGCTCGCAGTATTTCCGGATCATCCGGGCGGTCATCTGGGAGTTGGATCTGACCTTAGTCCCTTTGAAGCGCTCCTTCTGCACCTCGCGCGAGCGTGCCACGCGGGAGGCTATCTCGGCCGAGCTTTCGCTCTCTCCCCGATCTACCAGCTCACGGTACTTCACTGCCGGCACCTCGATGTGGATGTCGATGCGGTCCAGCAGAGGTCCCGAGATGCGGGAGCGGTAGCGGGAGATCATGAGGGGCGTGCAGGTGCACGGGTGAATTGGGTCGGAAAGGTAGCCGCAGGGACAAGGGTTCATGGCGGCTACCAGCATGATGCGGGAGGGATAGGTGACGGAGGAAAGGGCGCGGGAGATGGTGACGCGGCCATCCTCCATCGGCTGGCGGAGGACTTCCAGCACGTGCTTCTTGAACTCGGGGAGCTCGTCCAGGAACAGTACGCCGTTGTGGGATAAGGAGACCTCGCCCGGCTTGGGGGTGTTGGAGCCGCCGATCAGGCCGACGTCGGAGATTGTGTGGTGCGGCGAGCGGAAGGGGCGGCTGGCGATGAGCGCGTGGTCGCGCTCCAATAGCCCCATCACGCTGTAGACCTTGGTCGTCTCGATCGCCTCCTCGAACAGCATGGGGGGCAGGATGGAGGGGATGCGCCTGGCCAGCATGGTCTTGCCGGAACCGGGGGGCCCGATCATCAAGAGATTGTGGGAACCGGCCGCCGCCACCTCCAGCGCACGCTTGGCGTGCTCCTGCCCCTTCACCTCGCTGAAGTCGTCCCCCGCCTCCCCTCCCTGCCAAAACAGCGCGGCGATGTCGGCGCTGTAGGGGGAAAGGTCGGTGCAGCCGTTCAGGAAATTGACCACCTGGCAGAGCTCGGTGACCCCCAGGACCTCGATCCCCTCCACCACTCCGGCCTCGCTCACGTTGTCGGCCGGGATGATGACGCCGGCAAGACCCGCCTCGCGCGCGGCGACCGCGACGGAGAGGGAGCCACGCACGGGCTTCACGCCGCCGTCCAGCGACAGCTCGCCCAAGAGAAGGTAGCGCTGCAGCCGCTCCCCCTTGACCACGCCAGTGGCGGCCAGGATCCCTATGGACATGGGGAGATCGAAGGAAGCCCCCTCCTTCTTAACGTCGGCGGGGGCGAGGTTGACGGTGATCTTTCGGTTGGGGAAGTCGTAGCCGGAGTTCTTGAGGGCGGCCTTGACGCGGTCCTTGCTCTCCTTCACCGCGCCGTCGGGAAGCCCCACCGTGGCGAGTTGCGGCAGCCCCTGGGCGATATCCACTTCCACGTCAATGAGGATGGCATCGATTCCCAGCAGCGCGCTGGAGAGGACCTTGGCGAGCATCGTTGACTCCTAAACCCCATCCTCACCCTGTCCCTCCCCTTGAAGGGGAAGGGACGTTTCGGGCAAGGAAGTGGTAATGCAGAGTACATACGCGTTAGGGTCTTATCTATACAGGCAGGTCTTCTACTTCAGGTTTGTCTTGTTCAGGAATGACTACTTGAGAATATCAAGATATCGCTCGGCGTCGAGCGCGGCCATGCAACCGGTGCCGGCCGAGGTGATGGCCTGCTTGTACATCCGGTCCTGCACGTCGCCGGCAGCGAAGACGCCGGGGACACTGGTGGCGGTGAAATTACCTTCGTTGCCGGCGTTGGTCCGGATGTAGCCGTCGTCCATCGCCAGCTGACCGTCGAACAGGTGGGTGTTGGGGGTGTGGCCGATGGCGATGAAGCAGCCGTGCACGGGGATGATCTTATCGGAGCCGCTGGCGTGACGGATACGGATCCCGGTCACCCCCCCCTCGTCTCCGATCACCTCTTCGAGGTTCTGGTTCCACTCGATGGTGACGTTGCCGGCCTTGGTCTTCTCGATCAGGCGGTCGGCCATGATCTTCTCTGCGCGGAAGCGGTCCCTGCGATGGACCACGGTGACGTGGCTGGCGATGTTGGCGAGGTAGAGGGCCTCCTCGACCGCGGTGCTGCCGCCGCCGACCACGGCAACCGGCTTACCGCGGTAGAAAAAGCCGTCACAGGTCGCACAGGCTGAGACCCCGCGCCCCTTGTACTCCTGCTCGGAAGGGAGCCCCAGGTATTTGGCGGAGGCGCCGGTCGCGATGATCAGCGCGTCGCAACTATAGGTCCCGTTGTCCCCTTCCAGGATGAAGGGGGGCTTGGTGACCTGGGCCTTGTTGATGTGGTCGTAGATGATCTGGGTACCGAAGCGCTCGGCGTGCTGGTGCATGCGCTGCATCAACTCCGGCCCCAGCACCCCCTCGGCGTCCCCCGGCCAGTTGTCCACCTCCGTCGTGGTCATCAGCTGGCCCCCCTGCTGAAGCCCCGTGATGAGGACGGGGTTCAGGTTTGCCCGTGCTGCATAGACAGCAGCGGTGTAGCCGGCGGGACCCGAGCCAAGAACGATGAGACGGTGGTGAATCGGTTCCATTTATGTCAACCTCCAGTGCTTGTTTGTTCGCGGAAGATATCAGTATATCCGCAAAATTGCAAGGCGGCAAAGCCCCCCTATCTCATTGACCCTGTCAGACGCCTCTGCTAATATCAGAGTGAAATTCGGTATATTATTTACTGTAGAAGTAATGAGAAAGTGTGTCTGTGCAGATCTTTCTGGCACTGCCTGCACGGAAGCCAACAGATGGCGCAGGACACATAGTGGAATCAGTGGTAACACCGGCCCCAGACAGAGAGAGTGCAGAGAGGTGAGCGGGATCGGGAGTCAAGCGACTCCCCTGGAGGGAAGTCGCTCCCGCCGTCCCGCCCGCATCGCTGGCTTCGAGGCTCATCATGCACGCACACGCACCAGCCGAGCATCTGGACCAAAGCATCGCAGGACGTTTCAAGTACGCCATCTTTCTGACCGGCGCGACATTGGTAGCGGAACTGGCGGGGGGACTTTGGACGAACTCCCTGGCCCTCCTTTCCGATGCGGCTCACGTGTTCCTCGACCTCTTCGCCCTGCTGCTCTCGCTGGGCGCCATCAAGCTCGCCTCCTACCCGGTATCCGACACCCGCACCTTCGGCTGGCACCGGATGGAGGTCTTCGCCTCTTTCATCAACGGCGCCACCGTCTTCGTGATCGCCGCCATCATCTGCTATGAGGCTTTCGGCAGGATGGTCAACCCCGAAGAGGTGAAGAGCCTGCCCATGATGATCATCGCCGCGGTCGGCCTGGCCATGAACCTGTTCGCCGCCGGCGCCCTGCACGGCCACTCGCATGACGACCTCAACGTGCGCAGCGCCTTCCTGCACATGATCGGCGATGCGGCCGCCTCGGTGGGCGTCATAATAGGCGGTATCATCATGTACTTCAGCAACTGGTACCTTTTGGATGCCGTGATCTCGGTCGGTATCGGCTTCGTGATCTTCTGGGGCTCCTGGCGGGTGGTGCGGGAATCGGTGCACATCCTTCTGGAAGGGGTGCCCAAGGGGATGAGCGTGCACGAGGTGAGTGAGACCATCCGGGAAGTGGAGGGGGTTCAGGAGGTGCACCATGTCAACATCTGGACCATCTGCTCCCACATCATCGCGCTCTCCGGCCACATCGTGGTCCCCTGCGGTGTCAAGGACGAGCACGGCGGCATGCTGAGAAGGATCGAGGAGAAGCTTTTCGAGCGCTTCCACATCTCCCACACCACGCTACAGCTGGAGACCGAGCGCTGCAGCACGGAAGGGGCCAAGCAGTTCCGGCATCGCCCGCGGGCGGCCTCGCTTGCCCACGCGCATGCGCATCCGCACCATCATCCCCATGGCGGCACCTGCTCCCATGGACATCACCACCACTAAACCGCCACCATCACTACACCGACAACGGATAGCTAATGCTCGACTACAACCTGATCCTCGACGCGGCCCAACGACTGAAGAAGAGGGTGCGTCGCACGGAACTGATCCACGCCCAGCACTTCAGCGAGCGGCTCGGCCTGCCGCTCTATTTCAAATGTGAAAACCTGCAAAGAACAGGCGCCTTCAAGATCCGCGGCGCCCTCAATTTCATGACGGCACAGCCGCGCCAGGCGCTGTCAGGCGGCGTCATCACCGCCTCGGCGGGAAACCACGCGCAGGGGGTCGCCTTTTCCGCCGACCTGCTCGGCGTGAAGGCTACCGTGTACATGCCGGAAAGCACACCGCCGCAGAAGGTGTTCGCCACCCGTGATTACGGGGCGGAGGTGGTGCTGGAGGGGAAGAATTTCGACGAGGCCTGCGCCGCGGCCGTCAAGCAGGCCGAGGTGACCGGTGCCCTCTTCGTGCACCCGTTCAACGATCCGCTGGTCATGGCGGGACAGGGGACCATCGGGCTGGAGCTGTTGGAAGATATTCCCGACCTGGCCAACGTCCTGGTCCCCATCGGGGGCGGAGGACTGATCGCGGGCATCGCCACCGCCATCAAGGAGACCCACCCGCAGGTGCGGATCATCGGGGTCGAGTCGGTCGCCGCCCCCTCGATGCAGCTCGCCCTGCAGAAGGGAAAGCCGGTCACAGTGCCGATCCAGGCGAGTCTCGCCGACGGCATCGCGGTGAAGACGGCCGGCACCGAGACCTTCCCGGTGATCCGCGAGCTGGTGGACGAGGTCGTGCTGGTCCAGGAAGAAGAGATCGCCCAGGCCATCGTGTCGCTTTTGGAAAGGAACAAGCTGATGGTGGAGGGAGCCGGCGCAGTCGGGCTGGCGGCGCTACTGAACGGCAGGGTGAAGAAGCTGAGCGGCAAGACGGTGGCGCTTCTTTCCGGCGGCAACATTGACGTGAAGACCATCGCCGTGGTGGTGGAGAGGGGTCTCTTGGCGGCGGGGCGCTACCTGAAGCTCAAGGTGGAGCTCGATGACGTGCCGGGTGCTCTAGCCAGGCTCGCCACCGAGATCGCCGTGGCCAAGGCCAATATATCCATCATCACCCACGACCGTCGATCCAAGTCGCTTCCCATCGGCAAGACCGAGGTGCTGGTCGAGCTGGAGACCAGGGGTGGGGAGCACATCCAGGATGTGGTGAGGCACCTGTCGGGTAGCGGGTATCTGTTGGAGGTTATGAAGTAAATTCCTCCAGCGTCACCTCGTTTTCCTCTCCTTCCCCGCTCTGCGCCCGGATCACCCTCAGGAAGGCGTCGCCGTAGCGGGCGAGTTTCTGCTGTCCCACCCCGGAGATCCTCAACAGCTCCCACTTGTCCCTCGGCTTCTGGGAAGCCATCCCGGCCAAGGTGGCGTCGGAGAAGACGACGTAGGGAGGAACCTGCTGCTCGTCGGCGATCTGCTTGCGCAGGGCCCGAAGTGCCTGGAAGAGCGGATCGTCGTGGGCCTCTTTCTTGCCCGCCACCTTCTTCACCACCACCCGCGCGTCCCTCGGCTTGGCCAACTCAAGCGTCTCCTCACCTCGTAACAGCGGGCGCGCCCGCTCGGTCAGCTTCAGCACGGAGAAATTCGCCAGATCCTGCTCCAGGTACCCCAGGTGGATCAGCTGCCGGAACAAGTTCCCCCAAGCGTCCTGGGAAAGGTCCTTGCCGATGCCGTAGGTGGTGAGCTGGTCGTGATGCAGCTCCAGCATCCGCTGGTTCTGGGAACCGCGCAGCACCTCGATGACGTGCCCCATCCCGAAGCGCTGGCCGACCCGGTACACGCAGGAAAGCGCCTTCCTGGCCGGCTCGGTCGCGTCGAAGCGCTCGGGGGGTCTCTCGCAGATGTCGCAGTTGCCGCACTCCTTCTCCAGCCTGTCCCCGAAGTAACCGAGCAGCACCCGCCTGCGGCAAGTCTGGGCCTCCGCGAAGCCGGTCATGCAGTTCAGCTTGTGCAGCTCGATCCTGTTCTGCTCGGCGTTGCCGCCGTTTTCGATAAGGGCGCGCGCTATGGCCACGTCGCCATAGCCGAACAGGAGCAGCGCGTCCGCGGGGAGCCCATCACGTCCGGCACGGCC
>NZ_DATFBA010000314.1:0-7502 GCF_035254065.1 Geomonas sp.
CCTCGGAGTGCTTGGGCTGAAGATTCTTGAGGTCCTCCTCGAAGCGGATGAAACAGCCGGCGACCAGCAGTGAGGCGATCAGCAGCAGGGAGACCACCACTGTCCGGCGCGGCCTTCTCCGGCTGAACCTCCAAAGAGAGGCCTGACCGAAGGTTGGCAGGGGCTGGTAGCCTACCTTCGGAAAGCGCCGCTCCGCATAGATCAACAGCGGGGGCAGGAACAGAAAAGAGGCGTACATCGAGAAGATGACCCCCAAACCCACCAGAAGCCCCAGTTCGAAGGGCGCCCGCACGTCGGAGACCATCAGCATCAGGAAAGGGATCGCCGTGGTGGTGGCGGCGGTGTAGACGCCGTGGCCGGTCTGGATAAGGGCGAGCCGCAGGGCCTCATCGGTAGGGATCCCGGCTGCACGCTCCGCATAGAAGCGGTCGTAGATATGGATGGAATAGTCGGTGCCGATGCCGATGATGAGCGACATGAAGGCGAAAGAGATGATGTGAATGGAGCGGAGAAAGATCGCGGCGGTGCCAAGGGCCAGGGCGACGCCGAAGAGGAGGATGACCGGGATGAGCAGGGTCGGCATGACCCGCCGGTAGGTGAGGTAGAACAGCGCGAGCACCACCACCAGCGAGACGACGATAGATTCCTGGACGTTGCGCTTCATGGTCGCTTCGTCGATGACGGCAGCGATCTGGGCGCCGGTGCAGGAGATATGGACGGAAAAGCCGCGCCGGGCGCTGTTGATGCCGGCCACCAGCTTGCGGGCGAAGTCGATGTCCTGCACCGAACGGGCGGTCTGGGCGATGATGATCAGCACCCGGCCGTCCCGCGAGAGAAAATAGGGCGAAGTCGGATCGAGGTCGAGGGACTGGCTACCCTTCTTCAGCCGGGGGAGCACCAAATCCCGCAGGTAGAGCGGATCGGCGGCGATGATATCGCGGGCTGCCATGCCGGCCTGGCTGGCCAGCTCCGCCTGGGCACGCTGGAGAGCGGCGTCCATGCTTGCTGGCCGGAGTTTCCCCGCATAGTCGGACACCTGTTCCGGTGACAGGAAGAGCTGCGGCTTGCTGGCCGCATAGGAGATGAAGGTCGCGAAAGAAGCGGCCTCAGCGGGATCGAAGGTCCGATAAACGACCTTTTCGAAGGCAGGCTGGCCATCGACCTGCAGCGCCTTGAGCTTGCCGGCAAAGGCCTCGCCTTCGCGAAGCAGCGACTCGCGATCCCCTTCCAGCAGGAAATAGGCCTCGCGGGAGCTGCCGCTCCAGTTGAGGGTATCGAGGAACAACCGCAGGGCGCCCCGCTGGGAGGGGAACAGCTTGAAGAAATCGGTTTCGAAGCGGACGCTGAAGATGGAGACGGCCGACAGGGCGAGCAGGATGAGGGAGACCACCACAACCCTCAACGGGCGCTTGGTGGTGATCCGGTACATCCACTCAAGATGGGCGACTACGGCGGTTTTGGTGGCGGCGGCCAGCCAGGCCGGGGTAAGATTGGGCATCCTCTTCTAGAAGCCTTTGAACTCGGCCAGCGGAAGGACCTTGTATCCCTCGGTCACCGGAGTCAGCGCCCCATCTTCCACCGGTTGGTTGATCTGGGGCTCATCGAAGACGATTCGGACGGTGGTGCCGTAACGGCTGCTGATCACGATAGTTTCAGGGAAAGCTACGCCGTCCACGTTGCCATAATCCTGATAGGCGACCTTGTCTCCTTCTGGAGAGACCTTGTGGTCTACCAGGCTGTGATCATCGAAGTAGTAGTGATCGCCGGAGGGATCGATGGTCTCCTTGGTGCCGGGAGGAATACTGGCAGGAGAAGGATGGACCTGTACCCATTTCATCATCGCCATGCTTTGCAGGGGACTATCCGGTGGCAGTTCGGAGAACCGGCCGCTGTAGGCGAGCTGCTTGCTGGGAACGAGACAGGTGATCTTGTCGCCATCGATGAAGACCTCGAAGACGGTCAAGCCAAAGGGGGAAAGCAGCGCCAGGTGAAAGCGGTCCGGCTGCCTGTAGACGAGGAAGCCGCGGCCGCTGGTGGTGTGCTCGCCGGTCCTGACCGAGACGGACATGGACGACTGCAGCGTCTCGACCTCACGCCCGGCAACGATACCGGTGAGAGGTTTCTTGACCGTCGCACAGGCGGACAGCGTAAAGACGATGAGGCAAAGGATCAGGCTTCTCAAGAACAGGCTCAACGAGGTGGAAGGCACGGTCGATTCTCCATTGAACTTCATTCTGGACTGGCTGTTGATGCCCTAAGACAGGCTCAGGGTGAATGGCTCCCCCCCCACATCCTCACCCCGCCCCTCTCCTTGAAGGAGAGGGAGAAGTTGGGTGATCTGGGAAAAAGCCTATGACAGGCCGCCGCTAACTTATGTGAGTAACACCTGTGGTCCCCTCCCCTTCAAGGGGAGGGTCAGGGTGAGGATGGGCATGGCGGTCCTATCACTCAGCCTTGAGATCACGCTCCTGCAGACCGATGTTGCGACGGACGTTCTTGAAGGAAAGAATGGTCTGGTCCTTGTTGTGCTCATCTATGACAATGCGACTGATCTTCCCCTCGGCGTCGAAGGTAAGCGTCAATTGCCGAACTGCTCCCTTGCTCTTTGGGAAAATCTGCACATTCCAAAGTTTCCCGCGCCGTTCCGCCTTGATCGCCACCCCTTCCGGGAGGGTGGTGATGGGCTTCCCCAGGAAGGCGAACCACTTCTTGAGCCCCTCCTCGGGCGGCAGCACGACCTTCTCGGTCACCGCCTGCTCCGGAAGCCGCATGGTCATCACATTGTCCTTCAGGAGCAGCCGGCTCGGATGAGGCGGCAACAACTCCATGAAGAAGGTATCCGGCTTTTTGAAGCGGACCACACCCTTGGAGACCATCTTCTTCTTCATCAGGGCGAGCTGCTTTTCCTGAGTGATGTCGGCGGTGAAATCGTTGGTGCCGGCAAAACCGCGCCGCAGCGTCTCCATGGCCTCGACCGCCGGGTCGGCGGCTGCGTAGGCGGAGACGGTGGCAGTCAGGAGCAGCAGCAGGGCGAGAAAAAATTTGGTCATCAACCCACCTATTTCAACACATTTGAGAGAGGTACTGTCACTAAAGAAAAAAAGCCGTTCACCCTGAGCCTGTCGAAGGGCCTGAAACTCTTACGGCTTTTACAGGGGGAAGAAGTTGGGGTTCATGCTTCGACAGGCTCCGCACGAACGGTTTCACACCTACTCCGCCTAACCTGTCAAACCATAGGTCGAGGGTAATTCGCGATTTCCCTCACCCCTACCCTCTCCCGAGGTCCATGTAAATCAGCGCTGTTTTGGCCCGGTCATGGCCAAGGTGACGGTCGCGGTCGCGATTACCTCACCCTCTTGCCGGACCTCTCCATCCACCTGCACGAGGGGACCGAATATTTTCACGACCTTGGCGGTGATGAGGAGTTTGCCATGGGGCATGACGCGAGCTGGCAGCACCACGTCCCTGAAGCCCGCCAGCACCCCACCCTCGCCATCCTTCTGTCCGGCGGCGATGCCGCCCAACTGGGCGATGGCCTCCACCAGGAATACCGGAGGAAAGTAAAGCTCTCCGGTGACACCGAGTTCTCCGGTGGCAACGACACCAGGATCCAGGGAGAGTACCAGGTCTATGAACAGAAAAGGCGGTCGATGGGGGAGATATTTGCAAGGATCAGGATGAAACAGGATCCCCTCCGGTCATTTCGATCGCGTAGTAGGGACCTTCCGGCGAAGCGGCGATCTGCACCCCGCTCTGACCCGGCTTGAGGGAGAGCGCCAGGGCGGTCATGGAGAGACCTCCCATGGCCAGGGCGCGTCCCAGTATGCGGCCGGTATCCAGTACCGGCGCCTCCGGCAGGCAGGCCAAAAGCTCGCCATCCGAGGTGGCGGTGCCGGAAAGTGCCATCAGGCCGGGACGGCCGGAGTTCCCTAGCAGCCTCTCAACACCCTCGGCCTCGAGTCCCGGGGAAAGCCGCCCGATGGACCTCACCTCGCCGACCCCGGCCAGGATACGGGCGTTGCGACGGCGGGCGTGACCACCCCTCTCCAGCACCAGCAGGCCGGCTCCCTCACTGAAGCACCCACCGAAGCTGTTCAACTGCCCGATGGACTTGAAGCCTTTCAACATGCCGGCGAAGAGTTCGTCGACGCCACCGGTCAGCATGATATCGGCACGATCCTCCTCCAAAAAGCGCATGGCCATCAAGAAGGCGGATTCGGCGGAGCAGAAGCGCTGGATGAGGGTGACGTTGGGACCTTTCAGCTTATGTTCGATGGATGCGTTGCTGGCAGACGCGTTGGGAACGATGTTGGGGAAGAGCATGGGGACCAGCCCTTCTGTGCCGGCCGTGAAATAGCCGCGCAAGAACTCCTCGGCGTAGGCGATGCCGCCGAAGCCGCAACCGAGGACGATGCCGATCCTGCTGGAATCGAGGGCGGCGACGTCGATGGCAGCATCTTTGAGGGCCATGCCGGCGGCGACCACCGCCATCAAGCTGCTCCTGTCAAACTTGCGCGCCTTGAGCGGCGACATGTAGTCTGAGGCCTTGAATGAGTCGGCCTTCCCCCACAGGTGGCCGCTTTCGCCGACTACGTCCTCGGGAACCGGCTGCAGCTTGCTGTTCCCGGCAGCAAGTGCCTCGATCAGTGCGGCGGTTCCCACACCAGCTGCGGAAATGGCGGCTACGCCAGAAATGACGATATCGTCGTGTGCACTATTCACTGAAACTCCTTCTTTGCACCTGCTTGCTCCATACTGCTTATGACTCGGTGAGTCAGAGTTAGTTGGAGAGGGTGACAGGCACCTAGCCGGAGCCAGTCCCCTTCCCTTCCCTCATCTCGAAATAACGAGCGAGGTGGTGTTGCCACCGAAGGCGAACGAGTTGGAAAGGGCTATCGAGGCGTCGCTTTCCCTGGGAGCGGCGTGACAGTAATCGAGGTCGCATTCCGGATCCTGTCCGCGGAAGTTCAGGGTCTGGGGAATGATCCCCTCCTTGAGGGCGAGCAGCGTGGAAACGGCCTCCACCGCTCCGGCTGCGCCCAGGCAGTGCCCGGTCAATCCCTTCACCGACACCAGGGGGACTTCCGATGCACGCTCGCCGAAGACGACCTTCATCGCCTTGGACTCCACCATATCGTTGAGAGGGGTGCCGGTACCATGCGCGTTGACCCAGCCGATATCTCCGGCGGAAACACCGGCGCGAGCTATCGCCTCGGTCATCACCCGCGCCGCATCGGTGCCGCTGGGGTCGGGAGCGGTCATGTGGTAGGCCTCGCCGGCCACTGAATAGCCGAGCAGGTAACCGTGGATACGGGCGCCCCGGGCTTTGGCATCCTCCTCACCTTCCAGAACCAGGAAGGCGGCCCCTTCACCCAGGGTGATCCCCTGGCGCCCCAGGCTGAAGGGGGCGCACGGTTGCGGATCGACCACCCGCAGGGCGTTGAAACCGGCAAAGGTCAACAGGGAGAGGCAATCGGAGCCACCGCACAGTGCGGCCTTCAGGCGTCCGGCAGCCACCAGGTCGGCCCCCCAGCCGATGGAACTGGCCGAGGAGGAGCAGGCGGTGGTGATGCTGGACTGGTACCCGCAGAGGTTGTAGGTCTGGGAGATGCAAGTCGCGGTACGATCGGGGAGCAGCCCGCGCAATAGAGAGCCCTTGCCGTGGCGGCCTGCCAGCGTTTCGCTCAGCCACTCCTCGCACTGCAGCATGCCGGAGGCGCCTGCTCCGACGCAGACCCCGATTTCGTAGGGGGAGTAACAACCACCGACAGCGCTGCCTTTGAGCGCCTCGCCGGCCGCGATCAGCCCGAACTGGTCGACGCGGGAGAGTTTGCGCGCCACCTGGGCGGGGAAGTAGTCGAGCGGATCGAAGCCCTGCACCTGCGCCCCGATGTGAGAGGGAAAAGGGGATACATCGAAGAGGTCGACCGCTCCAATGGCGCTGGTGCCATCCAAAAGTGATCTAGTGAAAGACGCGACGTCCCTACCCGCGGCAGTGAAGATGCCGAGGCCGGTTATGGCAATTCTGCTCTTAGTGCTGCTTCTCATGACACCTCGCTGCAATTACCCACTTCTCTAACGAACTACAGGATGCCGCCGTCGATCACCAGACATTGGCCGGTGATATAGGAGGCTCGGTCGGAGGCCAGAAAGGCGACGGCCTCGGCCACCTCCTCGACGCGCCCCATCCGCCCCAGAGCGGAGGCGCCCACGATCCGCTCCACTACCTCACCCTTCATGCCGGCAATCATCTCGGTCTCGATCAGTCCGGGAGCCACCGCGTTGACCCGGATCCCCATGGGACCGACTTCCCGCGCGAGGGACTTGGTGAAACTGACGGCCGCCCCCTTGCTGGCTGCGTAGTTGGTCTGCCCGGCGGTACCCGAGAAGGCGGAAACGGAGGAAAGGTTGACGATCACCCCGCGCCTTTTGGCCATCATCTTCCTCACCCCCCACTTGCAGCAGTGGAAGAGCGGGTCAAGGTTGCCGCGCACGACCGAGTCCCAGTCGGCCTCCGACATCATGGGAAGGTAGCAGTCGCGGATGATCCCGGCATTGTTGACCAGGATATCCAGCGAGCCGTGAGCAGCCCAGGCGGCGTCGATCAGCGCCTTGGCCCCCTCCGAGGTGGAGACGTCGGCCTTGACGGTGGAGATTGAGCCGGCGAGGCTTGCGGCCTCACGTACCAGTTCCTGGGCGGCGACGTCGTTATTCAGGTAGGCAGCGGTCACCGTGGCGCCCAGCCGGGCGAAGTGCAGGGAGATCGCCCTGCCGATGCCGCGGGTGCCGCCGGTGACGATGACCGACCGGTATTCGAATTCCATTAAGACTGCTCCTGCTTCAATGTCAGATCGGCTGCATCGCAGACCGGCTACATCGGCTTGATCCTGCTCCGGGAGAGCCGTTTCAGCTGTTTCCAGAGCGGGCCGCGCACCGTAAAGCGGCGCATGGCGTCCAGCATGGCGTCGCTCATGTTCAGCTCCATCCCCGGCGCCACCCAGTTCCTGCGCTCCAGGGCGCGCGTCGCCACCATATCACAGAGTGTCTCCCGGATGGGAGGTGAAAGATAAAAAACCGGCTCCAGCATCGGAGTCCTGGCCGTGATCACCCCGTCCACCATGGCGCGCTCGTACAGTGGCGTACCAGGGAAGATCCTGATCCCGGTCATGGCGATCATGGCGACGGCATCCAGTTCATCGGCAAGCGCGAAAGTCTCGTCGATGGTCTGCTCGCTTTCGCCCGGCCCGCCGAACAGGATATAGTGGGCGAAGTCGATGCCGGCCTCGCGGCAGAGCTTGGAGGCGCTACGCAGATGGGAGACGCCGAACGATTTCCCCAGGCTTCTGAGCATGGTGGCGGAACCCGACTCGCTGCCGAATTCGATGGCGTCGCAGCCGGCGGCCACCATGGAGTCAACCAAGGGGGCGTTGAAGAAGCCGGGGTTCACGAAGGCGGACCACTTGATGGCGAGCTTCTCCCGCTCGATGGCACGGCAAAGGCTC
>NZ_DATFBA010000315.1:0-2787 GCF_035254065.1 Geomonas sp.
ACTAAATACTACGTGAAATCTCTTGACATCCTGGAGGGCAAAAAGCGATAGTGTCCTGAACTGTATACGCTACGGTCTTTTACAAGGAGCTAGCACTGATGTCTTCCAATGCCGTAGAGGTAACCCCGAAGGCGTGGAACCTCTACATTGAGAACGATATCCTCGACCTGCAGCAGCTGCGACCGGAGGTAGCCAACTCCTGGCAGCGCTGCCGCAACCTCAACATCAATCCCTACAAGGAAGAGGACCACGTGGTAAGCCTCCCGGAGTTGCGGGAGAAGCTCTTCAGCAAACAGCACCTCTTGAAGGTGGCCAGGCCCTACCTGGACAACCTGTACAACTTCGTGAAGGGTTCGGGGTTCCAGGTCGTCTTGACCGACGAAGAAGGATACCTCCTTGAGGTGATGGGCGACAACGACATCGTCTCCAGGACCAAGCGGGTGCTCCTTTGCCCCGGCGGCAACTGGAGCGAGGCGGTCAAGGGGACCAACGCCATCGGCACCGCAGTGGTCGAGAAACGGCCGGTCCAGATCTACGCCTGGGAGCATTACTGCCAGCAGCACCACTTCCTCACCTGTTCCGCAGCACCCATCTTCGATGCCGACGGTGAAATGGTCGGCATCCTCGACATAAGCGGCGACTACCGGGTCGCCAACGCCCACACCCTCGGCATGGTAGTGGCCGCAGCAAACGCGGTCGAAAACCAGCTCCGCCTCCTGCGTGCCACCGACAAACTCTACATGGCCTACCGTTACTCCAACGCACTGCTGGAGAACATGTCCGACGGCCTCATCTCCATCAACAACAGCGGCATCATCACCGAAATCAACGCCAAGGGGGCCGAGATTTTCGGTGTCGTCCCCTCCCGCGCCAAGGGACGCCACGTCGAGCAGGTGGTGAGCGCCCGCTCCCCGATGCTGAGGGTTTTGGCCGATGGCCAGGAGTACGAGGATCGCGAGATCATCATCGAGAGGGTAGGGAAGAAGATCTACAGCTCGGCCTCGCTCCTGAGGGATGATTCCGGCGGGGTGATCGGCGTGGTGGCGGTTTTCCGGGAGATCGACAGCCGGCACCAGACCAGGCGCCCCACCGTCATGCACTCCCATTGCTACACCCTTGATGACATCATCGGAGAAAGCCCCGCCATCGCCGCCGCCAAGGAGTGGGCGAAACTGGCTGCCGACAGCCCGTCCACCGTTCTGATTAACGGGGAAAGCGGCACCGGCAAAGAGCTGTTCGCCCAGGCCATCCACAACGCGAGCCAGCGCCACGGGCGGCAGTTCATCGCCCTCAACTGCGCGGCGCTGCCGGAAACCTTGATCGAGAGCGAGCTGTTCGGTTACGAGGAAGGGACCTTCACCGGCGCCAGGAAAGGGGGGCAGGCGGGCAAGTTCGAGATCGCCGACGGCGGCACCATCTTCCTGGACGAGATCGGGGATATGTCGCTCAGCGTACAGGCCAAGCTACTGCGCGTCTTGCAGGAGAAGACGGTATCGAGGATCGGCTCCGGTCGTGAAAAGCCTGTCGACATCCGGGTGATCGCTGCCACCCACAAGGACTTGCTTGCCGAGGTGGAGAAGGGGAACTTCAGGCAGGATCTCTATTACCGGCTGAACGTCCTGGGTATGCGGATACCTGCACTGAGGGAGCGCGCCGAGGACTTCGAGCTGCTGACCCGGCACCTGGCGGACAAGATCTGCGAAAAGCTCGGGAAGCGGGCGGCGGAGATTGAGGCAGGTTTCCTCAGGAAGATCGCGGCGCACAGCTGGCCGGGGAACATCAGGGAGTTGGAGAACGCGCTGGAAAGGGCCATCATACGGTCCGGCCCTGAAGGGGTGCTGAGAGAAGAGATGTTCGATGTGGTCGAGGCACCGGGAAGGGGGACAGGCCCCTGCGGAGCCAGTCCCCTCGACTCTCCGAGAGCGCTCAGTTACGCGGGCGAGCAGAAGGGGGAGAGGAGCGAGCCGGTTAAGGCAGCGGTGGGTGGGGATGTAAAGCCGACCGAGGTGCTTTCACTGAGGGATGCCGAGAAGAAGCTGATCTGCGACGCGCTCGCCTTTTATGACGGCAACATCCAGAAAGCCGCCGTCAAGCTCGGCATCGGCAGGAATACGCTGTACAGGAAGATGAAGGAGTACGAGATCTAGTTGACGATCTCGTGATTGCGTCAACTTATCCCGTCTCTCGCCGACACTCCCTCGCCCTACGGGAGAGGGCAGGGGTGAGGGAAGCTCCATATCTTCGTAGAAATTTCCCTCACCCTAACCCTCTCCCGTGGGGAGAGGGGACTATCGGAAGAGGGCACTACAGATCCCCCGTCATCTGCTGCAGCAAATACAGCTTCACGTTCACCTTCTTGACGCAGTCGATGATTTCCTTCAGGCCGTCCTCGTCCAGGCCGCACTCCTCCTCGATCCCCTGAAAGTACGGATACCCCTTGGGGAGCGGGGTCAGCGCGCCGTCGCGCAGCAGCATGACGTCCACCAGGTCGTTCACTCGTCCTTCCGCCTCCCAGGGGTCGCGGTAGTTGAACTGCCGCGCCACCACGTGCAGTCCCATCCCGTTCTCAAAGATCGCCTTCACCTCGAAGGAGAACTCCCTGGGGGCACTGTAGTTCTCGCTGCGACCGGCGCGGACCATCACCTGAGCTCCGGCTTCCCTCAAAAGCTCGCCCACCGACTCCGCCGTCATCGGCTTGTACTGAATTTCCTTGTCCATCCTCAAACCTCCAATCTCAACTCGATACCCCAAGGCACCGGTTTCTCACCTTTTGACGTCAGCACCCAG
>NZ_DATFBA010000316.1:0-4891 GCF_035254065.1 Geomonas sp.
AGCGCCAGGGCGAGCCTCAGCTCCGAACAGACCCGCGGCACCACCACCAACCCGGTGACGAAACCGATGTCGTCCAGTGCGCCGAAATCGGAGGGGTCTTCCATGGCCAGGGTGAGCTTCCTCCCTTTCACCTCAACCGGCAGCACCCGGTAGCGCTGCACCATCTCGGAGGGGACCAGCGAGAGGACCTCCGCCGGGACCGAGTTGAGGGCCGCCAGGTCTATGTGGGGCACCCCCATCTTCTCGTTAAGCACCCGGGCCAGGTCCTCCTCCTCGACCAGCCCCATCTCCACCAGGTTGGTGCCCAGCCTGCCACCGTAAATGGCCTGGGCATGCAGCACCTGCTGAAGCTGCTCCTCCGTGAGCGCACCGACTTTCAGCAGCATCTCTCCCAGCATCGCCGACACGGTCCACCTCCGAAGAAAGGCTCCAAGACCGCCTCCACCCCTCGCAGTCTCGCCGGCCCGATTCACCTTCAGGATTGGAAATCTTTATCATTCTACCCGCCAAGCCTGTAGCTGCAATGAGGCGAAGAGGCATATACTGGAAATGACAGGAGGAGAGCGGCGCGTTACGTATACCGTATGTATACAAACCTCCTTGACGTACACGGTAAATCGTTATTTTTGTTAGAGGATGACTCGGAAATTAATTGACATTTCCCACTACACCGTGGTATTTAGCCTAGGTTTTCATCCGTGATGTCTGCGGAATCGAGGGCGGCCTACATGGACGAGGAGAAGAAAAGCCTGCTGAAGACGCTTGGCATGGTCTCCACGATGGGAATCTCCTTCGCGGTGGCCATCGTCATCGGCGGCTTCATAGGCCTCAAGTTGGACGCCTGGCTCGGCACCAACCACTGGTTCTTCTTCATTTTCCTTTTCTTCGGCATAGTGGCGGGCTTCCGCAACATGTTCATACTTGCCAGAAAAGAGATGGGGAGTGGCGGGCCTGACGAGACTAAACGAGGATAACATCTTCCAATGGCTGGTGGCGGGGAGCCTCTCCCTGGCGGCCGTTGGCGGCATACTGACCGGAGTGCTGCGCTCCGCCAACTTCGGATTCTCCCTGTTCGCAGGGGGAGTGCTGGCGACGGCGAATCTCCTCTGGATCAGGCGGGGGCTGGAAGCCCTGCTGACGGCACAGCCGGCCAATGCATCGCGCTTCGCTGTGTTCCGCTACCTGATACGACTCGCCATCATGGCGGCGCTTTTGTACGTACTGATCGTCAACCTGCATGCCAACATCTTCGGGCTGTTCATCGGGCTTTCAGTCGTCGTAATCAACATAATTGCATTTTCGATATACCTGTCGACCCGTAAAGGAGAGTAGCCAATGGTCCACCCGTTTTTATTCCTGCAATTTTTCCGCGAGATGGTAAAACCGCTCGGTATCGGTGAAGCCGGCGCAGACGCGATCATCTACACCTGGCTGATCATGGCCATGCTGGTGCTGCTCTCCATCGCCGCCACCAAGAGCCTGAAAGCGGTTCCCTCCGGCATCCAGAACTTCATGGAAGTCATCGTGGGCGGCATCGAGAACATGCTGGTTGAGACCATGGGCGAGCACGGCAAGCCGTTCTTCCCGCTGATCGCCACCCTGGCACTGTTCATCCTGGTTTCCAACCTGATCGGCCTGGTCCCGGGCTTCTTCCCGCCGACCGCCAACATCAACACCACTGCGGCCTGCGCGGTCGTGGTCTTCGTGGCCACCCACATCGTCGGCCTCAAGGAGCACGGCGCCGGCTACATCAAGCACTTCCTGGGACCGATCGCCTGGCTGGCCCCGATGATGTTCTTCATCGAAGTCATCGGTCACTTCAGCCGCGTCATCTCCCTGACCCTGCGACTCTTCGGTAACATGAACGGCCACGAGCTGGTACTCATCATCTTCTTCGGCCTGGCCCCCTTCCTGGTGCCGCTGCCGATGATGCTGATGGGCGTACTGGTCTCCTTCATCCAGGCCTTCGTCTTCATGCTGCTGGCCATGATCTACATCCAGGGCTCGCTGGAGCACGCTCACTAACAACCAATTTCAATTCCTATACTATTTAGGAAAAATAAAACCCAGAAGGAGAAGTAAAATGGAATTCTTTACTATGTGCGTTCTTGCAGCAGGCATCGGTATGGCTCTCGGCACCGTCGGCACCGGCATCGGCCAGGGTCTGGCAGTCAAATCCGCCGTTGAAGGCGTTTCCCGTAACCCGGGCGCTTCCGGCAAAATCCTGACCACCATGATGATCGGTCTGGCCATGATCGAGTCCCTCGCGATCTACGCCCTCGTTATCTGCCTCATCATCCTCTTCGCTAACCCCTACAAAGCTGACATGCTTGCTCAGCTTGCCAAGGCTGTTGCGAAGTAATTAGCTTCACCAGTTGTTTAAAAAGGGCGTGCCGCACGGCGCGCCCTTTTTTGTTTCTAAAAACAACTTATCCGACTCTGCCAACTCCCCCTCGCCCTGCGGGAGAGGGCCGGGGTGAGGGAAGCCTCATATCTTCGTGGAAAGTTCCCTCACCCTAACCCTCTCCCGGGGGGAGAGGGAACAGTTGGCGATAGTGGGAATGAGATAATAGACCGTCGTTGACTTTTCGGGACCCGTATGAAATAGTCATCCTCATGAAAATCATAGCCGACCTGCACACCCACACGATCGCCTCCGGCCACGCCTACTCCACCATCAACGAACTCGCCAGCGCGGCCAGCCAACTTGGCCTCAAGGCTATCGCCACTACCGACCACGGCCCAGCCCTCCCCGGCGGCCCGCACCGTTACCACTTCTGCGCGATGCGCTTCATCCCGCGGTACATCGGCGGGGTCAGGATCTTCCGCGGTGTCGAGGCGAATATCCTCGACGCCAAGGGGACCCTGGACCTCGAACAGGAACTCCTGGAACAGCTGGAGTTCGTGATGGCGGGCTTCCACGAGAACTGCGGCTACTGCGGGAAGGACGTGGACGGCAACACGGAAATCCTCTTGAAAGTGATGGCCAACCCGCGGGTGAAGTGCATCTCCCACCCTGGCAACCCCATCTTCCCTATCCACTACGAAACGATCGTCAAGGCGGCCGTGGATACTGGAACGGCGCTGGAGATCAACAACTCCTCGCTCTCCCTGAGCAGGATCGGAAGTATCGGCAACTGTACCGAGGTCGCGCGGCTGTGCGCGAAGCACGGCGCGCCGATCATGCTGGGGAGTGACGCGCACATAGCGCAGGGGGTCGGGGTATTCGACGACGCTTTACGGTTGGTGACGGAGGCGGGGATTTCGGAGGAGCAGGTGATGAACGCCGATTACCCGAGGCTCTTGTCTTTCCTCGGGCTGCCGGAGTAGTCTCCCATTTACATTTACTCCTCTCACCGACTGTCCCCTCTCCCTCCGGGAGAGGGTTAGGGTGAGGGAACTTTCGACGAAGATTCGAGGCTTCCCTCACCCCGGCCCTCTCCCGGAGGGCGAGGGGGAGCTGGCAGGAGCGGATTGGGTTCAGAGAGTTCAGGTAGTTTAGGCGACAAAAGGGCGAGTGACGAGAGTCATTCGCCCTTTTCTTTTCCGGAGGCGGAACCCGCCAGCACGGCGAGGCCGGCAAACAGCAGCGGGATGCCGCAGAGCGCGGTGAGAGAGAGGCGCTCGCCCAACACCAGGATGCCCAGGAGGGCGGCGGTCAGCGGCTCGGCGAGGGAGAGGGTCACCGCGGTTGCCACGGGTACCGTGCGCAACCCCCTGACGAAAAGCCAGTAGGAAAGCGCGGTGACGAAGACGCCCAGGTAGATGATGACTGCAATGCCCTTAGGAGCTGCCATCCAGTGCAGGTCGCACTTCAGCAGCAAGGGAGAGAGAAGCAGGGCACCGGCGCAGAAAACCACAGCCATCACGGCGTCCGGCGTCCGTCCCGGCAGCAGACCCTTGATGGCAACCGTGTAACTGGCGTAGGACGCCCCCGCGCCAAGGGCGAGCACAATGCCGAGAGGATCGATGGCGATGCTCCCTCCCCCGCAGGCCAACAGGGTGCAGCCGAAGATGGCTAACACGGTGGCCACCACCCAGCTACGCTGGGGCCTTTCCCCCCGGAAGATGAAACCGAGAATGCCCGCCATCACCGGAGAACTCCCGATGCCGACCAGAGTGCCGACCGCCACACCGGTGCGGCTGACCGCCTGGAAGAAGCAGAGCTGGTAGGCGGCTACGCAGGCGGCGGCGAGCAGTGTCGGAAGAAGCGGCCATTTTATCTTGCCGAAACCGCCTCTGACCAAGGCCAGCACCAGCAGGGCAGCACCTCCGACCACCAGCCGCATGGCGCCGATGCTGATGGGCGTCACCCCGGTGGGCGCGAGCGCCTGGGTGGTGCCGGTGGTCCCCCAGAGAATGCCGGCGGCGAGCACGCTGAGGGCGCCTGCGGAGAGCCTGCCTTGTGCGGGTACAGCTTCTGCGGCGACGATGTTGGAATCCTGCTCACTCATGAAGTGCTCAATGAAGGTGACCCGAATAGTACGGGAGGTGAACCACTGAAGATTAAGAGGCGTCGGACGATCCCCTCTCCCGAAGGGGGAGGGTTAGGGAGGGGGAACGATGGTGGAGATGCCGCCACTGTCCGCCCTACCCCAACGTCCACAAGCAATCCCCCCTGTCCCCCCTTTATCAAGGGGGGGACGTGCCGGGAGATAACTGCTAAGAATCAGGTCTCATGAGAGCGGCAACGAGAGGTTAGTTAGCTGTGTTCGCGGGTGGCGTGGAAGGTGAGGTCCTTCCAGTTCTCCATGGTGTTCTCCAGCCGCCACTGGCTCCCGGCCAGGTAGGCGAGGTTTCCTTCCCCATCGGTGTAGAGGCTCATCGCCTCCTTCTTCTGGAACTCGTCGAGCTTCTTGCGGTCGCCGGTCACCCAGCGGGCGGTCACGTA
>NZ_DATFBA010000317.1:0-6313 GCF_035254065.1 Geomonas sp.
GTAAGAGTGGTGCAGGTGCGAGGCGCAGTCAGGCTGCAGGCGGTAGCGCTCGGCGAGCACCTCCTCCCCGCCGGCCTGGAAGGCCTCCCCTCCGTGCAGGGGGATGCGGTCGGTGACGCACTCCCTTAAAGGGAAGAGCCCCGCAAGCCGCACCGCCTGGTCCACCGTGTCCTGTGCCATCTTCCGATAGGTGGTCCACTTCCCGCCGGTGATGGTGAGAAGTCCCGAGGGTGAGCGTTCGATCAGGTGGTCCCGGTGCAGCCTCGCGGTGTCGGAGGCGGCGGGGTCCCCCACCAGCGGCCTCAGCCCCGCCCAGGAGGAGAGCACCGCATCCTCCCCCCCCGCCCCTCCCAGTTCGAAGTACTGCTCCAGATGCCGGAGCAGGTAGTTCACGTCTTCTTCGGTCGCCTGCGCGGAAGCGGCCGGCGAGGCGGGACGGTCGGTGGTGCCCACCAGCGTCCGTCCGTGCCAGGGAAGGACGAAGAGTACCCTGCCATCGCGGGTGTGCGGGATGGTCATGCCGGTATCGCCGGGGGTGAGGTTCCGCGAGAGCACCAGGTGGCTCCCCGCGCTCACCTGCAGAAGCGGCTTGGCGCCGGGATCGGCTAGCCGCCTGACCAGGTCCACCGAGGGGCCGCAGGCGTTGACCAGGCAGCGGGCCCTGATCTCCCACTCCTCGCCGGAAAAGCGCTCCCTGACCTGCACGCCGCAAAGAGCCTCGCCCTCCCGGACGAAGTCGACCACCTCCAGGTAGTTGGCCAGCGCCCCCCCCTTGTCCAGCGCGGTGAGTGCCAGGGCCAGGTTCATGCGGGCGTCGTCGAACTGGCCGTCCCAGTAGAGGACGCCCCCCTTGAGTCCCCTCCTTCTCACCGCGGGAAAGCGCCGGATCACCTCCTCGGCCCCCACCAGGGAGCTGGCACCGATGCCGGTGGCCCCGGCCAGCAAGTCGTAGAGTTTGAGCCCAGCAGATAAGTAGGCGAGATCGCGATAGCTGTAAAGCGGTACGATGAAGGGGAGGCTGCGGCAGAGATGAGGGGCGATGCGCAAGAGGACGCCCCTCTCGTGCAGGGCGTCCTTCACCAGTTTGAAACTGGCGCGGTCCAGCCCCAGCAGCGCCCTTTCCAGGTAGCGGACGCCGCCGTGCAACAGCTTGCTGCTCTTGGCGCTGGTGCCGGAGCCGAAGTCGCCCTTCTCCACCAGGGCGACACTCAGCCCGCGGCTGGCCGCATCCAGGGCGACTCCGCAACCGGTGGCGCCGCCGCCGATCACCAGCAGATCGAAGGTGGTTCCCTGTCGCAGAGGTTGTAGTACTGATTCCCGCTCTCTCACCGGCGCTCCTGTTCGTATCTATCCTGTCTGATTACTATTATAGAGCCGGTCACCGCTACGGCAAAGGAGACCGGGGCACATCTTATGGTAGCCGTTACTGTCTCAACCATACGACAAAGACTGTCACAGCCCCCAGGTGAAAACGCACAGCTATAACTATTTGTTTTTTTGATATACTGTTACTGTCAGGAGTCGGTCTTTGGACCCGGTTTTGGGAAGAGGGGGAACGTCATGAACGTATTAGATTGCGCACTCAAGATCGAAGCGGAAACCGTGAAGTACTACCAAGGGCTCCAAAAAGAGAGCCGGCAGCCGGAGATGAAAAATCTCTTCTCGTTGCTGGCCGCCTCGGAACAAGATCACCACAACAACCTCATGAAATTGAGGAATTCCATCCCGGCCAACGCCCAGATGGACGGGCTGGAAGCCGCGTCCTGCAGCTTCAACCCGCTTATGACCCAGCAGGAACTGCTCAATGAGAAGGAGAGCGACCCGGACCTTTACAGGTTCACGGTCAAAGAGGAAGAGCAGGAGATCAAATTCTACGAAAGCCTCGCCGCCAAGGCCCCGGACGAGCCGACCCGCAAGGGGCTGCTCATGCTGGCGGAGGAGGAACGCAAGCACCTGACCACCATGGAGAACATCTACGACTTCGTGGAGGGGCCCAGAAACTACCTTGCCTGGGCCGAGTTCAGCAACCTGCACGAGCTCTGAAGCCCGGGCAGCAGAGGCACCAACAAAAAAGCCCGCGCGAGCGCGGGCTTTTTTGTGCCCTGAAACCATAGGCCGCTAGCGGCTCCCCTTTTCGGCGGACGCCTCGGTCATGGCCTCCGGATGGGCGCTGTCCGGGTCGCATTCGGGGCGCAGGTAGCGCTCCATGTCCTGGTACAGGCGGTCGGTGGTGAGCCTGATGGCGGAGAGCGTATCGAAGTCCATGGCCTTGCCCGTCAGGCAGTTGCCGTAGAAGCGATCCACCATACCCTTCAGCTCCTGCACCATCCGGTAGCTGTCCCTCAGCATGAGATAGGAACTCTCACTCAGTTCGCGCACTCTCTCTTCCCTCATTCCCGATTTCATGACTGTCTCCTTTGGCTCGATGAACGCGGACTAGCGCCAGTGGATGCAACTGACGGGACAGCTGTCGATGGCCTGCTGGATCTTGTCCTCCTCGGCACCGGACTGGTTGTACACTTCCGAGACGCCGCCGTCGTTCAAGCGGAACACCTCCGGGGCGATGCTGGCACACAGGCCGCACCCTATGCAAACTTCCTGATCTACTTCTACCTCGCGTGCCATGCGGCACCTCCTGGCGGTGATTCCCCCGCCGGAGTCAGGCGGGGATACGACGTGGGCGGCAACCCTGATTTGGCGGAAAAAGCGAAAGGGGCGGTTTTTGAGGGGGATGTAACAGGATGTACCGGCTGACAGAGTTATCTCGGTTCTCGTTATCTCGTTTTGTACGTCAGGCAATCCGGGTGTGACTGGTGCACGCCGACTTTCACGCTGGGGGCGCTGCACTCCAGCGCCTGGTTATAGGTGCATTTCTCGACCTTGCAGGCGCCGATGCCGCCCTGGATGTCGGGAATGCCACCTTTTTGGTTGCCGTGCATGTAGGTATCACAGCTGGGGCAGGGGTCGTTGGGGCCGCCCACCGTGATGGCGAGTGTATGACAAGCGTTGTGCTTGTTGTAGGAGCAATCGGTCACGTCGCACGAGACAATCCTTACCATGTCCTTCTCCATTATCGATCTCCTTTGTGCCGTCCCCTTTTCGCTAAAAGAAGGTTTAGCAGCTGCCACCGGATAGTCAAGGGGATTGCGCGGAGAGGCTGTTTCCTTTAGACTGTCGCGGCTGGCAACAGCGAAGGGGGCAATGAGCCCCTGGAGAATCGAGGGGTTGGGACCGAAATGCCGAAGGAAATAACACACTGGATGCTGGCCGAGCGTGCCCTGGAGGCGCTGCCGGAGGGGAGCAGGCTGCGCAAGGTGATCGCCTGCCACAAGAAGGCCTACCTGGGGGGCGCCGTGCTCCCCGACACCCTGGCCCACATCTTCAAGGGTCCCTTCCACCCGACGGCGCGCGAACTGGGGCATCGTTTCCACGATGCACCCGGCAACAGCTACGCGCCGCTGATCGCCGTGGAGCGCCGCTTCCCGGACGGGCTGCCGCCGGAGTTGCTCTCCTGCCTGCTGGGGGTGATCAGCCACATGGAGGCCGACGTCTCGCTGCATCCCTACGTCTACGCCGCCAGCGGCCAGGCGGGCATCGGCGAGCACTACCGGATCGAGACCGCGATCGACCTGCATTTCCTGAGATCGCCCACTCCCCCCGGCCAGCGCAGGCTGGACCGGCTGCTCTGCCCGGCGACCCGCAAGGTGATGGCGAGCGCGGCGGGGCACCTGTTCGACCCGGAGGGGGCCCTGCCGCCGGCGGCCCTGGAGCGCGCCCTGGAGCTCCATTGCCGGTTCCAGGCGATGTACGACCGAACCCTGTGGAAGATCGCGGTCAGGCTGCTGGCACGGATCTTCGGCTCCCCGTACCGGGAACAGCGGCATCTCTTCTATCCGCTGCGTGGCAGATGGGGAGGGGGGAAATTCCCGACCGCAAAGACGAAGTGGCGGCATCCGGAAAGCGGGGAGATGAGGGATTCGGGGATCGAGGAACTGACGCGGGAGACGGTGGAGCGAACGGTGCGGGTCTTCGAGAGGATCGAGCAGGCCGGGAGCCTGGCGACCGCGCTCAGCACCCCGCCGGGAGCGAACCTGCTCACCGGTCTGCCTGGAGTGACCAAAGACGGCAAAGGGTAAAAAGGGTAACAGGGGAGGGACAGGGTGAGGATGGGTCTACCGAGCGAAGATCCGCCGCTACCCGCAACTTCCCCCGCCGCCGAAGCCGGGGATCTTCCGCTCCCGGCACCACTCGTTGATGAGACCGGTCGCGCAACCCACCCCGGCGTCAACCTTGAGCGCCGATACCGGGCAGTTCAGCGCGCAGGCCCCGCATTCCATGCAGGCGTCCCGGTCAGCCAGCCGCACCCGTTTCCCTTCCCGTTGGAAGACCTCGTGCGGACAGACCTCCAGGCAGCGCCCGCAACCGATGCAGCGCTCCTGGGCCAATTCCAGGGTGGCCACCCCCTGCAGATACCTGAAACCTTTCATCCGACCTCACCTCCCTTTCTCACAGAAACCTCCCCACCACGACCAGCACCAGCGCGGCCAGCAGGGCGCACCCCATGGCAGGGATGGCCAACCGCATCTCCTTCTTGACGCCCGAACGGGAGGTGTAGGTGGTACAGCCGGTGAAGTTCAGCATGTAGAAGGAGCTCACCGCCGGCAGCGCCAGGCAGGCGGCCAGGGCCACCGGCCGGCTCCAGTGCGCTCCATCGGCCAGGGCATAGAGGAGGGCGCAGTAGGCGAGTCCGGCCACGGCCCCCTTGATGGCGAAGCTTCTGGTCGGCAAAAGCGGAAGGAGCAGCGGAGCCAGCGCGATGCCGGTGAAGACCGCTCCCAGGTAGGCAAGCAGAGGGGTCAGGGCGGCCCCGTCCCCCACCAGCAGGGCCGCGGTCAGGTAGACCGCCGCCCCGATCACGGCCACGCTCTTAAGAACCAGCATGACCTCCACGGGGATCAGCACCAGGCGGTCGTACCAGTTGAAGCGGAGCTCCCGCATGGCGGCGGTGGTGACCTGCCCGTTGTCGAGATACTCGGGGAGCTGGTCGGCGCGCACACAGCAGTAAGAGACCGTGAAGCCGGTCCGCCTTTGCACCTCGTGGGCGGCCACGCCGGGAGCGCCGAGGATCGGCAGGATGAGCCGCCGGTGGCTGACCACCCGGGCCAGGCCACTGCTGGTCACCCTGTTGACCACTTCCTCGGTGCCGAAGGTCCCCTTGCCGGCCGCGCACCAGACGTTGATGCCGAAGGTCTCCAGCACCAGCAACCAGACGTCGCGCCCGGACAGCGCGCTCCGCACCAGGTCGAAGCTCATCTTGTAGTTGGCCGTCACCACCACCGGCGCTTCAGCGGTGGGCTCACCCAGCGCGTAGAGCCCCGGCGGCACCAGGTAGTGCATCCGGTTGATCCCCCAGCGGACCTTCCAGGTTCCCAGCCGGTCGGCGAGGAGCAGGGAGGAGCTCACCTGCGGGACCTTCGGGTTGGCCGTCCGGTACCAGCGCAGGAAACCGGGGACCTTTTCGTCTATCTCTCCGCCGCCGGCGGAGGTGCGCGGTCCTCAGCAG
Organism: Geomonas sp.; assembly: GCF_035254065.1. Taxonomy (GTDB): domain Bacteria; phylum Desulfobacterota; class Desulfuromonadia; order Geobacterales; family Geobacteraceae; genus Geomonas. The sequence goes on from NZ_DATFBA010000317.1 coordinate 5,564, forward strand.
GGGGGAGCGTCGGGGTCGGCGGAGGGGGCGCAGCCGCCGGCCGTCACCTTGGGCTTGGCGACTTCGATCTTCTTGAATTGCCTGATCTTGAGGGGCTTTTCTTTTTCCATGAGGTCCAATGCTCGTTGTGGGTCAGCGGGGAGCGGCACGGTGTCACAGGGTGATGGGTGAGAATATATAGGAAATATTGAATATAGTCAACAGCGACCGGAGGTATCAGGCGAAGGCCGCCTCCCGGGCCGCTCCTCCTTAGGAAGGGAGGGTGCGGCGGGGAGGCACTGCTGGCAACCGTGGCGTGGTTCCCCCTCCCTAACCCTCCCCCTTCGGGAGAGGGGACCTCGGACGAGAGACGATCTTTTGAGTCGGCGGGAAATTGCCCGACACCTTCATAAATGGGAGCAACTCTCATACAGACGAGCGACTGGAGCCGGCCTATGAGTTGGACGGCACGCCGCCCCCCGGTTGGCCCAGCCGGTGGATCTTCAGCAGGTTGGTGGTGCCTGGCGACGACAACGGACTCCCCATGGTGATGACCACCAGCTCTCCCGTCTTAAAGGCGCCGGTAGCCAACACGGACTCCTCCACCGAGCGGATCTGTGCCTCGGTGTCCCCCTCGATGTCAACCCTGAGGGAATGGACACCGGCGTAGAGGGCCATCCTGCGGCGGACCTTCTGATGGGGGGTGACCGCGATGATAGGCACGTGCGGCCGGTACTTGGAGACCAAGGCGGCGGTGGAGCCGGTCTGGGT
>NZ_DATFBA010000318.1:0-27252 GCF_035254065.1 Geomonas sp.
GTGATGTCGCGGGTCCGGTAGCGGACCATCGGGAAGGCCTCCTTGTTGAGGGAGGTCAGCACCAGTTCGCCCACGCTGCCGGGAGGCAGCGTCTCGCCGGTCTCCGGATCGATGATCTCGGCAAGGAAGGAATCCTCGGAGATGTGCATGCCGCATTTACACTGGCACTCGCCGGCCACGCCCGGCCCGATAACCTCGGAGAGCCCGTAGTTGTCGGTGGCGGAGATGCCGAGGCGTGTCTCGATCTCCCGGCGCATCGACTCCGACCAAGGCTCGCCGCCGAACAGACCCACCTTGAGGAGGAGACTCTTAGGGTCGATCCCCATCTTCTCCATCCGCTCCGCGATGGTTACCGCGTAGCTGGGGGTGGAAACCAGCGCGGTGGTCCGGTAGTCCTGCATGATCATGATCTGCTTTTCGGTGTTGCCGGCACCCATCGGGATGACCGAGGCGCCGATCAGCTCGGAGCCGTAGTGCAGGCCGAAGGCGCCGGTGAAGAGACCGTAGCCGAAGGCGATCTGCACCACGTCGTCGTGCGAGACGCCGGCGGCGGTCATGAAGCGCGCCACCAGGTTGGACCAGACCTTGATGTCGTGTTTGGTATAGCCGACCACGGTGGGCTTGCCGGTGGTGCCGGAGGAGGAATGGATGCGGACCACCTCGCGCAGCGGCACCGCGAACATGCCGTAGGGGTAGTTGAGGCGAAGGTCTTCCTTGGTGGTGAAGGGAAGCTTGGAGAGGTCGGCCAGGGACTGGACGTCCTCGGGGACGATACCCAGCTCCTTGAACTTGTTGCGGTAGCAGGTGACGTTCTTATAGACGCGGTTGAGCGTGGCCTGCAGCCGTTCGAGCTGGAGCTGCTCGATCTCCTCGCGCGGCATGCATTCGTAATCGGGATCCCAAATCTGCATAGCGTTACCTCGTAAGTAAAAACCAGAAATTTGCCACGAAGACACGGAGACAGCAATGAACTGTCATCATCACCTCGCCCCTTTGGGGGAGAGGGTGGCCGAAGGCCGGGTGAGGGTGCCTCACGAAGCAGAAAAGTCCCGCCCTCACCCCTGCCCTCACCCCGAGGGGGCGAGGGGGAATAATACGTTACCGCTCCCAAATCTCCTTCTTGTCCCGTCCCAGGTACGCCCGCTGCACGTCCTTGTTTTCCAGGAGCTCGGAGGCCATCCCTTCAAGAATTACTTTACCGGTCTCCAGGACATAGCCACGGTCGGCGACCTTGAGGGCGGCGCGGGCGTTTTGCTCGACCAGGAGTATGGTGGTCCCCTCCTCGCTTCTGAGCCGTTCGATCACCTTGAAGATCTCCTGCACGATGAGCGGTGCAAGCCCCATGGAAGGCTCGTCGAGCAGCAGGAGCCTGGGACGGGCCATCAGGGCACGGCTCATGGCCAGCATCTGCTGCTCTCCGCCGGACAGGGTGCCCGCCGCCTGGCGCCTGCGCTCCTTGAGGCGCGGGAACATCTGGAACATCCGCTCCAGGTCGGCAGCTATCTCTGCCCGCTGCCCCCGGGCGCGGTAGCGCAGGTAGGCTCCCAGCTCAAGGTTCTCCTCGACGCTCAAGGGGTTGAAGACCTGCCTTCCCTCGGGGACCTGGGAGAGCCCGAGAGACACCATCCGGTCCGCCGCGAGGCCGGTCACCGGCTTCCCCTCCAGGAGGATGTCGCCGCTAGCGGCCGGGATGATGGCGGAAAGCGTGTTGAGAAGCGTGGTCTTGCCGGCGCCGTTCGCGCCGATCAGGGTGACGATCTCCCCCTGGTTGAGGTGCAGGGAGACGTTTTTGAGGGCATGGACCTTGCCGTAGTAGGTGTTCAGGTTCTTTATCTTAAGCATTTCGCGTTACTCCGCCTCGCCCAGGTATGCGGTGACCACTGCCGGGTTGTCCTGGATCTCCCTTGGCGTCCCCTCTGCCAGCATGGTGCCCAGGTTCAGGACCACCAGGTTGTCGCAGATGTCCATCACCAGGTCCATGTCGTGCTCGACCAGCGCCACGGTGATGCCGAGGTCCCGGATGCGCTTGATCAGTTCGGCCAGCTCGGCGGTTTCCCGGCTGTTGAGCCCCGCTGCGGGCTCATCCATCAAGAGGAGCTTGGGTTCCAGCGCCATGGCGCGCGCGATCTCCAGCAGCCTCCCCTTCCCGAAGGAGAGCGTACCCGCCTCCACCTCGGCAAGCTCCGGAATCCCCACGAAATCGAGCCACTTGAGGGCGGTCTCCCTGATCCTGCGCTCCTCGCTCATCTGCCAGGGCATCCTGAACGCACAGGAGAAGAGCCCGCTTTTGCTTTGGGTGTGCAGCCCGACCATGACGTTCTCCAGCACGGTCATCTTGCCGAACAGCTCGATGTTCTGGAAGGTCCGCACCAGGCCGAGGCGTGCGCGCTTTTCGGGCGGGAAGGCGGAGATGTTCTTCCCCTCCAAAAGCACCGCGCCCTGCGAGGGGGCGTAGATGCCGGTCGCCACGTTGAACAAGGTGGTCTTCCCTGCGCCGTTGGGACCGATGATGCCGGTGATGGCCCCCTTGGTCACGTTGAAGGAGATCCCCTCCAGGGCGGTGAGCCCGCCGAAACGCTTTCCTATGCCGTCGAGCTTAAGCATTGCTCCCCCTTGCCGGCGCCACGCGCCGGATCAGTGCGGGAATCCCGCGCACCAGGCCGCCGGGGAGGTAGATGGTCATCGAGATGAGCAAAAGCCCGTAGACGACGATGTCGAAGTCCTGGAACGCGCGCAGCATCTCGGGAAGCAGGGTCAAAAGCAGGGCCCCCAGGATCGAGCCGTAAATACTGCCGAGACCGCCGATGACCACCATGGTCAGCAGTTCCACGGAAACCGGGAAGCTGAAGGAGGCCGGCGAGATGAAGGTCATCACGTGGCAGTAGAGGCTCCCTGCCAGCGCGGAGATCAGTGCGGAGAGCGTGAAGACCTGCACCTTCATGATCCTGGCGTTGACCCCCATCACCCGTGCCGCTACCTCCGAGTCGTGGATCGCGCGCAAGCCGCGCCCGAACCGGGAGTTGACCAGGTTCAGGGAGAGCAGGATGACGATCAGGGCGAAGCTCCAGACCAGGTAGTAGTTCTTCAGGTCGGAGTCGAAGGTGAAGCTCCCGATGGAGAGTTGGGGGATGCCGGAGAGCCCGGAAGGACCACCGGTCAAATCGACCGTCTCGTTGAAGGCGATGTTGGCGATGACGCCGACACCGAGGGTAGCCATGGCCAGGTAATGCCCCTTCAGGCGCAGGACCGGGAATCCTATGGCGAAGGCGAATACCGAGACGCAGACGGCCACCACCACCATGGCGAGCCAGGGGTTCATCCCGAAATGAGTGGTGAGGATGCCGGAGCCGTAGGCCCCCAGGCCGAAGAAGGCGGCCTGCCCGAGCGAGATCTGGCCGGCGTAGCCCAGCAGCAGGTTGAGCCCCAGCGCCAGCATGCTGTGGATGCCGACGAAGATCAGCACGTTGGACAGGTAGCCGCCGCTCAAAGGCAGTGGTGCCAGGAGAACGACCACGCAAAAGATGAGGAATTTCAGCTTGTCAGATTTCATAGATATCGTTTTACACCCTCTCCGTCTCGCCCTTCTTGAAAAGCCCCTGCGGGCGGATGAAAAGGATCAGCAGCAGGATCAAGAAGGCGATGGCGTCCTTGTATCCGGAGGAGATGAGTCCGGCGCCCAGCGATTCCAGGGTGCCCAGGATGAGGCCGCCCAGCACGGTACCGAAGCCGCTCCCCATCCCGCCCATGATGGCGGCGCAGAAACCTTTCAGCCCCAGCATGATGCCGACGTCATAGGCGGTCATGGTGAGCGGGGCGATGATGACGCCGGCCAGGGAGCCGAGCGCGGAGCTGATCACGAAAGAGAGGAGCACCATCCGTCCCACGCTGATGCCGACCAGGTTGGCTGCCTTGCGGTTGAAGGAGCAGGCGCGCATCGCCTTGCCGGTGATGGTGTGGTAGAAGAAAAGGCGGTTCACGGCCAAAACCAGCAGCGTCACGCCGAATATCCAGAGGTGCTGGGGAAGCAGCGTGGCGCCGGCGACGTTGATCGGGTCGTTGCCGGAGAAAGGAGGCAGCGCCTGGGTATCCTTCCCCCACAAGAGCATGACCACGCCGCGGATCAGGATGCTCGCGCCGATGGTGATGATGATGAGGGCAAGCGGGGTGGCATTCTTGAGGGGCTTGATGGCGAAGCGCTCGAAGGCCACCCCCACCACCGTCGTGCCGGCAACGGCGGCAACGACGGCGAGGAGGATGGGAAGATGGAAGGCGTTGATGGAGAAGATGGTCAGCACTCCGCCCAGCATGACGAATTCACCCTGGGCGAAGTTTATGATGCCGGTCGAGTTGTAGATGATGGCAAAGCTGAGACCGATCAGGGCATAAATGGCACCGGTGGCGAGCCCTGAGATGATGTACTGCATCGTTTCGTTCAAAAGATGAATCCTCTTCACCGGCCCAAGCCGGTCCTTACTTTACCAGAGTCCAGTTCTTGTTCTTCACTTCGACCAGCACAAAGGCGTCCTTGGTCAGGCCGGCGTGGTCTTTGGCGGAGTAGTTGAAGACGCCGCCGATGCCGGCGAAGTGGCGGGTAGCCTCCAGCTGGTTGCGGATGGAGGTCGGGTTGTCCGCCCCTCTCTCGATGGCGCCCTTGAGCAGCATGACCGCATCCCAGGCATGGCCGCCGAAGTGATCGCCGTCGGCGTTGTAGTGGTGCTGGTAATCCCTTTTGAAGGAGATCAGCGACGCCTTCTGGTGATCGCTCTTGGGCAGCAGGTCGGCCACAAGGACCTTGCCGGACGGCAGGCGGATGCCTTCAGCCGCGTCGCCGGCCAGATCGATGAACTTCTTGGAGGAGACGCCGTGGCTCATGTAGAGCGGGATAGTCAGCCCGAGCTGTTTGGCGTTCCTGGCCACCACGGCCGGGCCGGGGTTGGTGCCCCAGCAAATGACGGCCTGGGCCTGGGAGGCACGGATCTTGGTGAGCTGGGCGGTCATATCGGTATCCTTCGGACCGTAGGTGTCGTCGGAAAGGATTTGGATGCCGTAACGACCAGCCTCGGCCTTGAGCTGCTCGCGCCCGGAGGAGCCGAAAGCGTCCGAGACGGTGAGAATAGCGACCTTGGTCTTCTTCTCTTTCCTGAGCTGCTCGTAGATCCTGTCAACGGCGAGGGTGTCGTTTTGGGCGGTCTTGAACACCCAGGACTTGACGGGCTCGGTGATCTTGAGGGCAGCGGCGCAGGAGATCAGCGGGACGTGCGCCTTTTCGACAACCGGGATGACCGCCATGGTTTCGCCCGAGGTGGACGGTCCGATGATGGCGACCACGTGGTCGTCCTTGATGAGCTTGTTGGCCAGCTGGACGGCCTTGGTGGCGTCGCCGGTGGTGTCATAGGTGATCAGTTCGAGCTGGTGCCCTTTCACGCCGCCGGCCTTGTTGATCTCGTCGACCACCATCTTGGCGGAGTTACGCTCCGGCTCCCCCAGGAAGGAGGCGGGGCCGGTCACCGAGAAGAGCGCGCCGATCTTGATCGGTGCGGCAGCCAGGGCGGCCGTCGACAGGCAGAATACGGAGAATGAGACGAAAGCTGCAATGATCTGTTTTTTCACGGAGTTCCCCTTTCGATGTTAGTGCACGATTGCCCAGGTGCCCTTGTCGATGCGGACCATTTCAAAGGCGGAGAGGTCGAGGCCGTTGTGGTCGGCCGGGGTGATCTTGAAGATGCCGGAGATACCGACCACCTTCCCTTCCTTCTCGATGGCATCGCGGATCTGTGCGGGGGTCGCCGCACCCTTGGCGACGGCGTTGGAGATCAGCTCGAAGCCGTCGAAGGCGTAACCGCCGAAGGTGGAGGGCTCGGCGCCGTAGGCTTTCTTGTAGGAATCCACGTACCCCTTCAGCAGTTTGTACTGGGGATCGTTCTTGGGAAGCAGGTTGTAGACGGCGAGCTTGCCGGCCGGGAGCATGATCCCCTGGGCTGCGTCGGGGGTGGCCAGTTCGATGAACTTCTTGGAGGCGACGCCGTGGCTCTGGTAGAGCTGGGTCTTGATGCCGAGCTGCTGCATGTTACGGGTGATGACCGCGGGGCCCGGGTTGGTGCCCCAGCAGATGATGGCATCCGGCTTGGCCGCCTTGATCTTGGTGAGCTGGGCGGTCATGTCCGTGTCTTTCGGGGAGTAGACCTCGTCGGCGACGATCTTGAAGCCGTGCTTGGCCGCCATTGCCTTGAGCTGTTCGCGACCGGAGGCGCCGAAGGCGTCGGAGACCGTGATCAGGGCGAGGTTCTTCTGCTTGAGCTTCTTGGCCTCCAGGAGGATCTTCTCGGCGGCCACGTGGTCGTTGGCCGGCGTCTTGAAGACCCATTTCTTGACGGGATCGGTGATCTTGATGCCGGCGGCGCAGGAGATCAGCGGGATCTGCTCCTTCTCGGCGATCGGGATGATGGCCATGGTCTCGCCGGTGGTGGAAGGTCCGATGATGGCGGAGACGTGGTCGTTCTTGATCAGCTTGTTGGTGAGCTGGACCGCCTTGGTGACGTCGCCGCCGGTGTCGTAGACCACCAGTTCGACCTTGGTCCCCTTGATGCCACCCTTGGCGTTGGCTTCCTTGACCAGCAGCTCGAGGGTGTTCTTCTCAGGCTCGCCCAGGAACGATGCCGGGCCGGTTACCGAGAAGAGAGCCCCGATCTTGACCGGAGCCGCTGCCAGCGCGGTGCCGGCAAAGCAGAAAACCATCATGGTACTGACAACAGCGAACAACTTCCTCATAGACAAGCCCCCTTTTGATTGCAACTACAAAGACATTCCCTCTCTGCGGTCTTTCACGATTGAAAGATGATCAGAGAAGGGATGGAAAAGATCCGGGACAACACTATCTACGACAGCCTCTCCACCTGTTTTAAGTCCCCTCTCCCGCAGGGAGAGGGAGAGTCGGCAGAGGGGAAACAGACCCTACATGCAGTACAGCCGCTCGCCGGGTAGCACGTTGAAGCCCTTGCCGGCCAGGGTGGCGATCGCCTTCTGGGTCTCGTCGAAGCGGAAGATCATCACCGCGTTCCCGCCGCAGCGCTCGACGAAGGCGTACATGTACTCGACGTTGATGCCGTCCTGGTCGAGCACCTGGAGGATGTCGGCCAGCCCGCCGGGACGGTCCGGAATCTCGACCGCCACCACCTCGGTTTTGCTGACGGTGAAACCCTTCTCCTTCAGCACGGCCCTGGCCTTTTCCGTGTCGTTCACGATCAGGCGCAGGATGCCGAAATCGGAGGTGTCCGCGAGGGACAGGGTGCGGATGTTGATGCCGGCGTCACCGAGGATGCGGGTGACTTCAGCCAGCCTGCCAAACTTGTTTTCGATGAAAATGGAGATCTGTTCGACGTGCATGTATGGTCCCCCTTGAAGTATTCAGCATTGGTGGCGGAGCAGGCGGCAGCTCCCCCTCCCTAACCCTCCCCCTCCGGGAGAGGGGCTGTCGGACGTAATTATTGAAAAGAAAAACTAGGGTTTCGGGCGGTTGTCGATGACCCTCTTGGCCTTTCCTTCGCTGCGGGTGATGCTCTTCGGCTCGACCAGCCTTACCCGGCAGGTGACCCCCAGCATCTCCTTGATCTGCTTCTCGATCTTGAAGGAGAGCGCCTGCAGGTGCTTGATCTCGTCGGAGAAGATGTCCTCGCCCACCTCGACCTGGACTTCCAGGGTGTCGAGGTTGTCCTTGCGGTCGACGATCAGCACGTAGTGAGGCTCCACCCCTTCCACGCCCATCAGGATGGATTCGATCTGGGACGGGAAGACGTTCACGCCGCGGATGATCAGCATGTCGTCGCTTCGGCCGCTCATGCGCGCGATGCGGGCGTGGGTCCTGCCGCAGACGCACGGCTCGTAGGTCAGCGAAGTGATGTCCCGGGTCCGGTAGCGGATAAGCGGGATCCCTTCCTTGGTGATGGTAGTGATCACCAGTTCGCCCTTCTGGCCCGGTTCCAGGACCTCACCGGTATCGGGGTCGATGATCTCGGGGATGAAGTGGTCCTCCCAGATGTGGAGCCCCTTCTTCGCCTCGCAGCACTCGATGGCGACGCCGGGTCCCATGATCTCGGAAAGGCCGTAGATGTCGACGGCGGAGAGGTTCAGCTTCCCCTCGATGTCGGCACGCATCGCCTCGGACCAGGGCTCGGCGCCGAAGATGCCGACCCTGAGCTTCAGTTCCTTGAAGTCGATCCCCTCTTCCCTGGCGGCCTCCGCCATGAACAGCGAGTAGGAGGGTGTGCAGGTAAGTACGGTGGACCCGAAGTCCTGCATGATCATGATCTGCTTCTTGGTGTTCCCCCCGGACATCGGGATGACGGAGGCGCCCAGCTTCTCGGCGCCGTAGTGGGCGCCCAGGCCGCCGGTGAAGAGACCGTAGCCGTAGGAGTTGTGGATGATGTCACCCTTGTGGACGCCGGCCGCTACGAAGGAGCGGGCCATCAGCTCGCTCCAGTTGTCGATGTCCTTCTGGGTGTAGCCGACCACCGTCGGTTTGCCGGTCGTGCCGGAGGAGGCGTGGATGCGGACGATGTCCTCCATCGGCACCGCGAACATCCGGTACGGGTAGGAGTCGCGCATGTCCTGCTTGTAGGTGAAGGGGAGCCGGCGCAGATCGGCGAGGGATTTTATGGAGTCGGCGGTGATGCCGGCCTTGGCGAGGGACTCCTTGTAGAAGGGGACGTTCGCTTCGACCCGGGCGACCATCGACTTCAGCCTTTTGAGCTGCAGCGCCTCGATCGCCTCCCTCGGCAGGGTTTCAAACTCCTCGTTGAAGAACATGTGGACTCCTCCAATCAGATTCGCAAACAACAAAGGCTGAAAGCCTTACCACAGAGGGCACAGAGGTTAACTACAGAGAGGACTCGGAGGAAAATCTTGTATCTTTGGTTTAACCCCAAAGCCTTTCCTCTGTGACCTCTGTGACCTCTGTGACGGTTTCTCCTCTGTGTCCTCTGGGTCATGCTTTTCTGCTTGTGTATCTTTCTATTAAGCGAGCGACCTGCCCACCTCGAACGCCTTCAGGTTCACCGCCAGGGCCTTCTTGGGAACCATCCTCTCGATCGCTTCCAGCCAGTACTGCTCCTCGATCTGCATCCGCTTGGATACCGCCCCCAGCAGCACGGTGTTGGCGGCCCGGGCGTTGCCCGCCTCGATGGCAAGCTTCTGGCCGTCCACCAGGATGAAGTCGGGGAAGCGCAGGGCGATCTTGCCGGGGAGATCGGCGGGATAGGTCTCCTGCCCCATCAGCACGGAGGGGGGCGGGATGCAGAGGTCGTTGGCGATCACGGTCGCCCCTTCACGAAGCAGCGGCAGGGAGCGGTAGCTCTCCATCAGCTCGAAGCCGAACAGGATGTCCCCCTCCCCTTCCGGAACGATGGGGGAGAAGACTTCCTTGCCGTAACGGACGTGGGAGACCACCGAGCCGCCGCGCTGCGACATGCCGTGGATCTCGCTCTTCTTGACGTCGAACCCTGCCAGCATGCAGGTCTCGGAGAGAATTTCGGCGGCCAGCAGGATCCCCTGCCCGCCTACCCCCACCAGGAGTATGTTGGTTACCTTGTCGCTCATTTCGCCTCCTGGATCGCGTGGAACTTGCACAGCTGGCTGCAGACCTCGCACCCGTTGCAAAGGAGCGGGTCAATGTGGGCCTTCCCTTTCTTCCCTTCGCCGGGGACCCACTGGATGGCGGGGCAGCCGATCTTCAGGCAGGCGCGGCAGCCGGTGCAGGAATCGACCTGGACCTCCAGGGTCGCGCCCTTGGTGAAGACCCCTTCCCTCTTGATCAGCACGCACGGCTGGTTGGTGATGATCACCGAGGTCTCGTCACGCTCCATCTCCTCGGCAATCACCTTCTCGCACTCATCCAGGTCGTGGGGGTTGATGCCGCGCACGTGTTTCACGCCGATCGCCTTGCAGAGCATGTGCAGGTCGACCGCCTGGGACGGGTCGTTCATCAAGGTGTGCCCGGAGGCGGGGTTGTCCTGGCGCCCGGTCATGGCGGTGATCCGGTTGTCCAGGATGATGACGGTGGCGGCGCCCTTGTTGTAGACCATGTCCATCAGGCCGTTGACGCCGGTGTGCAGGAAGGTGGAGTCGCCGATGACGGCCACCACTTTCTTCCTCTCCTCGGGGGGGAGGACCTTGACGGCGCCGGTCGCCATGCCGATGGAGGCCCCCATGCAGATGCAGGTGTCCATGGCGGAGAGCGGCGGCATGAAGCCGAGCGTGTAGCAGCCGATGTCGCCGGAAACGTAGGCCTTCAGCTTGTTCAACGAATAGAAGACCCCGCGGTGCGGGCAGCCGGGGCACATGTTGGGGGGACGGCCCGGAAGCTTCTCCGGGGTGACCTGCTCAGCCTGGGGGAGGTCGAAGCCGGCCCGGATCCTGCCCGGGGTCAGCTCGCCGCACAGGGAGAGGATCTCCTTGCCGGTCACCTGGATGCCGGCAGCCTTCACCTGCTCCTCGATGAAGGGGTCGAGTTCCTCCACCACGTAGAGCTTCTCCACCTTTGACGCAAACTGGCGGATCAGCTCGAAGGGGAGCGGATAGACCATGCCCAGTTTCAAGACGGAGGCATCGGGAAGCACTTCGCGGACGTACTGGTAGCTGACGCCGGCGGTGATGATGCCGATCTTCTCAGAGCGCATCTCCAGCCGGTTGATCGGCATCTGGCAGCCGTCCTTGGAGAGGTTGACGATGCGCTCCTCGACCACGTAGTGGCGCCCGCGGGCGTTGCCCGGCAGCATCACGTACTTGGCCGGGTTCTTCACCAGCTTGGGCTCGGGAAGGCCGGTGATCCGGTCGGAGAGCTGCACCACCGATTTGCTGTGCGAGATGCGGGTGGTGGTGCGCAGCATGACCGGCGTGTCGTAGCGCTCGGAAAGTTCGAAGGCGAGCTTGGTGAAGTCCAGGCACTCCTGGGAATCGGAGGGCTCCAGCATCGGCACCTTGGCGAATTTGGCGTAGTTGCGGTTGTCCTGCTCGTTCTGGGACGAGTGCAGCTCCGGGTCGTCGGCGGTGACCAGCACCAGGCCGCCGTTGACGCCGGTATAGGACAGGGTGAAGAGCGGGTCGGCCGCGACGTTCACCCCCACGTGCTTCATGGTGACGATCGAACGGGCGCCGCCAAACGAGGAGCCGATCCCCACTTCGAGCGCGACCTTCTCGTTGGTCGCCCAAGAGGCGTTGATCTCGGGGTAGCGGATGATGTTCTCGAGTATCTCGGTGGACGGTGTTCCCGGGTAGGCGCAGGCAACCTTCGCTCCCGCCTCGTAAGCGCCCCGGGCAATGGCCTCATTGCCTGAAAGAATTTCCTTCATGTGGTACCTATTTTCCTAACGGGATCTGTTTGGTGAGTCGGCGAAATATACTAGACAACTACGTAAACTGTCAACCGTTCATAGAACATCGTTAATCCAACTGCGCACTTTTCCATGACAGAGAACCAGGGTTTCGTATTGCCAAACTCAGCACTGCCAACTCATAATTCCGTTCGTCCTGAACCTGTCGAGGAGTGTGCTGAGAGGAGGGCTGTAAGCGTCGGGGAAAGGGAGCCTGTGATGCCGCAGCTGAAGAGTTTGGAGTATACTGGTGCTGTAACACGACTGGAGTACCACAGGAGGATACAGCATGAGCTTCTTAGTTCACTGGCTGATCAGGGCCCTTGCCATCGTCATCACCGCCTATCTGCTTCCCGGAGTCCGGCTGGCCGGATTCTTCGCGGCGCTGGTAACCGCCCTGGTACTGGGGCTGGTGAATACCTTTATCAAGCCGCTGCTGCTGTTTCTGACGCTCCCGCTCAACATCCTCACCCTGGGGCTGCTCACCTTCGTGATAAACGCCCTATTGATCATGCTCACCAGCGCCCTCGTGCCGGGCTTCCAGGTGGCGGGCTTCTGGTGGGCCCTGCTGTTCAGCCTGGTATTGGCCATCATCAACTACCTGCTGGGGGTGGTTATTTTCTAAAGAACGGTTTCCCCTGCCTGTAACACGCGCAAATTACCCAGTTTTGGTCATTGCAAGACAAAGAAAACTGTTTTATAGTGTGCCAGCTTATCCGGATTGTTAACCCGCTCTCAATCGCCCCTTCCCTTGCTAGCTGGCGAAAAGGGAACTGTGTCAACGGAACTCAGAAGACGAGACGCCAAATCTCCAGTCCAACAAAAGAAGGGCCGAATGGGTCAGGTAAAGATAAAGAACCTCTCCGCACTGTTTTCCTCCACGAGGCGGATGTTTCCGCGCATGGATCAACGGGGCATGACTATCGTCGAAGTTTTCATAGTCCTGCTGATCATAGCTGCCTTGGCTGCGATAGCTATCCCCGCCTACGTGGACTTCAAAAACAAAGCACGAAGCGCGGGAACTGCCAGCGAACTCCGTTCGATCGAGAAGATCATCTACGCTTTTTCCATCGACAACGGCGGTTCATATCCCACCGGACTCGATCAGCTAAACCTCGGCGCGACCAAGGACCCCTGGGGTAACGACTACGGCTACTACAACATCATCCGCAACGGCACCGGGGGTGCCCGCACCGACCACGTCCAGACCCTCAATAGTGATTTCGACCTCTATTGCGTAGGAGCCAACGGCCAGACCGATGAGTACATCGGCGACCCCAGGGCCCAAGACGACATCCTGCGCGCCGGCGACGGCGGATTCATGGGGATGGGCAACGCGTACATGGCCGCTGATTAACCAACCGCTACCGCCGTCCCTGACTAATCTTCAACCAGAAGGTACCATTTTATGACCTGCAACTGCCCCAAATGCCAGGCACACATCGAGGTCGACCTCCCCGAGGTCGCCGAGGAAGGCTCCTCCGCCTCCTGCCCTGCCTGCAATGCCACTTTCTACGTCCACCCCGAATCCTTTGGCGGGCGGGCGCTCAGGAAGACCGGTGAGGTTTCCTGCGCGTCCTGCGGCGGTCAGCTCGGGCCGCAGATGCACTGCCCAAGCTGCGGCCTTCCCTTCCCGGGGTACCTGGTGGTAAGCCTCAGCAAAAAACCGCTGCGCAGGAAAGTTGCCAAGGTCAAGATCAGTTCCAGCCCCTTCAAAAAGCGCAAGTCCAGCATGACCCTGCCGACGCTGGAAGCAGCCATGAGCCAGGAGGCCCCCGCCAAGGTCAGCTTCGCCAAGGTAAAGGTGAACCGCAAGCTTCCCGTCCTGGTGTTGACGGTGCTGATCCTGGTTGCGGCGACCGCAGCCGGTGCCTCCATCTACATGAAAAAGAGGGCGGAGAGTGCTTACGTCAACAACTTCGTCATCGCCGCCTACGGCATCCAGGTCACGGCGGACCGAAGCCGCGTCGTCTGCCAGAAAATCGCCGCCGACTGGAAGGCGAAGACCGATGCCGGGCAGCCTTACAACCCGCGGCCGACCCTGGACGATGACCGGGACCTGAACCAGATCAAGCTGAAGATAGATGCCACCAAGGAGAAGATCGCAGAGCAGCCGGCCAAGTTCAAGGAGTGCAACGACAAGCTCGGCCGCCTGGAGGCTGCCTCCGCCAAGATGCGCACCTTGGCGCTCACTCCCGGCAACTCCCTCCCCGCCTTCAACGACTCGCTCACCAAGGCGGACAACGGCTACAAGGCAGCCTGCAACGAGTTCAAGTCCGGTCTGCCGCAGGAGCTGATGGCGGCGCTCAGCATCGGGGCCCAGAAGTACCGGGGACTGCGTCCGCTGCTCAAATAGCGGCACTGCCAGCCGTACCAGCAAAGACAAGAAGGGGGAGATCCTGGTCAGGACCTCCCCCTTTTTTCGTGTCTCGGTTATTCCGGGCGGCAAGTGCCGGATCTGCCGGATCTGCTGTGGTTAGCTTGCAGCCTTGGCGTTCAGCAGATCGTTCACCACCACGCCGGCCATGGTGAGGCCGAAGATGGAGGGGATGAAGGATACGCTCCCCAGGATGACCCGGCGGTGCTCGCAGGAGAAGCGCTGGTCGTCCTTGTTGGGGCAGATGCAGTTACCCTTGCAGCCGCCGTCCTTGATCTGCTGCTCGCGGTATTCCTCGGTGGAGTAGACCACCTTCACGCCGTCTTCGATCCCCTGCTTCTTGAGGAGCTTCCTGACCGAGCGCGCCATCCTGCACTTGGTGGTCTGCGAGATGTCCCCCACCTTGATCAGGGTGGGGTCGAGCTTGGCGGCGGCTCCCATGCTGGAGATGATGGGTATGCCCCGCTCCCGGCAGGTCCTGATCAGGTGGAGCTTGCTGGTGATATGGTCGATGGCGTCCACCACGTAATCGTAATGGTCGGCCAGCAGGAATTCGGAGTTTTCGGCGGCGTAGAAATCCTGGAAGGGTACGATCTCGCTTTGCGGGCTGATAAGACGCATCCGCTCGGCCATCACCAGGGCCTTGGCCTTGCCAACGGTGCCGTCCATGGCGTGCAGCTGACGGTTGACGTTGGTGAGGCAGATGTCGTCGAAGTCGACGATGACCAGGCGGCCGACGCCGGCCCGGCAGAGCGCCTCGGCGGCGTAGCTCCCTACGCCACCCAGCCCGAAGATGGCAACGGTGGAATTCTTCAGCGTGTTGAGTCCGGCGGGTCCGATGAGGAGTTCGGTACGGGAAAAACGGTGCAGATGTGACATGTAATTCCTTTGATGTTGGGTAAATGGCACCCGTCGGGCGGGTGAATCAGGGGAAGTATGGCATATCTGCGGCCGATCTTGGAAGAGGAAAGTGGACGGCCTCCTACATCCCGAAGTCCTTGTCCAGTTGCTGGTCCATCTGCAGGGCCGGCTCCTCGGCTGACGGGCGCCCCACGATCTTGGCGGGCACCCCGGCCACCGTGGCATGCGGCGGCACCTCGTGCAGGACCACGCTGCCGGAGGCGATCTTCGAGCAATCGCCGATCTTGACATTGCCGAGCACCTTGGCGCCGGCCCCGATCAGTACACCATGGCCTACCTTCGGGTGGCGGTCGCCGCTCTCCTTGCCGGTCCCTCCCAGCGTCACCTCGTGCAGCATGGAGACGTCGTCCCCCACCACCGCCGTTTCACCGATCACCACGCTGGTGCCGTGGTCGATCAGGATCCCCTTCCCCATCCTGGCGGCGGGATGGATGTCCACCGCGAACACCTCGGAGATGCGGTTCTGCAGGAAGAAGGCCATCGGCTTGCGGTTGTTGTTCCAGAGCCAGTGTGCCACCCTGTACGACTCCAGGGCGTGGAACCCCTTGTAGTGCAGGAAGGGCTGGGCAAGCCCCTGGGCGGCCGGATCGCGTTCCAGGACAGCAGAGAGGTCCCGCCTGATCGCCTCCCCGATCCCGGGGTCGGCCGCGAAAGCCTGTGCTATCACGTCCCGAAGCGACATGGCGAGGAGGTAGGGGGTGGCGAG
Organism: Geomonas sp.; assembly: GCF_035254065.1. Classification (GTDB taxonomy): domain Bacteria; phylum Desulfobacterota; class Desulfuromonadia; order Geobacterales; family Geobacteraceae; genus Geomonas. The sequence continues at coordinate 15,368 of NZ_DATFBA010000318.1, forward strand.
CTTGGCGGCCAACAGGAAGGAGAGCGAAGCCTCCAGTGAATCGTGATTGAGCACCGTCTGGTACAGATAACTGGCGAGCATCGCCTCGGATTCCATCATCCCTACCACTTCCTGGTGGAGTCTCTGCCAGACGGAATCGCTGCCTGCTTTGATAGGTATGTTCACTGGGTCCCCCACAGTCATAGAAGTACCGATTACTGTAGTAGCGTTTCTTCACATTGTATCTGTCGCGGAGTTAATAGGCAACTTCCAAGAATTGGGAGCAAAATCCCCCTCCTCACGCTGTCACTCCCCTTTAGTTACCCCCCCACGCCCCCTTGGGGGAGAGGGGGTAACTGCATCGGTAAGCGGAGCGGATCTTGTGCGGTCGGCGAAGTTTTACGGTTCCTTGGGAGGGACGGTGATCTCGGAGGCGCTCTGGATGCCGGCGGCGACCTCGGGAACGATCCCCAGCCGCGCGTAGATGGGGCGCACCATCTCCCGCAGGCCGGGGAGCGCACGGGAAAAGATCAGCGCCCCGCACAGACAGGCGACGCCGCCGACCTGCACGGTGATCGGTGCCCCCAGGCGGGCGGCGACCGCCCCGGCAAACAGCGAGCCGAAGGGGGTCATCCCCATGAAGGACATGGTGAAGAAGCTCATCACCCGTCCGCGCTTGTCGTCGTCCACGATGGTCTGCAGGATGGTGTTGCTGGCCGCCACCTGCACCATGGCCCCGAAGCCGGCCGGCAAGAGCAGCATAAGTGACAGCCACGGCGTCTTAGAGAAGGCGAAGCCGGCGATCCCCAGCCCGAACAGCGCGCAGGCCAGCACGATGATCCGCCCCAGCCCTATCACGTTTTTGCGCGAGGCAAGATAGACGGTACCGGTCAGCGCGCCGACCCCGGCCGATGCCATCAGAAAGCCGAAGGTGTGGGGGCCGCCGTGCAGCACGTCTTTGGCGAAGACCGGCATCAGGACCGCGTAGGGCATACCCATCAGGCTGATCAGCGCCATCAGCATCAGGAGCGCACGGATCGGTGCGAATTTCACGGCATACCCTATCCCCTCCCGTAGCTCGTAGAGGACCGAGCGCCGCTTGTGCTCGACGTGACGCGGGGCGATCCGCATCATGGCCAGGGAGAGGAGCACCGCCAGGTAGCTGAGCCCGTTCAACAGGAAGCAGGCCCCCTCCCCCAGCACGGAGATCAGCAGACCGGCCACCGAGGGACCGATCAGGCGGGCGGCGTTCACCATGGAGGAGTTGAGGGCGATGGCATTGGAGAGGATGTGCCTCTCCTCGACCATCTCGATCACGAAGGACTGGCGGATGGGGATGTCGAAGCCGTTCACCACCCCCAAAATGAGGCTCAGCACGATGATATGCCAGGTCTGCACGGTGCCGGAGAGCACGAACCAGGAGAGGACGAAGGCCTGGGTCATGGCGAGCGTCTGGGTGGCGATCAGCAGCCGGCGACGGTCCCAGCGGTCGGCCAGCACCCCCGCCAGCGGCGACACCACGAAGGTGGGGATCTGGCTGGTGAAGCCGACCGTCCCCAAAAGGAGCGCCGAGCCGGTCAGCCGGTAGACCAGCCAGCTCATGGCGACCTGCTGCATCCAGGTGCCGATCAGCGAGACGCTCTGGCCGAAGAAGAAGAGACGGTAGTTTCTATAGGAAAGGGCGCGGAACAGTCCCTGCGACCGCCGCGCCCCGTTATCCTGCGGTTTGTCACCGCTCATATGGTCACCCGCTTATTTGGCGCTCTGGTAAAGGGGGTCGGCCTCCTGCTCGGTGACCTTGATCCCCTGCTTTTCCAGCAGGACGCCGGTGACGTGCCAGAGGTTGGTGATGGCGTTGTTGTAGTCGACCACCGCCTGGATCTGGTTCCCCTCCGCGCTCACCAGGTCGTTTTCCACGTCGATGACATCCTTGGTGGTGGCGAGGCCGACCGAGTTCTTGGTGCGGAAGGCGCGCAGCCGCTCGGCCGCGTAGGCCCTGCCGCGGGAGGTGACGTCGAGCTGGAGGTAGCTCGTCTGCAAAAGCCGGATGGCGGCCTTGACGTCGTTTATTATGCCGGATTCCTGGCTATGGAGCTGCGCCTGCGACTGCTCCAGGGCCAATTTGCTCTTGATGTAGTCGTTCTCGGCGGCGCGGTTGCCGATCGGGTAGCTGAACTGGAGCCCCGCTCCCCACAGCGGTCCTCCCTCAAAATGCAAGGCGTGCTCGATGCTGTGGGGGAAGTCGCGCGAGTAGCCGACCGAGCCGAAGTTGGCGACGATGGAGAGGTCGGGGAGGGTCCGGTTGCGCGCAGCCCTCTGCTGGAGATCGTTGATCTTCACGGTGCTGCGCTGGGCGGCCAGTTCGGGACGGTTCTTGAGTGCGGCAGCGACGGCCTCCCCCTCCGCCACCGGCAGCATCTCCTTGACAGGCTCATCGACCGGCACGATGTCGCGGCCAGGCTCCAGCTGGAGTTCCAGCCTGAGTACGTCCATCTGGTCCTTCACCGCCCGCTCGGCATCAAGCACCGCCTTTTCCCGGGTGGCCGAGCCGAACTCGGCGCTCAGGATCTCCATGGCGGGAAGCACCCCCGCCTTCACCCTGCCGCGGGTCTCGTCGAGGATCTTGTTGGCGAGAACCAGCGCCTCCCTCTGCACGGCGAGGTTCTCGCGCAGGTTGTAGAGCTTGAAGTAGTCGTTTCGCACCTGGGCGACCGTGTCGCTCAGCCTGGTGCGGAAGCGGTCGAGCGCACCCTCCTTGCTGAAGCGGGCCACGTTGATGTTCAGCTCGGTGGTCTCCTTGCCGCGGTTTCTCAACAGCGGCTGCGAGACGTTGATGGTGGCGCCGTTGGTGAAGTAGCTGAGCGCGTCGGCGCTGCTCCAGCTGCTGTTGGCGCTCGCCCCGATGGTGCCGCCGGTGGGGAGCAACTGGTTCACCCCCGCGCTGCCGGTGAACAGATCGCTATGGAAGGGGATAAAGGCGAAGGTGTTGGTGGAGACGCTCCGGCTGTAGTTGAAAGCGGCGTTCAGCTGCGGGTCGTAGATGCCGAGACTCCTCTGGATGTCCGCCTCGCCGATCGCGGGGTTGAAGAGTTCCACCTTGAGGTCGAGGTTCCTCTCGAAGGCCAGCTTCACGGCCTCGTTCACCGTCAGGTTGATCGGAGGAGCCTGCTGCGCGAAAAGGGGCGCTGCCAGGGCAAGCAGCAGAGAGGAGGTCGCGGCGGCAGTCAGAGTTCTCGTCATCTTCATCAGTTTCCTTTCCATACGTCTACCGGTCACAACAACCCCATCCTCATCCTGTCCTTCTCCTTGAAGGAGAAGGTACCTGCAGCGGAAGTTCATCGTTGATCAGCAAGAATAAAAGGGATTCAACTAGCCGTGGAAGCCTTCCCGGCGCCAGGGAGGCCCCACTATTTCCCCATACGCCCCAGGACACGTCCCCTCCCCTTCACGGGGAGGGACAGGAGCTTGCCCGCCGTAGCTTGCGCGAAGGCGGGTGAGGATGGGGTACCTTACTCGTAGCGGAGCGCTTCGATCGGGTTCATCGAGGCGGCCTTTCTGGCGGGGTAGAACCCGAAGAAGACCCCGACTCCTGCCGAAAAGGCGAAGGCGATGACGATGGTTTTCACCGAAACCAGCGTGGGCCAGCCGACCAGCTTCGCCACCAGGTAGGCGCCCAGCACCCCGAGCAGCATGCCGATCAGGCCGCCGCAGGTGGTCAGCAGCACCGCCTCGGTCAGGAACTGCAGGAGGATGTCCCTCTTGCGCGCGCCAATGGCGATCCGGATGCCGATCTCCCGGGTACGCTCGGTGACCGAGACCAGCATGATGTTCATGATGCCGATCCCCCCCACCACCAGCGAGATGGAGGCCACCGCGCCGAGCAGCATGGACATCACCTTGGAGGACTGCTCGGAGACGGCCAGGATCTCGGAAAGGTTCCTGATCGAGTAGTCGACCTCGCGGCTGGGACCGATGCGGTGGCGCTGGTTGAGCAGAGCCGTCACCTCCTCCTCGGCCTTCTTGAGCACCTCGGCATTCTTGGCCTGGATCAGCAGCGACCCCACCGCGTTGGGGAACTGGCCGCCGATCAGCTTCCTTTGGGCGGTGGTCAGCGGCACATAGACCACGTCGTCCTGGTCCTGCCCCTGCGGCGATTGCCCCTTGCGCCCCAGGATCCCCACCACGGTGAAGGGGATCTTCCTGATCCTGATCACCTTTCCCACCGGATCGGAAGCGCCGAACAGATTATCAGCGACCGTCTGGCCGAGCAAGCAATTCTTGGTCGCCCCGTCCACGTCCGATTGCAGAAGGTTACGCCCTGAGGCCAACGACCAGTCGCGCACCACCACGATTTCCGGGGTCACCCCGTTGATGATGGTGGACCAGTTCTGGTTGCCGAAGACCACCTGGCCGGTGCCGCGCACGGTGGGGGCGGCCTCGGCCACCGACGGGAACTCCGCCTTGATCGCCTTGGCGTCGTCATAGGTGAGGTTCTGGGTGGCTCCGCTCCCCGAGCGCATCCCCCCGCTGGTCACCGAACCGGGCAGCACCAGGAGCAAGTTGGAGCCGATGCTGGAGATCTGGTCGGAGATCATCTTGCTCGCGCCGGAACCGATGGCGACCATGGCGATCACCGCCGCGATGCCGATGATGATCCCCAGCATGGTGAGAAGCGCCCGCATCTTGTTGACTCTCAGGGCGCGCAGGGCTATGCGCAGGCTCTGCAGGAAGCTGGTCACGGGGAGACCTCCGCAGCAAGGGAAGCACTTTTCGGGGTATGGAGGGTATCGCTCATCAGCAGACCGTCCCGGAAGATGATGTGGCGACCGGTGAAGTCGGCCACCTCCGGCTCGTGGGTGACCATGATGATGGTGATCCCCTGCCGGTTGAGCTCCTGGAAGATGTTCATGATCTCCACGGTCGTCCGGGAATCGAGGTTGCCGGTGGGCTCGTCGGCCAGAATGATGGAGGGCTCGTTGACCAGGGCACGGGCGATGGCGACGCGCTGCTGCTGGCCGCCGGAGAGCTGGTTGGGGAAGTGCCCCTCCCGTCCTTTAAGCCCGACCCGCTCCAGGGCGGCGAGGGCGCGCGCACGCCGCTGGCTGGCCGGCATCCTCGCGTACACCAGGGGGAGCTCGACGTTTTCGCGCGCGGAGGTCCGGGGCAGCAGGTTGAACCCCTGGAAGACGAAGCCGAGTTTTTCGTTCCTGATGCGGGCGAGCTCGTCCTGGGAAAGCTCTCCCACATCCACGCCATCCAGCAGGTAGCGGCCGGCGCTGGGGACGTCGAGACAGCCAAGGATGTTCATGCAGGTGGACTTGCCGCTCCCTGAGGCTCCCATGATGGAGACGAACTCGCCGCGGCTGACCGAAAAGGAGACCCCCTTCATGGCCTCCACCCGCTCCTCACCCATGCTGTAGACCTTGGCGACCTCGCTGAGACGGACCACTTCGCTCATCTAGAACCTCGGTCCCATCGGCGATCCCATGCCGCTCTTCTTCGCTTGGCCGACCTGCTCGACGATCAGCTGGTCGTTCTCCTTGACCTCCCCGGAGACAAGTTCGGTGAAGCTGCCGTCCGAGATCCCGGTAGTGACCGAGACCGGCTGCGCCGTTCCTTCCGCTTTCAGGAGGTAGACCTTCTGACCGCCCCCCTTGCCCGCCGGAGCTTTGCCCGCCTCCCCTTTCCCGCCGGCAGCTTGTCCCTGGCCGGCCGGCATGGAGGCCGGTGCCGCGGCCGCCGGCTTGCCCCCGTCCTTCCCTTCCTTGGGCTTGAAGCGCAGCGCGGCGTTGGGGATCTTCAGCACGTCCTCCTTGCTCTGGGATTGCACGGACACGTTGGCGGTCATGCCGGGTTTCAGTTTGAGCTCCTTGTTGCTGACGCCGATCACCACCACGTAGGTCACCACGTTCTGGGTGACCACCGGAGCGTTCCTGATCTGGGTCACCTGCCCTACGAACTGCTGATCCGGGTAGGCGTCCACCGTGAAGGTGGCTCGCTGGCCGACCTTGACCCGGCTGATGTCCGATTCGTCGACGCTGGTCTCGATCTGCATCTTGGTGAGGTCCTGGGCGATAGTGAACAGCGTGGGGGTCTGGAAGGAGGCGGCCACCGTCTGCCCAACGTCGACGTTTCGGGAGACCACGATGCCGTCCACCGGGGACCTGATGGTCGAGTAGGCCAGGTTGGTCTCCGCCTGCTTGAGCGCGCCCCGGCTCTGCAGGATGCTCGCCTCGGCGGCGGAGATCCCGGCCAGCGCGGAGTCGTAGGCGGTCTGGGCGGTATCCAGGTCGCTTTGCGAGATGATCCCCTGTTCCAGGAGCTGCTTGTTCCTCCCCAGCGTCCGCTTGGCGTCAGCCAGGGTTACCTTGGCCTTGGAGAGGGCGGCCTGCGCGCTCAGCAGGTTGCCGCGGGACTGCTGGACGGCCGACTGAAAGAGCGCCGGGTCGATCTGGGCGATCGGCTGCCCCTTGTGCACCTGGGAGTTGAAATCGACGTACAGCTTGGAGATGGTGCCGGAGACCTGGGTGCCGACCTGGACGTTCACCACGGCGTTGATGGTTCCGGTGGCGGAAACCGTGGAGAGTATGGTGCCACGCTCGACTTTGAGCGTCTTGTACTGCGGCTTGGGGGGCTTCTTGAAATAGAAGAAGCCGCCCAGGCAAAGCGCCGCCAGCACCAGTACCGCCAAAGCTACAATTTTTTTCACCAGTTCACCTCATGGAAGACGATGGGGATGCCTGCCAAGCTACCCCCGGAATGTGCAGGAAAAATGGTTTCCGCGCAAACCGTGACAGCGAACCGCCAGGGTTTTCGAAAGTCGTCAGTTTATCGGTCCTCCGTGCACGGGTCAATGATAAAGATCTGCACCCTTTGCGACACCCTCTCCCGTTGTCCGCCCCGCTTCGCCTCAAGTTTTTCAATGCTCACCCGATTACCTGTTGGTAAAGTCATACTTTAGGTATTAGCGCTAAATAACCGTTTTTGTGTTGTTTTTACCGCTGGGCGACAGTATGATGCCGCGACACTAAAACGGCGACCTGCCATAGCCATACAAGGAGCAAGGGATCATGAAGACGACGAGCGTGCGATGCCGATAAAAAAACTGACCGCAGGGGTGGTAATGCTGGCCTCCACCCTTTTCTCCATAACCGTCCATGCAGCACCTGCACCGGTTTCCGCCCAGCCAGCGGCGGCAGTCGGGCAGTCAGTACCGACCGTACAGGAAACCACGGCAACCACCGACGCCGAAAACGCACCGCCGGCAGCAAACGACTTCACGAGCGCTGCCAAGGATCACCCTGCCAGCAGGGCACAGGAGCTGACCGTCCCCGAGCAAAGCGGCCCCGATCCCCAATCCACCGATATCGACAAGTTGAACCTCCACTACCTGAAGGGCGTTGCCATCGATACCGGCAAGATCATCGCCTCCCCCATCCACTGGGACAAGAAGGACTGGTTGAGGGTCGGCGTGGTAGTGGGCGTGACCGGCACCCTGCTGCTGGTGGATGACAAGATCAAGGATTTCGCCCAGGACCATCAGAATCACGTGACCTCCAAGTTCGCCGCCCTCGGCAACGACCTGGGGAACGGTCTCTACACCCTGCCGCTGGTGGGGGCCTTCTACGCTTACGGCGCGTTGGGCGACGACCACAAGGCGCGCAAGACCTCCTTGCTGGCGCTGGAGAGTTTCGCCATTTCGGGGCTGCTGACCGAAGGGGTCAAGGCGATCGGGGGGAGGCACCGCCCCAACACCGGAGACCGCGCCACGACCTTCGACGGTCCGGACTACATGAAGAACGTATCCTTCAGCTCCGGCCACACCGCCTCGGCTTTCGCCATCGCCACCGTATTCGCCGACCAGTACAAGGACAACGCCTGGGTGCCTGCCATTGCCTACTCGCTGGCCACCCTGACCGGTCTCTCCCGCATCTACATTAACGAGCACTGGGCGTCCGATGTCTTCTTCGGCGGCGCGCTCGGCTACTTTACCAGCAAGGCCCTCCTCAAGTGGCATGAACACGACAAGGACCAGCTCCTCGGCAAGCGGCTGACCATCATGCCCCAGTTGGGTCAGCAGATGACCGGCCTGAAAGTTAACTACCAGTTCTAACGCTTCCGCATCTCCCACCCGCCCCTCCCCTTTCCACTCGGGGAGGTGGAATCCCCACCTAGCTGCTCGCTGGATCACAAATACCGTTAGTCACCAGGCCCATTTGACACCAATAGGTCAACGTGTAAAATTTCCCAGAGTCTGTCGGCAGCCCCACCTGAAGCGGCTCGGCGGCCGGCAGCTCGAATAACAATCACATTAAACAAGGAGACAGTTATGATGACGTTCCAAGCGAAGGATTTCACGAAGCTGATCGGCATGGAAGGTTTCAGCGAAACGCTCCTCAAGAACCACTTCACCCTGTACGAGGGGTACGTGAAGAACACCAATACCTTGACCGAGAAGCTGGCCAACCTCCGCAAGGAAGGAAAGGGAGCCGATCCCGAGTACGCCGAGATGAAACGCAGGCTGGGATGGGAGTTCGACGGCATGCGTCTCCACGAGTGCTACTTCGAGAACCTGGGCGGCAAGAGCCCGCTGAACGCGGAAGGGAAGCTTGGTGCCAAGATGCGCCAGGAGTTCGGCAGCTACGAGGAGTGGGAAAAGGACTTCAAAGCAACCGGCGCCATGCGCGGCATCGGCTGGGCGATCCTCTACCAGGACGTCACCAACGGCAGCCTGCAGAACTTCTGGATCAACGAGCACGACGCAGGCCACCCCGCCTGCTGCGTCCCGCTTTTGGTCATGGACGTCTTCGAGCACGCCTTCTTGACCGACTACGGCCTGAAAAGGGCCGATTACATCGCCTCCTTCTTCAAGAACGTCGACTGGAACGCGGTCGAGCAGAGGATGAAAATGTAGCCCACAGGCGGCCTTTGCACGCAACGGCAACAGGAATATGGGTAAACGCAAAGGCCTCGGCGGGATTGAGGCCTTTGTTTTTTATCGGCGGGAGCAAGGGGAACTGACATGGCAACCTTCAAACTGACGACACTCCTGTATGCCCTCGCCGTGCTGATGGCCGCCCTGGCGCCCCCGGCCGCCAACGCTTCCGAACTCTTCGCGCTGGGGGGGGTGATGAGATCCTCTGATCCCCAAGACGCCTCCTACTCCTGGCAGCTCGAGTACCGCCAGGATCTCTACCGACACCTGGCTGCAGGTTTTTCCTACCTCAACGAAGGACATGTCGACGGCCACCGCAGGGACGGCTACACCGCGCAGCTCTGGCTGCGCAGCGAGCTGTTCGCAAAACGGTTGACGGTGGCCGCCGCCCTGGGTCCCTACTTCTACCTCGACACCACCAGGGCGTTCAACGCCAAAGGGTTCACCAACGACCATGGCACCAAGGCGATGCTCAGTTTCGCCGCGGCCTGGCACCTGCAGAACGACCTGATCTTCGAGCTGCGCACCAACTGGACTACCGGCGGGCAAAACTTCGACAGCGCCTCCGTTTTGGGCGGCATCGGCTACCACTTCGATCCGAACCTGGAGCCCCGTCCCGGCAAGGAGTTCGAGCATGAAGCCCAAAACGAGATCACGGCCTTCCTGGGACAGACCATCCAGAACAGTTTCGAATCGGAAACCGCCATGTCCGGGGAGATCGAGTATCGTCACCGGTTCCTGCGCCACCTGGACTGGACCATCGGCAACATCTACGAGGGAAATGACAAGCTGGCGCGACGTGACGGGCTGGTCAGCCAGGTCTGGGCCAACCAGGACCTCCTGGAGGGGCTCATCTCGGTCGGTGTCGGCGTCGGCCCCTACCTAAGCCTCAGCCACTACCACAACGCGCTGGTTGACGATGACCAGCGCTTCGCCTGCATGGTCACCCTGGGGGGGAGCTATCGGTTCACCCCACACTGGGGCCTCCGTGTTTCCTGGAACCGGATGGTGACCGGAAACGATCTGGACAGCGACATTATCATGGGAGGGCTCGGGTACCGCTTCTAATTTTTTCCTCGGTACGCCCGCCCTCCTACCACCATAATCGCCTCACAATAGCCCCCTCAGACCTCTCTTTTCCCTCATGTTGTTCACTCGACCAGCAGCCATCTGTCCTGAGAAAACCGCCCCCGACCCACTTTTTCAGCTGAGGGGCACCAGCCACGCCACCTTGCAACACTGCGAAATTACAAATTATTTAATGACTCAACCGGTATTCGCCTCACAAATCGCCTGGCCCGCTACTTGCGGGTGCACTCTTTTTCCAAAAAAATTAAGACTTTGGTGCCTTTTCATTTAACCAATGGTTGCTATACTTTTTACCAATGAAATGAAAAGTGTTTTTATTTTAATGTGGCGATGCCGACACCTATGAACACCTGAAGGATTTTAATTTATGAGCAGGGAGGGAGAATGTGATGACTGGCACAGCAAAAACACTCAAAGGTCTATTGTACTGGTTGATGTTGTTGGCCCTTTTAGCTGGATGCGGAGGGGGCGGTGGCACCTTGCTTGGTGCCGGTCCCTCTCCTAACCCCGAAGTCACCCTGGTCTCGGTCCAAGTAACGCCCACGGCTGCCAACATCGCCTTGGGAACCGCGACCCAGGTCAAAGCCACCGGGATCTATTCCGACAATTCGACGCGCGATCTCACCGAGGCTGTCACCTGGACATCATCCAATGCAGCCGTCGCCGCGGTCAGCAACACGGCCGGCTCCCGCGGTCTGGTCGGCACGGTTGCCGCCGGCAACGCGGTGATCAAGGCCACCTCCGGATCACTCTCCGGCAGCTGCTCGCTGAAGGTGATCGCCGCCACCCTCACCTCCATCAACATCACGCCGATCTCACCCACGGTCGCCATCGGTACCAAGCAGCAGTTCACCGCTACCGGTATTTTCAACAGCGCTGCAGGGGTGATGGAGCAGGATCTGACCCGTCAGGTCACCTGGAGCTCGTCCAACGGCAACGTTTCCATCAGTAACGCCGCTGGCAGCAAGGGTCTGGCGAGCGCGGTGTCGGCTGGCTCCGCCAACATCACCGCCAGCATGACCATCGGCGGCAACGTCGTCAATGGCGTCACCGTGATGACCGTTTCGTCCGCCAACCTGGTATCCATCGAAGTTACCCCCACCCTGCCCTCCATAGCGGTCGGCGCCAGCCAGCAGTTCAGCGCCACCGCGATCTTCGACGACGGCAGCAAGCAGGACTTCACCAGCATGGTTACCTGGAGCTCCTCCAGCAGTTCGGTCGCCTCCATCAGTGCAAGCGGCCTGGCAAGCGGCTCGGCAGCGGGCACCACCACCATCAAGGCCACCTCCGGCGGCGTGACAGGCTCGACTACCCTTACCGTTTCCTCGGCATCGTTGGTCGCCCTGGAACTGATCCCCCTCTCCCCCTCCATCGCGCTGGGATCACCGCAGCAGTTCGCCGCCATCGGAAGGTACTCGGACAACTCCACCCAGGACCTGACCACTCAGGCCACCTGGGCCTCGTCCAACACCGCCGTCGCAACCATCAGCAACGCCGCTGGCTCCTTCGGCAACGTGGTGCCGGTGGCTCCCGGCACCACCACCGTCAGCGCCGCGCTCGGCAGCGTGTCGGCCAGCACCCAGCTCACCGTCAAGGATTCCTCGGTCACCCTGCTCTCCATCGACGTGCAGCCCGCCATCCCCAGCATCCCGGTGGGGGTCCAACAGCCCTTCACTGCCACCGGCACCTACTCGGACGGCACTACCGAAGACCTCACCGCAGCAGCAGTCTGGACAACCGACCAACCGACGGTCGCGGCCATCAGCAACGTGTCCGGCTCCAAGGGTGTAGCTACCACCATTGCCCAGGGAACTGCCACCATCACCGCTTCGGTCGGCACCGTGTCGGGCAACACCCAGCTGACCGTCAATAGTGCCACCCT
>NZ_DATFBA010000319.1:0-5366 GCF_035254065.1 Geomonas sp.
ACCCCATCCTCACCCTGACCCTCCCCTTGAAGGGGAGGGGACCAAGGGGGGGCTTTATTAGCAGGGATGATGTACCCGTCAGGTTCCCCCCTTGAAAAAGGGGGGACAGGGGGGATTGCTTCTGACGCTTTTCTTGCAACCGGTGGCGGAGAGGGGGCGGCGACGCCGACTTCCCTCGCCCCTGCCTCTCCCGGAGGGCGAGGGGACGAAGATGGGTAGCAATACGCAGGTGGGATCATGATCATCGTCGCCACATTCATCGTAGTCGTCTTCCTGTACAGCCTCTTCTCCAGGCGGCTGGACGGCACCGTCATCACGGCGCCGATCATCTTCACCTGCGCCGGGGTGCTGCTGATCCTCGCAGTCCCTTCGCTGCACGAGCTCGACGTGGAACGGGAAAGCATCCTGAAACTGGCGGAACTCGGGCTGGTGATGCTGCTCTTCACCGACGCATCCCACATCGATCTCAAGACCGTGCCAACCAAGCAGCGGCTGCCGCTCAGGCTTTTGACGGTCGGCATGCTGCTCACCATCCTGCTTGGGGCGGTCGTCGGCTGCGCGGTCTTCCCTGATCTGACGGTGTGGGAGGCGGGGATCGTGGCCGCCATCCTGGCACCCACCGATGCCGGCCTGGGACAGGTCATCGTCGAGAGCGAACGGGTCCCCCTGCGCATCCGGCAGGCGCTGGGGGTGGAAGCGGGACTCAACGACGGGCTTTCCGTCCCCTTCCTCATGTGTTTCATCGCTGTCTCCCGTGCGGGTACCGAGGGGGGCGGCCAGGTCTTCCTGAAATACATAGCTGAGCAGCTCGGCATGGGAGCGGTGGTGGGCGCCGCCATCGGCCTGATCGGCGGATACCTTCTGGGATACGCCAACCGCAAGGAGTGGATGGCCGAATCGCTGCAGCAACTCGGCCTGGTCAGTCTGCCGTTTTTAAGCATCCTGGCCTGCCATCCGGTAGGGGGGAGCCCGTTCATCGCCGCCTACGTCGCCGGGCTCCTGGTCCAGATCGGCTTCAAGGATGCCGACACCCACAGCAGCGAGTTCGCCGAGGGATGGGGGCAGCTGTTCGATTACTTCATCTTTTTCTTCTTCGGGATGGTGGTGGTGTTCCACCTCGGCCACTTCAACGTGCGCCACCTCCTGTATGCCCTGCTCAGCCTGACCGTGGTGCGCATGCTCCCGGTGGCGATCTCCCTGATCGGGACCGGACTCAGTTCCGCCACCGTGCTGTTCATGGGATGGTTCGGACCGCGCGGACTCGCCTCCATCGTGCTCGGCCTGGTTTTCCTGGAAGAGGAAGCACGTTTGCCGGGGGAGGAGACCATCAAGCTGACGGTGATCGTCACCGTGATGCTCAGTATCATGGCCCACGGGTTCAGCGCACTTCCCGGCATCGACCGCTACGCCCGCAAGGTCGAGGGCCTCGGGGCCGCGACACCGGAGCGGCAGGGGTAAGCCGTGATGAAGGAGTCATGGGCAGACGCTCCCTCTCCCTGCGGGAGAGGGCCGGGGTGAGGGAGATGGCAACTAGCGAAGGTGCCCCAAGGCGAACGGCAAATCCCCCCTGTCCCCCCTTTAACAAGGGGGGGGACGTGATGGCGGGAGCTCTGCTCTGCTTCCAGGGGTAGCTTTGGGCGAGGTGAGTGTTGGCGAGGGAAGGTTGAGTCGGAGAATAGGCCGGTAGAGCTGGAAAAAGGGACGGTAGGGCTGGATAAGGGCGATAGAGCTGGGGAAGGGCGGTAGGGCTGGAGAAAGGGACGGTTCACTCGGGGCGGAGGCAGTGGCGATGGCAGGGGCCAGGACGGAGTACGGCAGCAGCGGAGCGGAGATGGGGAGGGGGCAGAGCTTCCCGTTGGGGGCTACCGTGGTGCCCGGCGGGGTCAACTTCAGCCTCTTCTCCCGGGACGCCACCGCCGTCGAGCTCCTCTTCTTCGACCGGGTCGAGGACGGCCGGGCGTCTCGCACCGTGACCCTCGCTGCCAGGGGAAACCGCACCTACCACTACTGGCATGTCTTCGTTCCCGGCATCCTCCCGGGGCAGTTGTACGGCTACCGGGTGGCCGGCCCGCAGGACCCACGCCGCGGGCTTCGTTTCGATGCGGACAAGCTCCTCATCGATCCGTACGGAAGGGGGGTGGCGGTCCCCTCCGGCTACAGCCGGCAGGCAGCCGGCGCGCCGGGGGACAACGCGGCGGCGGCCATGAAGAGCGTGGTAGCTGATCCCCGCGCCTACGATTGGGAAGGGGACGTTCCCCTGAACCGCCCCTTTGCCCGTACGGTGATCTACGAGCTGCACGTGGCCGGCTTCACCCGTCACCCCTCCTCGGGCGTGGCCGACGCCACCCGCGGCACCTACGCGGGGCTGGTGGAGAAGATCCCCTACCTGCAGGAGCTGGGGATCACCGCGGTGGAACTGCTGCCGGTCTTCCAGTTCGATCCCTGGGACGCACCGGCGGGTCGGCTCAACTACTGGGGGTACAGCCCGGTCTCCTTCTTCGCCCCCCATGCCGCCTACAGCTCCCGCAAGGACCCGCTCGGTCCGCTGGACGAGTTCCGCGACATGGTGAAGGCGCTGCATCGGGCCGGCATCGAGGTGATCCTGGACGTGGTGTTCAACCATACCGCGGAGGGTGGCGGCGATGGGGCAACCTTCTGCTACCGCGGGCTGGCGGACAAGGTCTACTACATGCTGGAGCCGGGAGGGGGCTACGCCAACTACTCCGGTTGCGGCAACACCTTCAACGCCAACAACCCCATCGTGCGCAGGCTGATCGTGGACAGCCTCCACCACTGGGTCCGGGAGATGCATGTGGACGGCTTCCGCTTCGACCTGGCATCCATCCTGGCCCGTGACGAGACGGGAACACCCATGAGCAACCCGCCCCTGCTCTGGGATATCGAGACCGACCCCGCCCTGGCCGGGGTGAAGCTGATCGCCGAGGCCTGGGACGCGGCCGGCCTGTACCAGGTGGGGAGCTTCATCGGCGACAGCTGGAAGGAGTGGAACGGCAAGTTCCGGGACGACGTGCGAAGCTTTTTAAGAGGAGACCCCGGGATGGTCTCCCGCTTCGTCTCCAGGCTTTTGGGGAGCCCGGACATCTACGGTCACGAGGAGCGCGAGCCGGAGCAGAGCACCAACTTCGTCACCTGCCACGACGGCTTCACCCTCAACGACCTGGTTTCCTACAACGGCAAGCACAACGAGCAAAACGGCGAAGACAACCGGGACGGCTGCAATGACAACCTGAGCTGGAACTGCGGCGCCGAAGGCCCCAGCGACGACCCTGCGGTGGAGGAGCTGCGCAGCCGCCAAGTGAAAAACCTGCTCTCCTGCACGCTGCTCGCCTTCGGCGTGCCGATGCTTCTCATGGGCGACGAGGTGCGGCGCAGCCAGGGGGGAAACAACAACGCCTACTGCCAGGACAACGAGACCAGCTGGTTCGACTGGCGGTTGCTGGACAGGCATGGCGACCTGCGACGGTTTGTCGCTTTGCTGACCTCGACACGCCTGAACAGGGAGATGTCGGTGGACCAGCCCGAGCTGACCCTGAACCAGCTCCTGGGCCGGGCGCGGCTGGAATGGCACGGAACCAGGCTCGGACAACCCGACTGGCGCGAGGATTCTCACAGCATCGCGTTCACCGCCTGGAGCCTGTCCGGCAGGACCGTCTTTCACATCATGGTAAACGCGTGGTGGGAGCCCCTCGAGTTCGAGCTGCCACCGACGCAGGAATTGCCGGGGAGGTGCTGGCACCGTCTGCTGGACACCGCCCTCCCGTCCCCGTTGGACATCGTGCCTGCTGAGGAAGCGCCGGTCATGGCAGACTCAAGCTACCGCCTGCCGCCGCGTTCGATGGCCGTGCTGTTCGGCCGGGAAAAATGACAGCCACTCCCCGAGGGGCCCTCGCCCGCCCTTCGGGCACCCTCCCCCCCTGAAGGGGCGAGGGGATGATTGGACAGGAACAGCGGTGTGACCGCTTAGTGCGAAGGAGGACCCATGGGAGCGAACATTCGTCGGGACAGGAGCGGTATCTGGGTTCTGCGCGTTTCCGGTACCCTGCACAAGGACGAGCTGGATAGCGCTCAGGCCGAGTGCATCAAGACTTCAGGTCCCCACGACGACATCAACGTTTTGGTGCTCGTCGAGAAGGATTTCATCGGCTGGGCGGGGAAGGAGGTCTGGAACGACATGACCTTCTTCGTGCGGTACGGGGACCGGGTCGCCAAGATCGCCATCGTGGGCGATCCCAAATGGGAAAGCAGGATGCTGATGTTCACCGGGGCGGGCTTTCGCCGCGCTCCCGTCAAGTACTTCCCCGAAAACCAGCTGGCCCAGGCCTATGACTGGCTAGGGTAGGGCGCAAGCCGGGAGAGGGGTACAGAAGAGGCTGGTTAATCCGGCCAAGGGAGGAAGTCATGCCGGTTGCCGATTACAAGATCTACTGCGAGATGCTCGACCGGGCACGCGAGAAGGGTTTCGCCTACCCGGCCATCAACGTCACCTCGCTGACCACGGCCAACGCGGTCCTCAAGGGGCTGGCCGAGAGCCGCAGCGACGGGATCATCCAGGTTTCCACCG
This sequence comes from Geomonas sp., assembly GCF_035254065.1. Classification (GTDB taxonomy): domain Bacteria; phylum Desulfobacterota; class Desulfuromonadia; order Geobacterales; family Geobacteraceae; genus Geomonas. The sequence continues at coordinate 4,583 of NZ_DATFBA010000319.1, forward strand.
GGGGCGGCGCCTTCGCCTCGGGAACCGCGGTCAAGGATATGGCGCTGGGAGCCATCTCCATCGCCGAACACGTGCACCGGGTGGCGGCGCGCTACCCGATCTACGTCGCCCTGCACACCGACCACTGCCAGGCGGACAAGTTGGACAGCTTCGTCATGCCGCTGGTGGAGGAGACCGAACGGCGCCGCGCCGCCGGGCTCCCCAACCTCTTCAGCAGCCACATGTTCGACGGCAGCGCGCTCCCCTTGAAGGAGAACCTGGACATCGCCAAGCGCCTGCTGGAGCGGTTCAAGAGAAACGATCTCATCCTGGAGATAGAGGCCGGGGTGGTCGGGGGAGAGGAGGACGGAGTACGGGCCGAGGCGAACGCCCAGCTCTACACCACCCCCGAGGACACCCTGGAGGTGGCGCGCTCCCTGAACGAGATCGGCGGGCGCTATCTTCTGGCCGCCACCTTCGGCAACGTGCACGGGGTCTACAAGCCGGGCGCGGTCAAGCTGAAGCCCTCCATCCTCAAGGATTGCCAGGTCGCGGTGACCGAGAAGTACGGGAAAGAGGCGCTCTTCTACCTGGTCTTCCACGGCGGCTCCGGGTCGGCGCTTGCCGAGATCCACGAGGCGCTCGGCTACGGCGTGGTGAAGATGAACATCGACACCGATACCCAGTACGCCTTCACCCGCCCCATCGCCGGCCACATGTTCATGCACTATGACGGCGTGCTGAAGGTGGACGGCGAGGTGGGGGACAAGAAGGCCTACGATCCCCGCACCTACCTGGCCATGGC
>NZ_DATFBA010000320.1:0-12861 GCF_035254065.1 Geomonas sp.
ACCACGACCGCGAGATGTTCGCGGCCAAGTAGCAGAGCCCCTAAAGAAAAAGGCCCGCCAGGTTAACCTGGCGGGCCTTTTTCTTTAGGGGCTCTGCTACTTGGCCGCGAACATCTCGCGGTCGTGGTGATTGCAGATGAAGCTGTCGCCGGAGCAGCGCGAGTGTTCGCAGTAATTGGGGTTGGGGACCCGGACTCTGCACTCGAAAAAGGCGTCGCTTATCCTTCGGGTGCGACAGTTCCTGTCCTGGCAATCGATGAGATGCAACCTTTGGAGGACGCTCTTCAAAATGTTCATCGGGGGCTCCTTGAGGACCGGGTACAGATGCTAAATCCCGGCAACAAAAAAAGCCGGGACCGCATATCCATGAAGATATTTCGGCAACCCGGCTGTCTCCCCGTGAGACCCTTTAGGCTTTCCGCCCCGCCCTCGCGGGCGGTTTAGTATTATCGTTATCTGAAGCTGGTCCTGCACGATTTTCTCCGCACGATAGCGCAGGAGAAAAACCAAGTCAAGAGGAAAGGCAACTCTCGCAGTTGGCCTCACCGAAAGAGCAACACACTGTTTTTAATACAGTTCCCACCTCGGCTGAAAATTTCGGTGACTCTCCAGTAGAAAGGCCGGAGGACTCTCCCCAGCAGGACGAGGAACGAGGTGAGCGTGGGGATAAAAGGAAGAAAAAGCTACCAGCGGGAGAGAAGAGTCCGATTTTTTTGTTAACAAAAGTTGCAAAATTCGGTATAACAGGTACGAAAATAACGCCGTTTGTCTTTCGGCTCTTTTGACGATAATTCCTCTCACAAGGAGCACGCATAATGAAGCAGGCATTACAGTGCAAATTCTACGGTCACCTGATTGATATCGACAAAGCGCTGGCAATCAGGGAAGCCGCCCAGCCGGAACTGCGTAACACCCTCCCCTTCGAATGCGCACAATGCGGAAAACCGGTGCGGCCCCGCATTGCCGGTGACAAACACGTCGCCCATTTCGTGCATCTGAAGGAAAATCCCGACTGTTCCTACACCGATCCGGGGAGGGACTACTAAACCTCTTTGGCTGCTACCCATTAATTTCGCAGATGGAAAAGCCCTTGCTCACAGGACGGTGAGCAAGGGCTTTTTTTCGGAACGGTATCGGTCCCACCAGGCCATCAGATCAGAGGGTGAAAAAGACGGTGGCCCCTTTGCCCGGTTCCCCTTCGGCCCATACCTTGCCGCCGTGACGCTTGACGATCCGCTCCACCGTGGCGAGGCCAATGCCGTACCCTTCCGCACCGGCTCCCGGGAGGCGCAGGAAAGGCGCGAACAGCTGACCGGCATGGGCCATGTCGAAGCCCCATCCATTATCACGCACGTAGTAGGCAGCTCCCCCTTCGACCCCCATCATGCCGAACTCGATGACCGCCTGCTCCTTGCCGCGCGTGTATTTCCAGGCGTTGCCAAGGAGGTTGTCAAGCACGACCCGCAGCAGATCGGCATCGCCCTCGGCGGTTACCGACTCGGCGATCCGAAAGGTGACCCTGCGTCCCGGTTCGGTCATGCCCAGTTCCGCCGCGACCGTGGTCGCGATCGCGCTCAGGTCGACGGTCTGCTGGTGGAGTTCGGAGCGGCTGATGCGGGAGAATCTGAGCAGGGCGTCGATGAGCAGATTCATGTTGTCGGCACCCTGGCAGATCTCCTTGAGGTATTCCCCGCAGTCGGCTTTAAGCTGACTGCCGCACCCTTCCTGGATCAGTTCGCAGTACCCCTTGATCACGGTGAGCGGCTTGCGCAGGTCATGGGAAACTGTGTAGCTGAAGCTCTCCAGCTCCCTGTTCACCGCCGTGAGCTCCCTCGCCCTTGCCTGCAGGTCGAGGTTCAGCAACCTCAGCTGGGACTCGGACTGCCTGAGGTCTGAAATGTCGCGAACGACGCAGATGATGCCGCCGTCTTTGGTGATGGTCAGGGAAAGCTCCTGGGGAAACCGGGAGCCGTCAGCCCTCCTACCGGTCGCCTCTCCCCGCCATGCTCCCCTCTCGAACAAAATGGGGAGGACGTCCCTCTGGAACCGCTCCAGTTCGTCGTCCTCGTAGAGACACCGCCAGCTCTTTCCGATCAGCTCCGCCGCAGCAGGGTAGCCGTACACCTCGGCATGGGCGTGGTTCAGGTAGACGTACTCCCCTTCGCTGTTCAGTATCGCTATTCCGTCCATTGAGGTTTCGATGGCTGCCAGCTGCTTCTGCAGCCGCTCTTCCATCAGGACCCGGTCGGTCACGTCCCGCACCGACTCGATCCCACCGACGATCGCCCCGCTGGCGTCGCTGACCGGGGCGGAGACTATCTCGACGTGGATCACCCCCCGGTCGGGCTTGACGGCGCTGGACTGGCGCCGGTGGATCTCGCCGTCCGCAAAACATTGCAGGAGGTGGCACCCTTGGCAGGCTTCACTCTTTTGCTGGTAGGCGGCGTAGCAATACTCGCCCAGGTGTTCGCCCATCAGACGGATGTGGGCCGGATTCTGGTACACGATCCTGAGGTCCCGGTCCTGAATACTGATCGCATCACCGATAGCATCCAGGATTGCTTTGGAACCTATCTCCACACATCGATCGGCCTGGGCTTGTTTTGGCATGTGGGTTTTCCTATGAAAGCAAATTACTTATAGTGTACCTCAAGGATCAGGTTGCCGCTACGGAGTTTTCTCTACCGCCCCCCCCCGGCGGAGCAATTGACGCAGCGTTTTTGTTACCTTACAATGCCGAACCGAACGTTGCGGGAGCGTTTGCTGCACCAGATGGCAAACTTCGCGCGCGGGATCGGGGTGGGCTGGCGTTGTGGTAGCAAAGGTTGGGAAATTCGTGCGGGAGGAATCAAAATCGGCAATCCGCAGCAAAGCATAACGGTTTTTTCCGTCGCCTGCCTCGCCTCGCTGCTGAGCTCCATGAGCGGCGCGGGCGCGGCCATGCTGACCACGCCGGTCTGGCTCGCCCTCGGCTTCCCGTTGCCGGTGGTGATCGCCTCCAACCAGCTAAACGGGGCGGCCTGGACCCTGATCGCGGCGCGAAACTACCTGAAAGGGCGAAAGGTCGACTGGGTGTTGGTGGGGGTGATGATCCTGTTCGGTCTGGGGGGCGCCTACGCGGGAACGGTGATCGTGCGGGGTGCCGACACCCATGCGATGCAGCGGGTGATCGGGGCGGTCATCCTGGCGCTGGTGGCGGTGGTGGCGCTCAATCCGGCCCTCGGGCAAAACGAGCAGCCTCCCGCCTTGTCACGCTGCGTCACCGGCGTCCTGGCCTTCCCTCTCGGGGTCTACGAGGCCTTCTTCGGTTCGGGCAACGGTCTCTTCACCTCGCTTTTGCTCTGCAAGGGACGCGGCCTCTCGCTGCTGACCGCGCTTGGCTACTACTACCTGATCGCCTTCTGCTGGAACAGCTTCGCCGTCAGCATCTACAGCGCGGCGGGTCTCGCTAACCTGACCCTGATGCTCCCCTCCACGGCCGGCTCGGTGATCGGCGCCTATTGCGGCTCGCGCATTGGGCGCAGTAAGGGACATGGCTGGGTCCGACTGCTGTTCGTGGTGCTGGGGGGAGTGTTGGGGTTGAAGCTGATGTGGGGGTGAGGGGCAAAAAGCAAATCCCCCCTGTCCCCCCTTTGTCAAGGGGGGGACCATTACGGAGGTGGGTCAAGGGGGGGGCCATTGCGGAAGCTGGCAAAGCCGGGAATGCTGGAAGTGGGTCAGGCGGTCCGGAAGGCGGACATCTCTTTCTGCAGCACTTCCACTTGGGTCCCCAGTCCCGCCACCGCCTCGCTTAGCCCGGCGGCGGAATGCAGGTTTCCCTCGGCCGAACGGGTTATGTTGGCCATGGCCTCGGCGATGCGGCTGCCGCACCTGCTCTGCTCGGCGCAGGCGTTCTTGATCCTTTCCACCATGCCGGTTATCTCGTCGGTGGCCTGGGCGAGGTCCCGGCTGGCACCGTTGTGTTCGTTGGCCAAACCGCGCACCTGGTCGTTCATATCCTTCATCCGCTCCACCGCCGCCACGATCAGCTCGCCGCCGCGCTCCTGCTCGCGGGTGGCATTCCTGATCTGCATCACCATCTCGGACATGCTCTCCATCGCTTCCTGGATCAGTTCCCCCCCTTTGGCCTGTTCCAGGGTGGCGCGCGCGATCTCTCCCGCCTGCTCGGCCGTCCTCTGTATCCGCTCCACGATCCGGTCCAGCGCCTTGCCCGATTCACGGGACAGTAGTGCCCCCGACTCGATGCTCCCCTGCGCCTGGTCGATGGTCTCCACGGCGGAGGCGGTCTTTTTCAGGACATCCTCGATCACCCGGGCGATCTCGCCGGTGGAAGCCTTGGTTTTCTCGGCGAGCTGCTTTATCTCACCCGCCACCACCGAGAACCCCTTGCCGTGCTCGCCAGCCTGGGCGGCGATGATGGCCGCGTTCAGGGCCAACAGGTTCGTTTGGGCGGTGATGCCGTCGATCACCTCCAGGATGGTGCCGATGCCGGCCACGCTGCGCGAGAGCTCGCCCATCACCTGGGCAGCGGTTTTGGAGGCCTGGCCGATGTCGTCGATGCCGGCGATGGTCGCCCGCACCGATTCCCTTCCCGCCTCGGCCTCCTTGAGGACCTCGCGGGAAAGGGCCGCGGTGTGGCCTGCGTTGCGATCGACCTGCCGGATGGACGATTCCATCTCCGCAACCGAGGAACCGGTCATGGCGGAGACCTCGAGCAACCCCTCAACCCCGCGGCCGATCTGCTTGACGGCGGCGCTCATCTCGGTGATGGAGGAGCTCACCTCCTCCACCGCCCCGGTAAGTCCCTCCATCAGGACGACCACTTCCTCCACGCTCCCCCGCATCTGCAGGGTCGAGGAGGAGGTCTCCTCGGCGGCGCCGGAGAGCACCTCGACCCCTTGGGCCATGTCCTGGACCGAGGCGAGGATGGCCTCCACCGCCGTCGACGCCTCGGCCACCGACGCCGACTGCCGGTCGGCCGCCTCATGCACCAGCCCGGCGCTCCCCGAGACGGTCTCCGATATGGTCGACAGGGCGCGGGAACTCTCGTTGATACGGGTGACCATGCTGTTGAGACCCAGCACCATGGTGCGCTGCGCCTGGCCGAGGGCGCCCAGTTCGCCCCCCTGGCCGCGCTCCCCTGCTGACTCCAGATCGACGGTGAGATCCCCGTCGGCCAGCCCGTTGGCAACCCCCACCGCCGACCTGATGGGCGCGGAGATGCCGCGGATGATGCGCAGGCTGGCCGCCGAGAGGAGCAGGATGATAACGGCAGAGCAGCGGATGTTCCACTTCAGGAAGTTCGCCTTCAGCTGGTCGAAGTAGTCGGCCTTGTTGACGCCGGGAACGATCCAAAGCCCCCAGGGGCGGAGGTAGCGGTAGGCGACCATCTTGTCCTGGCCGGTGGTCTTGGCGGTGTACTCGTACACCCCGCTCTCGGGATGGGTCCTGATCCAGTCGATGTGGGGCTGGCCGGCCAGGTTCTTCCCCTCGTCCTGATGGTGAACCACCAAGGTCCCTTGCTGGTCGAGCATGAAGGCGTAGCCGCTCTTGCCGATCTTGACGCCGTAGACGAACTTCTTAAAGGCGGGGTCGTCCTTGGCGTCGGGCTTGACGGAGGCGATATAGTCGATGCTTTTCTCAAGCGAGTCGGCGACCGCCGAGACGTCGGTCTGCATGATCGTCTTGATCTCGCGCACCGCGATCAGGTAGGAAACGGTAACGGTGAGCGCGACGGCCAGAAATCCCAAGCCGACCAGCAGGATCAGCTTGGCCTTGATGCTTTGCCACATGTCTTTCACCTTACAAGAGAGTCAACAGCCCCGCGGGGGACCGGATTAATGAGGACGACAGGTGTGGCATAATGCCACAATTAACCCGTAAAGCCAAGTGGTATTGGCAAGTTAGCCATGGCTATTTCTCTTCCATATCGGCCCCCTCGGCCGGATCCCGATCGGGCGTCCTCTCCTCCCAACGCTCGTGGGAGGGGGAGTCGATCTCGCCACCCTCGGCGGGGGCGCGTCCGGGCGTCATGTCGACGACTTTCCCCTGCTGGAGCGAAACGGGTTGGCTGCCGCCCTGCCCGGCTCCCCCCTGCCTGCCTATATTCGTCTGCACGCGGCTTGCGCCACGTTGATAGCTCTTTTTGCTCATAACGGGTTCCCCCTGGTATTTTCGTTTGGCTGGCGGCTCTACTAGCTTCTTTCCGGTTTCTGCGATGGCCGCCCTCTCTCACATTTTCCGTCCGCTGGCGGTCAGGACGCAAGGAGTTCCGGTCCGCCCAGCATGAGAGCCGGCACACCACACAGTGATGGCGCTCGCGCAGCGGGTTCGTGTATAGTGGTGCCCGCTAGCAAGGGAGCAGATTTTCACAGCCGAGGGATCAGATGAACAGCGAGCAGCAGGTATTCAAGTACCTGGGGGGATATTCGGAAGAGATCAGGAGGAAGGTGGGGCAACTGGTCGATAACAAAGGGCTGGCCGGCCATCTACTGAAGAAATACCCGGCTCCCCATGCGATCAGGACCGACCGGGCGCTGTACGACTTCGCCATGGGGCTGAAAAACGAGTACCTCAGGAAGTCCCAGCCTCTCTCCAAGGTCACCTTCGATCCCAGGATAAGCACCCTCAACGACGCCCTCGGCCTGCACACCTTCGTCTCCCGGGTGCAGGGTGGGAAGCTGAAGGCCAAAAACGAGATCAGGATCTCCTCCGTCTTCAAGGAGGCCCCCCTGGAGTTTTTGCGCATGATCGTGGTGCACGAACTCGCACACCTCAAGGAGAAAGACCACAACCGCGCTTTTTACAGTCTGTGCGAGTACATGGAGCCGGCCTACCAGCAACTGGAATTCGACACCAGGCTCTATCTCACCCACCTTGACCTGTTCGGTGCTCTTTACTGAGGGACGGAAGGGCAACCCCCACTCAAAGTTAATCAATTCTCACTGGACTTTACAGATAAAACCGGTATCATTGGCACCCTCTTAAAGAGAAGGACCTATCCAATGACCCGAAGAAAAGACGTGTCGACCGATAGCCCCGATCTCGGGAAGCTCATAAAGAGTGAGCAGCGCTTCAGAGACCTGGTGGAAAACACCAGCGACTGGGTCTGGGAGGTGGACGAAGCGTGCCGCTACGTCTATGCCAGTCCCAAAATCATCGACCTGCTCGGCTACACCCCTCAAGAAGTATTAGGCAAGACCCCCTTCGATTTCATGCCTCGCGAGGAGGCCGCCCGCATCAAGGCAGGCCTCGAGCAGATCCTCCGGGATCCCCGCCCCTTCCAGAATCTCGAGAACATCAACCTCCACAAGAACGGCTCGTTGCGCGTCCTGGAAACCAGCGGCGTCCCCATCCACGATGCGGACGGCCGGCTGGTGGGGCTCAGAGGCATCGACCGCGACATCACCGAGCGCAGGGAGTCGGAGGAGGAAATCAGGCGGCTGAACGAGGCGCTGACCGAGCGGGCCGCCGAGCTGGAGACCGCCAACGAGGAGTTGCAGGCCTTCAACTACACGGTCGCCCACGACCTCCGTCAGCCCTTGAACCTGCTGGGGAGCTACAACCAGCTCATCGAGACGCTGGTCGGCGACCAGTTGCCCGAGGAGTGCCTGCGCTACCTTCGGGAGGAAGGCCAGGTCATCTACCGGATGAATCAGCTGATCGAGGAGTTGCTGAGGTTCTCGCGCTTCGCCCACATCGAGCTGCACCGGGAACGGATCGACCTCAGCGAACTGGTGCAGGAGGTCTCCCTCTCCTTCAGGGTCACCGACCCGGACCGGAAGGTGGAGTTCGTGATCGCCCCCGGCATGACCGCCTTCTGCGATCCCAACCTGATGCGGATCGTGGTCAACAACCTGCTCGGCAACGCCTGGAAATACACCTGTCTGCAGGAGACGGCGGTCATTGAATTCGGGGAACGGGAAATGGACGGGGTGCCCACCTTCCTGGTGCGGGACAACGGGGTGGGGTTCGACATGGACGACGCCGGCAAGCTCTTCACCCCCTTCCAGCGCCTCCCCAACACCGAGAGGTACCGCGGCTTCGGCATCGGGCTGGCGACCGTGGAGCGCGTCATCCTGCGGCACGGCGGCAGGGTGTGGGCGGAAGGGAAACTCGGCGAGGGGGCCTGCATCTACTTCACCATCGAGTAGCGCCCCTCCCGCCCCTCTCTGCCAACCCTTCCTCTCGCGGTCCGGGGGAGGGGATGGTTGTCAGTACCAGAAAATGAGAAAAGGCCCCGACGCGGATGCGGGGCCTTTTCCTTTCTGCGGTGCTACGGTGAAGGAGGTGTGCCAATACCCGGCTCTAAGCCTACCGCGCCCTGTCCTGCCGTCAACCGTTATATTATTTTTTTCTAAAAAACCGCCTTGGTCAACGCCGGTGGTGGGTGCCACCTACTTGAGATGCAGTGCAGATTCGCCGCCAGACGCAGGGAAAACTGCGGGTAATAATTACAACCGGATAACAATGGAAAGAGTCGGAAGGAAAGCCGGGTTGTTCAAGTGTTGGACGGAACTGTGCAAGTTCTCAACATCTGCCGCGAGTGCGTGCAAAGGGAAAGTTTCTGGTCGGGGATGAGGGAATGAGGGGATGAAGGGATAATGGAAAAGGGGGAAGAGTGGAACAAAGGAGCAGCCGTTGGCCCCAGGCTCAATGGCTGCCCCTTCGCTGTCACTGGTCGACGGTGGGGTCAAGCTGTGGGATGCTGGGGCTGCCACCGGTAGCAGCGCCGGCCGGTAAGCTGATGCTGTCCTGATCCTCGTTTCTACTGCTCCTGTCTGTCGCACATGCCGTCAGGGCCATTGCTGCCAGTGCGACTATTGCTACGCGTTTGATTATCTTCATAGCGATACCTCCGGAGCAACTCAGGTCTCATCGACGATGGACGCCGACGAAGCCGCTTTTTTGATTGCTTCAATGGTGTCCTGGGCGCTCTCCTTCCTGCTGTACCCCTCGGAGTGGGTCAGGATCTCGCCATTGTCTCCCTTGATGTGGAAATAGACCTGCTGGTCCTTCCCGGTGAAGATCTGGAACTTCATGACGCGCTCCTTTGTAATTCGGGAAGTTAGCTTCCTATCGTGAGCGTATACCCGCGTCCGGAGCTTTGTCAACAAACCCCGCCGGCAGGGGAGCGCCAGCCAACTCACCTGGGGAGGGCGGCGAACAGGCCGGCCAGGTACCGGTAGGCGTCCCGGTAGATCCCGTCCGGGCACTTCGACTCGCGGGGGCCGGCCACGTTGAGGACGCGGAGCTCGTGCCGCTCTATCCAGGCGATCACCTGCTGCCAGCAGGCCGGCGCCGGCGACTCGAGCTGGTCAAGCTGGACGATCAGACACGGCTTGCCGTGATGGAGGGCGAAATCGTGGGTAGCCTTGGTCCCCTCGCTGAGCGCTCCCTTGTTGAGGATGAGGGTGCCGTCGGCGTCCACCACGTTCTTTTCCGTCCTGCTGCTGTACTGCGGCGAATCCAGTTCCGTGAGCGGGTAGCGCTGCGGAATCACGCCGTCTTCCGCCTTGCGCCCCTTGGGGCAGCAGCCCCCCGCCGGCAGGCCCGCGTCCAGTGCGGCGTCCAGAGCGGCGCGGTCTACCCCCGTCTGTCCTCCGGAGATCACCTTCTCGACCATATTCGTTCCTCCCATAAACGTCTAAGCATCAGCCGAGGGAATTGTAGCATGCAAACCATCAGAGGTTTGCCCGGTTGGTCCTGATGCAAGGTCATACCGTCGGTGCTGAGCCTGTCGAAGCATGCCCTGCGCTTTTCGAAGCGGATGAGCGGCGTTCGGCATTCCCCGCCAGCCGGTCGCATGGGGTGGGCGGCGGACTTGAAAAGGGAAGGGAAAGACGAGTAAAATCAAAATATACGCCTTAGCAAGGCGTAGCGGTCAAAGGAGGACACCATGAGATGCCCTAAATGCAAAGGCGAAGGTATGGTCCGCGCCGCCTTTCGTCAAAACGGCTACGACCGGGTGATGGTTCCCTGCACGGTCTGCAAGGGGTCCGGCAACAAACCGTACTACACGCCGCCCACCGCCTGAGGTTCCTATACAATCCCCTGCGGGAAAAACCCCTGCCTCGACCGGCAGGGGTTTTTGTTTTCCTCAGGGTTCCTTAGGGGAGGGAGGGGAATACTGTTGCAAACGCGCCTGCGGTATGGCACCTTGACGCCATTTTCGACAGGAGTTCCCTATGGACCGCAGACCCGCCGCTACGTCCCTCTTCGCAGTGGGCGACATCAACGCCTTCTTCGGCCTGATGCTGGACAACGTCTCCTGCCTGGTCATCCTGGCGGCCATCCTGACCGGCGTTTTCGGCATGCCGCGTGACTTGATCCTCTCCCGCATGCTGCCGGGGAGCGCGGTGGGTGTGCTGGTGGGTGACTTGCTCTACTCCTGGATGGCTTGGCGGCTCGCGGTCAGGACCGGGCGCGAGGACGTGACCGCCATGCCGCTGGGGCTCGATACCCCTTCCACCTTCGGCATGGCCTTCGGCGTGATCGGCCCCTGCTACCTTGCCACCAAGGACGCCCACCTCACCTGGCAGGTGGCCATGGCGACCGTGGTGCTGATGGGTCTCTTCAAGATTGCCGTCTCCTTCTGCGGGCCGGCCCTGCGCAGGGCCATCCCCCGCGCCGGCCTGCTCGGCAGCATCGCCGCCATCGCCCTTCTGCTGATCGCCTACCTTCCCTTCCTCAAGCTGTTCAACTCCCCGGTGGTGGGATTCCTGTCGCTCGGGATGGTCTTCATCTCGCTTTTGGCCCGTTTCCAGCTCCCCCTGCGCCTGCCCGGCGCCCTGGCCGGCATCCTGTGCGGCACCGTCGCCTACTACGCGCTGGGGAGCCTCGGGCTCTTGCCGGATGGCTCCCACGCGCCGCTGGGCACGCCACCCTTCGCCTTCTACCTGCCGCTCCCCTCGCTGCAGTTTCTCCCCGGCCTGGGGCGGGCGATGGGCTACCTGCCGCTGGCCATCCCTTTCGCGCTGGCGACCGTGGTGGGAGGGGTGGACGTGACCGAGAGCGCGGCGGTGGCAGGGGATGACTACCATACCCGCGATATCCTGCTGGTGGAGGGATTTGCGACCTTACTGGCGGGGATGTGCGGCGGGGTGATCCAGTCCTGCCCGTACATCGGGCACCCGGCCTACAAGGAGATGGGTGGGCGTGCCGGCTACACGGTGGCGACCGGACTCTTCGTGGGATTGGGCGCCGTGCTGGGCTATCTCTCGTTCCTGGTGGGACTGCTTCCCGAGGCGGCCGTGGCGCCGATCCTGATCTTCATCGGCATCGAGATCACCGCGCAGGCCTTCGAGGCGACGCCCCGCCGGCATTACCGGGCGCTGGCCATCTCCTTCATCCCGGCCATCGCCTGCCTGATATCCATCGAGTTCGGCCAACTGCTGGGGGGGCTGGGGAAAAGCGCCGCCGACCTCTCCGGCGACCTGGCGGCCACCTGCAAGGCCACCACCGCCCTGGGCAACGGCTTCGTGATCACTTCGCTTTTGTGGGGAGCGGCCTTCGCCTACGTGCTGGACCACAAGCCGGGCGCCTCGGCCGTCTACCTGCTCCTGTGCGCCCTCTTCTCCCTGTGCGGGGTGATCCACTCCCCGCTTCCCTCGGGAGCCATCTTCTCGCCGCTGTCGCCCCCCTCCCCCATGGTCTGGCAGATGGCGGCAGGCTACGCCGTGATGGCGGCCAGCTTCCTGCTGCTGCAGTGGTGGCGCCCGTCAGAAAGGGCGCGGCAGGCAGGGGGAAATGGCGAGGAGTGAGCGGCGGGGGCTGCGTAGGCCGCTGGCTGCACCGCCCCCGGCCTACTCCCCTGCCCCACCCTTAGCTTCCCGAGCTCACTCAGCCGCAATCCTCTGCGGGTCGGCGCCATCCGCCTCCCCGCCCCGGCGCGCACCCGGCGCCTCCAGCAGGTGGTCGGGATTGAGCCGGATCTGGTTCTGCTCGACCTGGTCGACCCCCTCGGCAGTGATGGCCAAAAGACCGGTATCCAGTCGCTCCACCCACCGCTTGGCCTTCAGGTACCAGAGGTGGAACTCCACCAGCTCGGGCGGCAGCTGCAGGAGCTTGCAGACCTCCACCTCCCCGATGCCAGGGCGGGCCATGCTGCGCCGCCTCTGGACGTAGAGAAGGGACAGCAGCCGTTCCCGCGCCAGTTGGTCCTCGCCGAAACCGGCGTGGTTGGTGGCTTCCGAGGCAAGCTTCCACCTGCGGTTCCAGTAATCCTGGTATTTGACGTCGTAACTTGCCCTCACCTGCGGGTCCGACAGGATCCGGTGCGCCTCCATGATGCTCTGGAAGCGGGCGCTATCTGCGGTGACGGTGTTGTCGGGGTGGTATTTCTTGGCGAGGTGACGGAAGATCCTTTCGATGGTCTCACCGTCAGCGTTGGGATTGAGTTGCAGCAGTTCGTAGTAATCGACAAACTCTTGGTCAGCCATGACACGCCCTCCTCCATTAAATGGCCCGCACCGTCCGCCGCCCCGGGAAGGTCCCCGGTTCCGGCAGGTCAGCCGGCTCTCGCAATAAGTTCCCTCCCCCAAATGAGAAAGGATAGCTAAGCATACCGTTATCCTTTGGGTTAATCAAGAAGCGCCTCGGCCACCTCGCGCCGCTCGGCTGCCAGCCGGTCGAGGTCCCAGCCGAGTTCCCCTGCCAGCAGCTCCAGGACGGCGCCAGCCGACCCCCTGGCCGCCCCTTCATCCAGCAGGGCGAGCCCCAGGCGCCTGGCCAGGATATCGGTCCCCCGCAGGGCCAGCTCCTCTCGTGCCGCGTAAAGGACCTCCCCCTTGAGGAAGGGGTATCCCGCCGCCACCCTTTCGCCGAGTGGCCCACCGCAGAGCGACGCTACCTGCTCCGCCC
>NZ_DATFBA010000321.1:0-6534 GCF_035254065.1 Geomonas sp.
CTGCTCACCATCCACAACATGCAGCACCAGGGATCCTTCTATGAGGGGGCCATGGATGTCTTGGGTGTGGGGTGGGAGCACTTCACCTACCTCGGGCTGGAGAAGGACAACCAGGTGAACCTCCTGAAGGGTGGGATCTACCACGCCACCCTGCTCAACACGGTGAGCGAGGGATACGCGAGAGAGATCCAGACCCCCACCTTCGGTTGGGGACTGGAGGGGGTGGTAAGCAACCGCTGCTGGGCGCTGCGCGGCATCCTGAACGGCGTCGACTATGACGAATGGAACCCGGAGAACGACCCCCACCTGCCGCACCCCTTCTCCGCCTCCGACCTGAGCGGCAAGGGGATCTGCAAGCGCGAGCTGCAGCGGACCCTGGGACTACCCGAGCGCGAGGAGGTGCCGCTGATCGGCATGGTCACCCGGCTGGTCAAACAGAAGGGGATCGACGTCCTGGCCGAGGCGGTCCCGCGCCTCTTGGAGCTGGACGTGCAGATCGTGCTCCTGGGAGCCGGCGAGCCTTGGGCCCACTTCTACTTCGGCGGCATGGCCGCCAAATACCCCCACCGTTTCGCCTGTCGGATCGGCTACGATAACGCCCTCGCCCACCAGATTGAAGGGGGATGCGACTTCTTCCTCATGCCGTCCGCCTTCGAACCGTGCGGCCTCAACCAGATGTACAGCATGCGCTACGGCACCATTCCCATCGTGCGGGCGACCGGAGGGCTGGACGACTCGGTGGAGAATTTCGATGCCGCCCGCCGCACCGGGGACGGCTTCAAGTTCTGGGACCTGACCGCCGGCGCACTCTACGACACGGTCGGCTGGGCCGTCCATACCTGGTACCACGACCCGTCTGCCATCCGCAGCTTGCGGGAAAACGGCATGGCCAAGAGGTTCACCTGGGAAGAGGCGGCCGCCAAGTACGAGGGGCTCTACCTGGACGGAATGAGGGTGCGCCTGGGCCCTGAGAGGTTGCAGCAACTCGCAGAGGAGAGGGCTCAGCAGACCGTTTGATAAGAAACAACTAAAGGACCAGCATCGCCAGCCGACCTGTTAACAGATGGGGTGCTTCATTCATGGAGCGCGGCACATCTGAACGGGAAGGAGGCATGGCATGCCGAAGGTGCACAAGTGGCGGCGGGATCTCTGCCGCCGAACCTTCCCAAGCGACCTCTACATCGTTCCCGTCGTGCTGGCTGCCGCACTCCTCACCCTGCGTTGCCTGCTCCATGGCGTTCCCCTGGCAGACGATGCCGCCACCCACGTCGATTACCTGTATCATTTCAGCCGGCAGTTTTGGAACGGGGAGCTCTACCCCCGCTGGCTGGCAGAGGCCAACAAAGGGGCGGGGAGCCCCGTCTTCCTCATCCAATACCCCCTTCCCTACTTCGTTTCCGCCTTCTTGCGTCCTCTCCTCGGGCTGGCCGCCGATTCATCCCGGGAGGCCCGGGAGCTCGGCTTCTTCCTTTTTATCGCGCTTGCCACGGCAGGCACCACCGCTTACTGCTGGTTCAGGACCTATGCCGGTAGCAAAGCGGCGGCATTCGCGGCGGTCATCTACCTCTCGCTCCCCTACGTGATCACTGACCTGTACCAGAGATGCGCCATCGGCGAACTGGCGGCGCTCGCTTGGCTCCCTGCCATCCTTGCCAGCCTGGACTCACCGGTTTCCGACCGAAGGAGCCTGCCGAAGCTCGCCCTGTGGTTCTCGCTACTCATCCTGAGCAACACCTTGATTGCCCTGCTCTTTGTGCCGGTGGCTGCGGTCTATGCCGTGCTGACCTGCTCTGCCCTCGGGACGAGCCGTTCATTGCTCCGCCTGGGAGGCGCGCTACTGCTCGCTTTCTGCATTTCAGCCGTCTACTTTCTGCCGGCCCTATGGTACCGGGGGCTCTTCAGCCTGGAGTGGATGTCGGTAAACGTCCGAGACTTCCAACTGGGGCGCTTTTTCCTCTACCTGCACCCCAGCATTCTGCATGAGGGAAAGACTGTCAACTGGCTGGTGGTCTCCCTCTCGCTGGCGACAGCCGCCTTGTGGCGGGTAAAGCGCTCAGGCAAGGGAAGCGTCGCCAGCGCGTCCATGTCCGCCGTGATTCTCTTTGGGTTGACCGCCATGGTACCCGACCTGGGTCCCCGGCTCATCACCTTGAGCGGCTTTGAGAACGCCGACTTCCAATGGCACCCGGAGTTCGTGGGGAGCCTACTGGCAGGGTCGTTGTCGACCCTTTCGCTCGCCGTGCTGGCCTATTGCCATCCCCCCCGTCAAAGGCACCCGCGCCAGGGCGCCCTGCTGCTGATCGCGTGCGCAGCTTTCCTTCTGATGCTCCCAATCTCCGCTCCGCTCTGGAAGGCGATCCCCGCGCTCCAGATGTTGCAGTTCCCCTTCCGTTTGAACGTACCACTGACCGTGGCCACCGCCGGCCTGCTGGCTTCGCTGCTTGACAGCCGCTTCAGAGAGAAGCCGGCGGTGGACACGCCAACCGGCAGGGGAGTCGCCCTTGTTGCTGGCGGCACCATGGCCGGTGTCGTAGCGGCTGCCGTCATTGCGGCCAACGCGCTGGGCCTCCCCTCGGCGGTGGTGCACACCCGGAGTCAGGTCGACATGATGTATCGCTCCTACGTCTCACCCTCGAGATTGACCAGCTTCGCCCAAAGGATCGGGACTAATCCGACGACGTTTTCGGCAGTGCCCACAGCTGAGGATGGCAAACTGGTGGCTGCTCTCGCCTCCGGTCGCGGCGTGACCGTCGCACGGCGCTCACCCCGCACCATCGATCTGGCGGTAAACTCAGCCACCGATGCGCGCATCCAGCTCCGGCTCCTGTACTCCCCGCTCTGGAAGGTACACCCCGGAACCGGTATCGACGCCGGCCCGGTGAGAGCTGCACCGGATGGCTTCCTCGAAATCCCCTGCACCGCGGGCTGTGACAAGCTACAACTGCAATTCGAGATAGGATCCTGTGAACAATGGGGGGAGGCGATAACCGTGAGCGCTCTGCTGCTGGTGGTTGCCTGGTATCTGCTGACGCCAGCGAAAGCGGAACAGCAAAGATTTTCAGGTGGAGTGAGCGGATCTGGAAAGGGGGAGGCCGGGCTTGACCGATGAGAAGCCGGGGTGGGATGCGGCAAATAAAAAAAGGCGCCCCGGAATCCGGAGCGCCTTTTTCATTTTTCTGAAGCGGTCTTCCTACATCTTGCTGAGCAGCGGCACGATGAGCAGGGAGACGATGTTGATGATCTTGATCATCGGGTTGACCGCCGGGCCGGCGGTGTCCTTGTACGGGTCGCCGACGGTGTCGCCGGTAACGGCAGCCTTGTGGGCGTCGCCCCCTTTGCCGCCGTGGTAGCCGTCCTCGATGTACTTCTTGGCGTTATCCCAGGCGCCGCCGCCGGTGGTCATGGAGATAGCCACGAAGATACCGGTGACGATGGTGCCGACGATCACGCCGCCCAGGGCCTTGGGACCGAGGGTGAAGCCGACCACGATGGGAGCGGCGATCGGGATGATGCCCGGGATGACCATCTCTTTGAGAGCGGTCTTGGTGACGATGTCGACGCAGGAGGCGTAGTCCGGCTTGCCGGTGCCTTCCATGATGCCCGGGATGGTGCGGAACTGGCGACGGACTTCCTCGACGACGGAACCACCGGCCTTGCCGACTGCTTCCATGCACATTGCGGCGAAGTAGTAGGGGAGCATGCCGCCGATGAAGAGACCGACGATGATGTACGGGTCGGAGAGGTTGAAGGTGGACTCGATGCCGCGCAGCTTCAGCTCGTCAACGTAGGAGGCGAACAGGATCACGGCGGCGAGGCCGGCGGAACCGATTGCGTAGCCCTTGGTGACCGCCTTGGTGGTGTTGCCGACTGCGTCCAGCGGGTCGGTGACGTTACGGACGGAGTCGTCGAGCTCAGCCATCTCGGCGATGCCGCCGGCGTTGTCGGTGATCGGGCCGTAGGCGTCCATGGCGACCACGATGCCGGTCAGCGACAGCATGGAGACGGCGGCAATGGCGATGCCGTAGAGGCCTGCGCACTGGAAGGCGACGATGATGCCGGCGGAGATCACGATGACCGGGGCGGCGGTGGACTTCATGGAGACGCCGAGGCCGGCGATGATGTTGGTGGCGTGGCCGGTGGTGGAGGCCTGGGCGATGTGCTTGACCGGGGCGTACTCGGTGCCGGTGTAGTATTCGGTGATCCAGAAGATGGCGCCGGTCACCACCAGGCCGACCAGGGCGGCGATGAAGATGTTCACGGCGGAGAAGTTGCCAAGCCCTGCCGGGAACATGCTCTGGGTGATGAAGAAGAAGGCGATGGCAGCGATCACGCCGGAGACGATCAGCCCCTTGTAGAGGGCGGGCATGATCTTCTGGCTGGCGCCGAGCTTCACGAAGAAGGTGCCGATGATGGAGGCGATGATGGAGACGCCGCCCAGGATCAGCGGGTAGGCGACCGCGGCGCCGTTGCCGGCGAAGGCGATGGCGCCCAGCAGCATGGAGGCGATCAGGGTGACCGCGTAGGTCTCGAAAAGGTCGGCGGCCATGCCGGCGCAGTCGCCCACGTTGTCACCGACGTTGTCGGCGATGACGGCGGGGTTCCTGGGGTCGTCCTCGGGGATGCCTGCCTCGACCTTGCCCACCAGGTCGGCACCGACGTCGGCGCCCTTGGTGAAGATGCCGCCGCCCAGACGGGCGAAGATGGAGATCAGCGAGCCGCCGAAGCCGAGGCCGACCAGCTGGTT
Organism: Geomonas sp.; assembly: GCF_035254065.1. Lineage (GTDB taxonomy): Bacteria > Desulfobacterota > Desulfuromonadia > Geobacterales > Geobacteraceae > Geomonas. The sequence continues at coordinate 4,745 of NZ_DATFBA010000321.1, forward strand.
CACCACTTCCTTCACCTTCTCGGGACCTTCGGGAGTGAGCTGGTTGAGGATGAAGTAGTAGCCGGCGACACCCAGCAGGCCCAGACCGACGACCAGCATGCCGGTGATGGCGCCCCCGCGGAAGGCGACGTTGAGCGCTTTCTCCATGCCGGACTTGGCGGCCTCGGTGGTGCGCACGTTGGCGCGAACCGAGACGAACATGCCGATGAAGCCGGTGAGGCCGGAGAAGATGGCGCCGATGCCGAAGCCGACGGCGGTTTTGATCCCCAGGGTGGCGGCGATGATGACGAACATGATCACGCCGACCACACCGATGATGGTGTACTGACGCTTCATGTAGGCGCCAGCCCCTTCCTGGATCGCTGCGGCGATCTGCCGCATACGGTCGCTACCCTGGGGCAGCCCCAGGATCCATTTGGCCGAGACGAGGCCGTAGACAACGGCCGCCACGGCGCAGGCCAGGGCGAAGACTACTGCATACTGTTCCATTACAAGACTCCTCCTACGTTTTTTTGTGCCTAAAAAAGGCTGGTTTTCCGGAAGACGAAGACAAAATTTAATAGCAAAACAGTGATATAGAAACGGGTGATTGTTACTGGAAAGAGGGGCCAATGTCAACCTATTTCGGAGCTCTCGGGCGTATACCTCCTAAACTGTTGCGCTAATGAGGTCGAAAATGTATCATGCCAGCATGATAGAGCTTAAGTGCGGCGACAAAAGCTACCCGCTGCAGATCGCTGCCGACCGGGTTTTGTCGGTGCTCCGACCGCAGCTCGTCCAGCCGGCCGCCGGGCCTGAGCTGCTGGTCGAGCGGGCGCTGGCGCGTTGCGAGGAGGCGCTCGCGCGCTTCCGGCCGGGGGAGAAGGTGGTGATCGTCACCTCCGACGTGACCCGCCCCACCGGCAGCGAGGTGTACCTGCCGCTGCTGGTCAAAAAGCTCAACGCCGCCGGGGTTGCCGACCGCGACGTCACCATCGTGGTCGCCCTCGGGATACACAGGAAGCAGACCGAGGCCGAGCACAAGAAGATCGTGGGAGGGCTCTACGGCAGGATCAAGGTCGTCGACCACGACTGCGACGACCCGGGCGCCCTGGTCTACCTGGGCGACACCGCGCGCGGCATCCCGGTCGAGATCAACCGGAAGGTGGCCGAGGCGGACCGGCTGATCCTCACCGGGTCAGTCACCTTTCACTACTTCGCCGGCTTCGGCGGCGGGCGCAAGAGCCTGCTCCCCGGCGTCTCCAGCCGTAGAAGCTGCATGGCCAGCCACTTCGCCGTTCTCAACAAAGAGCAGGGGAGCGGCAGGCATCCCAAGGCGGTCACCGGCAACCTGGAAGGAAACCCCGTCCATGAGGCGATGGTGGAGGCGTGCTCGATGCGCCCTCCCGATTTCATACTCAACACCGTGCTCACCCCCGAGAAGCGGATCATGGCCGCCTTCGCCGGCGACTGGCTGAGCGCCCACCTGGAAGGGTGCCGCTTCTACGCCGAAACGTTCTCCTATCCGATCGAAGAGCAGAGCGACCTCGTGGTGGTATCCTGCGGCGGTTTTCCCAAGGACATCAACCTGATCCAGGCCCACAAGTCGATGGAGTACGCCAGCCGGGCGCTCAAGCCGGGCGGCGTCATGATCCTTTTGGCCGAGTGCCGGGACGGCTACGGGCACGCCACCTTCTTCAACTGGTTTCGCTACGCGACCTGCGCGGAGCTGGAGTCGGCGCTCAGGAAGCGCTATGAGATCAACGGGCAGACGGCCTGGTCGGTGAAGGAGAAAGCGCAGCGCTTCCGGG
>NZ_DATFBA010000322.1:0-12413 GCF_035254065.1 Geomonas sp.
CGTGGCCCTGCTGCTGATCGCCGGGGTCATGCTGCTGGTCTCGGCGGCCATTTCGCTGCCGCTTGCCAACCGGCTGGTGTTCCCCATCCGCAAGCTGGCCGCCTCCATGCACAAGCTTGCGGGGGGCGAGTTCGACACCCGGGTACCGGTGGGGCCGGAAGACGAGCTGGGCCAGTTGGGGCGCGACTTCAACACCCTGGCGCTCTCCCTGGAGAAAAACGAGCAGGCGCGCCGCCGGTGGGTGGCCGACATCTCCCACGAACTGCGCACCCCGCTCGCCATCCTGAGGGGTGAGATCGAGGCGATCCAGGACGGCGTGCGGGAGCCGGGGCCCGACTCCATGCGTTCCCTGCACGCCGAGGTCATGCACCTGGGGCGCCTGGTGGACGACCTCTACCAGATTTCCCTCACCGACATCGGCGCCCTCACCTACAAGAAGAGCGTCTTCGACCTTTTCGAGATGCTCAACCAGGAACTCGTCTCCTTCCAGCCGGAGTTCGCCCAGAAGGGGATCGCGCTGAAAAAGTCGTTCGGCCTGCGCGGCGAGCTTCCCATATTCGCTGACCCCGGCCGGCTGCAGCAGCTGTTCGACAACCTGCTGGACAACGCCCTGAAATACACGGACGCCGGCGGCGAGCTCCTGGTCCGGCTCGAGAAAAAGGGGGAGCTGGCGGTGGTCGAGTTCGAGGACAGCGCGCCGGGAGTTCCCATGGAGGACCTGGAGAAGCTTTTCGACCGCCTCTTCCGCGTGGAGAGCTCGCGCAATCGCGCCACGGGCGGAGCGGGGCTGGGACTGGCCATTTGCAAGAACATCGTGGAGGCACATGAAGGGAGCATTGCCGCGCTTCCTTCGCAAAAGGGCGGCGTACTGATCAGGATCGAACTGCCGCTGACGGGGAACTGGACATGAACGCAACCGTACTGATCGTCGAGGATGAGGAAAAACTGGCAAGCATTTTGGGGGATTATCTCAGGCAGTCGGGATTCGAGACCGCCTGGCTGGCGGACGGCAACCAGGTGCTGCCCCAGGTGAGGGAGCGGATGCCTGATCTGATCCTGCTCGACCTTATGCTCCCCAACCGGGACGGCCTGGAGATCTGCAAGGAGATCCGCAGCTTCTCCCAGGTCCCCATCATCATGATCACCGCCAGGGTCGAGGAGATCGACCGCCTGCTCGGGCTGGAACTGGGAGCCGACGACTACATCTGCAAGCCGTTCAGCCCGCGCGAGGTGGTGGCGCGCGTGAAGACTGTGCTGCGGCGCACCGTCGAGCACCAGCCTGCCAACTCCGGCGGGCTCACGCTCGATCCCGATAAGTTCATGGCGGTCCTGAACGGCCACGATCTCGACCTCACCGCCGTAGAGTTCAAGCTCCTGCACTTCCTCCACCAAAACGCCGGCCGCATCTACTCGAGGACGCAGCTCATGGACCGCATCTACTCGGACCAGCGGATCGTGAGCGACCGGACCATCGACAGCCACATCAAGAAGCTGCGCAAGAAGATCGCGGCAGCAGCCCCCGACCAGGAACTGATCCACTCCATCTACGGCGTCGGTTACAAGTTCGAGGCCGCCTGAGTTATCTCGCGCAGCTCCCCCGGCTGTTGAAAGGGCTGAGGCCAGAGGCGGCCACAGCCCTTTCTTGTTATCACGCTTGCGTATGCTCCCCTCGGCGGTTCTCCTGTCTGACCTGTCTGGCCTGTCTGACCGACCTCCTCTGGTCTCTGGCCCTCCACACTCCACCCGCCCTCTCCACTTTCCTTTCTCCTCGCACACCCTGCGTTGCAAAAATCCTCCCGCCCTCACCCCGCATGACTCACAATTGGCTATTTATAATTCTTCTCTTTTGCAGTGCCCGCCGGAAGCGTCGATAAGGTTGGGAGCTGACGGCCTGCGCCAGCAGAAACAGATCATCTTGTACGGAGGCTGAAAATGAAGTGGTTTTACGATCTCAAGGTGGGCACCAAGCTCATCACGTCTTTCATCGTGGTTTCCCTGATCACCGCCATCATTGGGATCATCGGCATCAGGAACATGGGAACCATCAATGGGAAGTCCGACAGCATGTACCGAAATGAGCTCCTCGGAATCTCGCACATCAAGGAGGCCAACATAGATCTCCTCTACATTGCCAGGGCGGAAAAGAACTTCCTGCTCTCCACCACGGCCGAGCAACGGCAGACAAACCTCGAGCGCGAAAAGAAGTACCGCGCCATGTACAACGAGGAGTTGGAAAAGGCCAAGCCGCTCTTCCACACGGATAAAGGGAAAGAGCTGTTCAAGAAGCTGGAGGGAGCCAATGCAGAGTGGCTGAAGGTGCACGACGCCATCATGGATGTCGGGAACCGCGAAAAGCTGAATGACCAGAAGCAGTCGGTTGCCCTTTCCTTCGGCGAGGGGAGGACCAAGATCAACCTGGTCGACGACCTGCTGACGGAACTTTCCAAAACGAAGGAAGGCAACGCCAAGGACGCATCGGAGGAGAACGCCAAGACCTACTCGGAAAGCCTGACCTTGATGATCTCCCTGCTGGTCGGCGGCGTCGTGCTCGGGCTGGTGCTTGGTTTCGTCATCTCCAGGATGATCAGCGTGCCGTTGCGGCGCGGCGTGGAGCTTGCCGAAGCGGTGGCCGGCGGCGACCTGACCCAGAGCATCGACCTTGACCAGAAAGACGAGGTTGGACAGCTGGCGGTGGCTCTCAGCGTAATGGTGGAGAAGCTCAGGGAGGTGGTAGGAGAAGTGAAAAGCGCCTCCGACAACGTGGCAAGCGGCAGCCAACAGCTTTCCTCCGGCGCCGAGGAGTTGTCGCAGGGCGCAACCGAGCAGGCAGCGGCTGCCGAGGAAGCATCCTCGTCGATGGAGGAGATGAGTTCCAACATCAGGCAGAACGCGGACAACGCCCTGCAGACAGAGAAGATGGCCACCAAGTCGGCGCAGGACGCGCGGGAGGGGGGAAGCGCAGTCCAGCAGACGGTCACGGCGATGAAGGAGATCGCCGGCAAGATCACCATCATCGAGGAGATCGCCCGGCAGACCAACCTGTTGGCGCTGAACGCGGCGATCGAGGCGGCCCGCGCCGGGGAGCACGGCAAGGGATTCGCGGTGGTCGCTTCGGAGGTGCGAAAACTCGCCGAGCGGAGCCAGAAGGCTGCCGCCGAGATCAGCGAACTCTCCTCCAGCAGCGTGGAGGTCGCAGAAAAGGCCGGGGATCTGCTTGCCAAGATGGTGCCGGACATTCAGCGTACGGCGGAACTGGTGCAGGAGATCAGTACGGCGTGCCGCGAGCAGGATACCGGCGCCGAGCAGATCAACAAGGCGATCCAGCAGCTCGACCAGGTGATCCAGAGCAACGCCGGATCGTCGGAAGAGATGGCCTCCACCGCGGAAGAACTGTCCGGACAGGCGGAGCAGTTGCAGATCGCCATCGACTTCTTCAATACCGGCAACTCCGGACTGAAGACGACCAGGCAGGTGATGGTTGCCAAGCGGGCCAGCGGCGAAGGAGCCAATCGCCACAAGCAGCTGACCAGGGCCGGCAGCAGCCAGCCGGCAGCAGCCGTGAAAAAGGCGCAGGGGCAGGATCTCGATCTATCCGATGACCGGGAAGCTGCTGACGCCATGTTCGAAAGGTATTAGTAGTAGCCCCGCAAACGCAAAACGGGTCCACATCTCACTTGTACGAGATGCGGACCCGTTGTCGTTTTCTCCACCGGTTTATGCGCTACAGCAGTTCCACCTCGCTCACCCTCACGATCAGCAATTCCTGGCGCAGGACGGCGGCCAGCATCTCGCGGTAGCTTTGCCACCAGTCGCGATCAAGCTCCGCCGTCATCACCTCGTAGATCACGATGTCGTCGTGGACCGTGGTGTGATCGGTCTCCTTCCAGAGCCCGCGGGCGGGGGAGCGCATGTAGGTGGTGATGCCACCGAAGCGCTCGGAGAGTTCGTCCCGGATCCGCAGGTAGAACTCGTGAGGAAACGGCTGTCCGTCGTTGTCGTAAAGCGGCAGCAGGATCTGGACCAGGTGCATGTGGTATCCCTTCCGCAGATGTGAAGTGGGGTTTGCTAGGAGAGCAGTCCGTCGACCAGCTCCAGGATGGCCTCATCCCGGTTCAGGGTGTAGATGTGGACACCAGGCGCACCGCGCTCCAAAAGTTCCTCGGCTTGGCGTCGGGCGAAGGCGATGCCGAGCTTCTGGACGGCCGCCGCCCCACCCTGCCGGTCGGCCTCCTCCAGTTGGGCACGGTAGGCCGCGGGAAGCGACGCCCCGCACAGGGAGATGATGCGCTGGATGACCTTGAGGCTCACTACCGGCAAGATGCCGGGGACAATCGGCTTTTCGACGCCGATGGCGCGGGCCCGGCGGACGAAATCGAAATAGTGCTGGTTGTCGAAGAAAAGCTGGGTGATGGCGAAGTCGCCACCCTTGTCGAGCTTGAGCTTCAGGAAGGCGAGGTCCTCTTCCGGGCCCACCGCCTCGGGATGCGTCTCCGGGTACCCTGCCACACCGATCCCCATGGCCGGATGAGCCTCCCTGATGAAGGAGGCGAGATCGGAGGCATGTAAAAGCGTGCGGCAGGCGGAGAATTCGGGAGGGGCGTCCTGGGGAGGATCGCCGCGCAGCGCCAGCACGTTGTTGACGCCGGCTGCCACCAGGGAATCGAGGAAGCACTGCAGGTCGCCGCGGTAGGCTCCGATGCAGGTCAAGTGGGCCATCGCCTCCAGGCCGTGCTCTTCCTTCAGGCGGGTCACGATCTCCAGGGTATCCCCCTTGGTGCTGCCGCCGGCCCCGTAGGTGACCGAAGCGAACAGCGGGTCCAAAGTGGCCAGACGGTCCACCACCTTGAAGAAGCTCGGCCATTCCGCCTTGTCTTTGGGGGGGAAGAACTCCAGGGAGATGAAGGGTTTCCCCGGGGTCATCTTGTCGATTATCTTCATGCGATCTCCGCAGCGTAGAGTGGAACCTCGTTCTAGACGAGGCATTCACCTTGCCATATTACTATCGGAAAATAAATCATTTTGTGCAGGGGAAATCGGAGACGGCATGGCTATTCGCCCCTAAGCGTTGCCGACATCCCCTCTCCCGAATGGGGAGGGCTAGGGAGGGGGAACCGTCGCTGCAATCCTGGCGAGGCCCCATCCCTAGCCGGCAGCGCTCCCCCCTCCTAGCCTCCCCCCTTCGGGAGGTGGAGCGGAAAAGACGGTTTTTGTTGCCGCATGGCAACCTAACATGCTATAAGTTTGAGGTTCATCGACCACAGGGAACAACCCTGTGGTTTTTTAATTTATCAGCAAAGGGAGCAAAGTTTAGATGATCAGCGCATCAAACGTCACCCTCTCCTACGGGAAGAGGGTGCTTTTCAAGGACGTCAACATAAAGTTCCTGCCTGGCAACTGCTACGGCCTGATCGGTGCCAACGGCGCCGGCAAGTCCACCTTCCTCAAGATCCTCTCCGGCGAGGTCGAGGCGGACAAGGGAGAGATCTCCATCGGCAAGGGAAGGCTTGCCGTCCTGAAGCAGGACCAGTTCGCCTACGACGAGCACAGCGTGCTGAACACCGTGATCATGGGACACAAGCGACTGTACGAGGTGATGGCCGAGCGGGACGCCATCTACTCGAAGCCGGAGTTCAGCGAGGAGGACGGCATCAGGTCGGCCGAACTGGAGGCGGAATTCGCCGAGATGAACGGCTACGAGGCGGAAGCCGAGGCGGCCGTGCTCTTAAACGGCCTGGGCATCCCGGAGGAGCTGCGCGGCAAGCTGATGAAGGAGCTGGAAGGTGGCGAGAAGGTGCGGGTGTTGTTGGCACAGGCCCTGTTCGGCAACCCGGACGTGCTCCTTTTGGACGAGCCCACCAACCACCTCGACCTCAAATCGATCGGCTGGCTGGAGGACTTCCTGTACCGCTTCCAGAACACGGTGATCGTGGTCTCCCACGACCGTCACTTCCTGAACCAGGTCTGCACCCACATTGCCGACATCGACTTCAGCCGCATCCAGGTCTACGTCGGCAACTACGACTTCTGGTACCAGGCGAGCCAGCTGCAGCTGAAACAGCGCCAGGACGAGAACCGCAAGGTCACCGACAAGGCGAACGAACTGAAGGAATTCATCATGCGCTTCAGCTCCAACGCCTCCAAGGCCAAGCAGGCGACCTCCAGGAAGAAGCTCCTGGAAAAGCTGACCATCGAGGACATGCCGGTCTCCTCCAGGAAGTACCCCTATGTGGTCTTCAAGCCGGAGCGCCCCTGCGGCGACATCATCCTGGAGGTGAAAGGGCTCTCCAAGGCGGTGGACGGGGTGCAGATGTTCAAGGACCTCGACCTCATCGTCAGGAAGGGTGACAAGATCGCCTTCGTGGGAGGGAACTCGCTGGCCAAGACCACCCTGTTCCAGATCCTGGCAGGCGAACTGGAGCCGGACGAGGGGACCTTCCGCTGGGGGGTCACCATCACCTGCGCCTACTTCCCGAAGGAGAACGGCGAATACTTCCAGAACGACCTGAACCTGATCGAGTGGCTGCTCCAGTACTCGCCCCCCACCGAAGGGGAGAGCTTCGCGCGCGGCTTTCTGGGCAGGATGCTCTTCTCCGGTGACGAGGCGACCAAGAAGACCAAGGTGCTGTCCGGGGGCGAGCGGGTGCGCTGCATGCTGTCGCGCATGATGCTGTCCGGCGCCAACGCACTGATCCTGGACGAGCCGACCAACCACCTCGACCTGGAATCGATCACCGCCCTCAACAACGGGCTGATCTCCTACACCGAGGTGGTGCTGTTCGCCTCCCACGACCACCAGTTCGTCTCCACCGTGGCCAACAGGATCATCGAGATCACCCCGAACGGCATCATCGACCGCGACATGAACTTCGACGACTACCTGGAGAACGCCGACGTCATCGCCGAACGCGAAAAGCTCTGCAACGGCCACGCGGAGCTGAGCCTTTAATAGTCCGGGAAGTGGCTGCGGTGAGCGAGGATGAGGTCAAAGCCGTTCACCCTGAGCCTGTCGAAGGGAGTGGAACGCTTACGGCTTTCCAAGCCGGAAGAAGTTAGGGTTCATACTTCGACAGGCTCAGCACGAACGGATGCCTCTTCCCAATCTTTTATCCGGCTCCAAAAATGAAACCCCATCACAACGAATGGCTCCCTTAGAGGGAAGCGACGTTGAGATGGGGTTTTTTCTTCTGCTATTCTTGGCGCTCTTGGCGCCTTAGCGTGAAGCCCTTACGCCGTCTTCAGCACGATCTTACCGAAATGCTTGTCCTGCTCCATCATGCCGTGCGCCTCGACCACCTGGTCCATCGGGAACACCTTCTCGATGATGGGCACCACGGTGCGGTCGGCGAATTTGGGGAGGGCGCGCCTGGTGAACTCGGCGACGATCTCACCCTTCTCGGAGACCGGACGGGACCTCAGCACGGAGCCTATGATCTGCTGGCGCTTGACCATCATGAGCGCCAGGTTGAGCTCGGCCTTGATGCCGGAGATGACGCCGATGATGACCAGCCGCCCCTTGTAGCCCAGCGAGTTCATGTTGGGCGCCAGGTACTTGGCCCCCACGTGGTCGAGGATGACGTCCACACCCTTCTTGTTGGTGAACTCCTTGACGATCTCGGAGAAGTCAGGGGTCTCCTTGAAGTTGATGACCAGGTCGGCGCCCAGTTCCTTCACCCGCTCCATCTTCTCAGGGGAAGCGGTGACGATCAGCTTGGCGTTGGGGGTGAGCGCCTTGGCAAGCTGGATGGCCGCGGTGTTGACCCCGCCACCACCACCGTGCAGGATGGCGGTCTGGCCGTCCTTCAGTTCGCCGATCATGAAGACGTTGAGGAAGGCGGTGATATAGGACTCGCAGACGCAGGCGGCTTCCTCGAAGCTCATCGACTCCGGGATCGGCATCAGGTGGTTGGCATAGGCCACCGCGTACTCGGCGTACCCGCCGCCACCCACCAGGGTCATGACCCGGTCACCCGCTTTCCAGCCGCTGACACCCGAACCGACTTCCTCGACCACACCGGCCACTTCCAGACCGAGGATCTCGGAATCGCCCGGCGGGGGGGGATACTTCCCTTCCCTCTGCACCAAGTCCGGACGGTTGATGGAGGTGGCATGCACCCTGATCAGAACCTCGTTTTCCTTCGGAGCAGGCTTCGCCACTTCACCGACCTTCAGCACCTCGAGCCCGCCAAAACCTTCCATCACTACAGCCTTCATACTTTTAGCCTCCCTTTGATTGGATAGACAGAATAAGAACGGTGGTTCTCCTCAACGTATACAAAAAAGACACTATCTCAGAAATGGACGGGGTCATCAATGACTTTTTGAGTGACGGCAGCGAAAGTAGCAAGTTGCACCAACTCAATCCTCTCTCGCCAACTCTCCCTCGCCCTCCGGGAGACGGCCGGGGTGAGGGAAGTCTCCACGAAGATGCGCGGCCTCCTCACCCCAACCCTCCTCCGTGGGGGGAGGGAGAGCTTGCAATGTCTCGAATAGTGGTTGGAAGGAAGTTACCGGCTGAGGATGGCTTGAGGTATTCGCTCACCTGAACTTGATGGCGATCCCCTTGGCCTTGATATCGGTGGTGGAATAGAAGAAGAACTTGTGCAGCTTGATGGTCACCTCGGGGTAGATGACGGCGTCAGCCTTGAGCCCGGCCGCCTCGTTGCGAAGGGCGGTGTATGCCCACTGGTAATCGTCGGGGGTGAGCTCTCCGGGCTCTCCGTACCGGGTGCGTCCCACCTCGATGGTCCCCACCTTATCGTACGGGCGGAGCACTTCGTCCGGTGCCAGTACCGGCGGCGTTCCCTCGGTGTGCAGCTCGACGGTGGCGCAGCCGAACGAGGCGGCGGCCATCAGCAGCAAGCCGACAACGATCCGTATCATTGGATAGTGAAAGCGGTTCATGTGACGCCCCCTGGCAGGCCTAAGTCCGCATGCTCGCAGACAATGCGTACTAGTTTAAAGTCATTTTCCCACTTTACAACACTCTTTCATGCGTGCTAGTATTCGACGTTTTCATTATCACCATTGGATGAGGGGAAGCAGCCATGTCAGGTCATAATAAATGGAGTACTATCAAGCACAAGAAAGGCGCCGCCGATGCCAAGCGGGGCAAAGTCTTTACCAAGCTGATCAAAGAGATCACTGTTGCCGCTAAACTGGGCGGCGCCGACCCGGACGGGAACCCGCGCCTGAGAACGGCTATCGATAAAGCAAAAGCAGAGAACATGCCCAAGGACAACGTCGAGCGCGCCATCAAGAAAGGGGTCGGCGGGCTGGAAGGCGTCAACTACGAGGAGACCACCTACGAAGGGTACGGTCCCGGCGGCACCGCGGTGCTGGTCGAGGTGATGACCGACAACCGCAACCGCACCGTTTCAGACGTCAGGAGCACCTTCAGCAAGTGCAACGGCAACATGGGCGAGGCAGGCTGCGTCTCCTGGCTGTTCGACAAGAAAGGTCTCCTGGTGTTCTCCAAAGCGACCGACTTCGACAAGCTGTTCGAAGCGTCCATCGAGGCTGGCGCCGATGACGTGACCGATGAAGGCGAGCAGTTCGAGGTGCTGACCGACCCCTCCGCCTTCAACGACGTGAAGGCCGCCCTCGAGTCCGCCGGTTTCAAAGCGGAGTCCGCCGAGGTCACCATGATCCCGCAGACCATGGTGAAGCTGGAAGGGAAGCAGGCCGAGCAAATGCTGAAACTGATGGATCGCCTGGAAGACAACGACGACGTCCAGAACGTGTACGCCAACTTCGACATCTCCGAAGAAGAGATGGAAAAAATGATGTAGCCAAAGCGCTCAAGCGATGGTAGAAAAGCGGCAGCGAGAAAAGGTGAGAGATCGCCTTCCCGCTGCCGCTTTTTTATTACCACATTCCCCTCTCTCCTCCGTAGCAGGTTACGTTCCCTCCCCTTCAAGGGGAGGGACAGGGTGAGGATGGGGTCGTTTGAGGAGGGGCCTCTGATGATAATCCTGGGAATCGATCCAGGCTCGCGAAAAACCGGCTACGGCCTCATCTCCAAGCAGGGAAACCGGTTGATCCACATCGACAACGGCGCCATCTTCACCAAGGCATCCAACGAGTTCCCGCAGCGGTTGGAAGAGATCTTCAGCGGCCTTTCCACGATCATCGCCCAGTACCAACCGGACGCGGTGGCGGTGGAGAACGTGTTCTTGGCCAAGAATGCACAGAGCGCGTTGAAGCTCGGGCAGGCCCGCGGCGCTGCCATCGTGGCGGCGGTCAGTGTCGGGCTGCCGGTGCACGAGTACACGGCGCTCCAGGTGAAGCAGGCGGTGGTCGGCACCGGCCGGGCGGAAAAGGTGCAGGTCCAGCAGATGATCAAGGCGCTTCTGAACCTTCCCGAAGTGGCCCAGGAAGACGCCTCGGACGCGCTGGCCGTCGCCATCTGCCATGCTCACTCCGCCAGCATGAACCGGCTGATGAGAGCATAACGCCGCCCGCTTCCCGGCGGGTGCCCCCCTACCCGCTTTGGCGGCACAAGATGTTTAGCCACTAGCCCCAAATTTCTAGTCCCTGTTTCAGAGGTTTCCATGATCGCTCTTCTCACCGGCAAGCTCGCCTACAAGGCGCCGGACTTCATCATCCTCGACGTCAACGGCGTCGGCTACCGGGTACAGATCCCCTTCTCAACCTACTACGCACTCCCCGCCGAAGGAGCCGCGGTCTCCCTCCAGATCCACACTGCCGTGAAAGAAGACGCCATCAACCTGTACGGCTTCCGCACGCAGCAGGAGAAAGAACTCTTCCAGTTGCTGATCGGGGTGTCCGGGGTCGGTCCCAAGCTAGCCAACGGCATCCTCTCCAACAGCGAACCGTCGGAGCTGGCAGAGTCGCTGCTGGCCGGCAACATAGCCCGTCTCTCCGCCATCCCCGGCATCGGCAAAAAGACCGCGGAGCGCCTGGTGTTGGAGTTAAAGGAGAAGGTGAAGAAACTGGGCATGGCCCAACCCGAGCCCGCCACTGCGCCCGTGGTCGCCAAGCACGAGATCCGCGACGACGTGATCTCCGCCCTCGTCAACCTGGGGTACAAGGAGTCGGTGGTCAACAAGGCGCTCGGCGAGATCAAGATCACCGAGGACGCCACCGTCGAATCCATCCTCAAGCAGGCGCTGAAGATCCTTATGAAGTAAGGTGAGACTTTAGCAAGTGTTCCAAAGCATCCCGAGGCCTTAACACTATCACGCCTTCCACAGTCTTACCGAACAGGTGCCCGAAATCGCGCGTGTCACCGGTCACTAGAATATCTGCGGCAAAAAGAATGGCTGCTGCCATAATGGGCGCGTCTTTAGCTGGCAGCGAAAAGTTCATGGCATGTTGAAAGCTCTGATTAGAAGGTTCGGGAATGATGGTGATAAACGGCAAGAGGTGAGAAAGGTGGGAAACCTTAGAGGGAGTTTTCAGGAGCAGGTTGCGCTTTGCTTCGTCTATTGCATAGGCTGATGAACAGAGGGAGCAAAAACCAGCTTCGGCAAGCGCGAAGAGGCGGGCAGACACCCCATTGGGAGAATAAGCTGCAGTGAAGATGACGTTAGCGTCGAGAAAAAGTTTCACGGCGACTTTTTCTTTTGAAGCACCGCTTTTACCTCCGCTTCCTGGCTAGCTGAGAGGTAGTCCTCTTCGAGGAATTCGTTCACCCTTGACTCGCTATAAATCTCAACCGGATACACCACCGCCTGACGCAACACAATGGCGCCATCGTCGGTTGTTTCAACTAACAAGGGGGCCTCACCAGTGATACCGACCCGCTGGAGAACCGACTTAGGTATCGATACCTGTCCCTTTTTTCCTAATTTGACCATTTCCATCTTTTGCTCCTTTTCCGGCACGCCGGATTCCTGAAGACACGATATATCACTAGGGAAGGCCAGTCAACTCCAACAGATGGCGTCATCGCGCGCGGCACGGGACTGCTTGACCTTTACCTTCAACTGTTATAACTTGACGCGTCCTCTTCGATCTCCACTTCGAGCTCCACGGAAACGGTATGACCCGCATCATCACTGGTGAAAAAACGGAAGACGATCTCTTCGAGACCACGCTACGACCGCGCGCGCTGGCGGACTACGTCGGGCAGGAGAAGGCGAAGGGAAACCTCGGGCTGTTCATCGACGCCGCCCGCGGCCGCGGAGAGGCGCTCGACCACGTGCTCCTCTACGGCCCGCCCGGCCTCGGCAAGACGACCTTGGCGCAGATCGTCGCGCGCGAGCTCGGCGTCGGCTTCCGCGCCACCTCGGGCCCGGTCATCGCCAAGGCCGGCGATCTCGCCGCGCTGCTGACCAATCTCGAAGAGCGCGACGTGCTGTTCATCGACGAGATCCATCGTCTCAGCCCGGCGGTCGAGGAGGTCCTTTATCCGGCGATGGAGGATTTCCAGCTCGATCTCATCATCGGCG
>NZ_DATFBA010000323.1:0-2059 GCF_035254065.1 Geomonas sp.
GAGATCGAGGTCTCCTACGAGGGGAACGACATCTCGGCCCGCTTCAACGCCAAGTACCTGATCGACGTGCTCTCCGTGATGGAGGAGCGCGAAGTCGAGCTGAAGCTTCGGGACGAGCTTTCCCCGGTGATCATGAAACCCGCGTCTGACGAGGGCTTCATGGCCGTCATCATGCCGATGAGGCTCTAGTACCGGCAAAATATCGTTTATTAAGACCGCCTTCCCGTGCTATCATGAAGAGTCGTCTTGCCTCCTGCTTACCCTCGCCCCTTCAGGGGAGAGGGTGGCCGAAGGCCGGGTGAGGGATATCGGCGCAGGCAGAAAGGTCCGCCGCAGCCAAGCCGCCCTAACCAAAGCCACACAAGTCCCCCTTGATAAAGGGGGCAACGATAGGGAAAAGGTGGTAATTTTCGACGACGTTCCGCACTGCGTGCCCTCTCCTTCAAGGGGAAGCTTGCCCGCCGTAGCCTTTGCGAAGGCGGGGACCGGATGAAACTCATAAAGCTGAAAGTTGGTTCCTTCCGTAACCTGAAAAACCTTGAACTCGAGCCCGGCGAGAAGTTCAACGTATTCTACGGCAACAACGGCCAGGGCAAGACCAACCTGCTGGAATCGATCTACCTCCTCGCGACCATGAAGTCGTTCAAGCAGGCCAAGAATGCGGAATTGATCGCCTTCGGAGCCGATTTCGCCCTCATCAAGGGGGTGGTGGAACGGGACCGGGTACGGCGTGAGATCTCGCTTCTCCTGGAGAAGCAGGGAAAAAAGGCCAAGATCGACAGCAAGCTGGCCACCCGGCTCGACGAGTTCTTCGGCAACCTGAACGTGGTGGTGTTCACCCCGGATGAGATTTCCATGGTGCGCGGGGCGCCTGAGCTTCGCCGCAGGTACCTGGACCGCGCGGTCTTCACCTGTGACCTGAACTACCTGAAGGCCTACCACGACTACAGCAAGGTGCTGAAGAACCGCAACGCCCTGCTGAAGAACAACGAGACCTTCGGCATGGAGGTCTGGACCGAAAAGCTCATCCAGAGCGCCCAGCTCGTGATAGAGCGGCGCAGGGCGTATCTCACCGAGATCGAAAAGCTCCTGCAGGGCTTCTACACGGAGATATCCGGCAACGAAGAGACGGTGCAGATCGAGTACCGGCTGCACGGGGTTGACGCCAACGAGTACGACCAGGATCCTTCCCGCGCGCTGGCCGATGCGCTCAAGGCACACGCCGCTGAGGAGAGAAGGCGCTGCTCCACCGCCATCGGGCCGCACCGGGACGACCTCTACTTCGGGCTGAACGGCCGTGCCTTTCGGCACTTCGCCTCCCAGGGACAGCAGCGCTCCTTCGTGCTCGCCCTCAAGATGGCGGAGATCGAGTTCATCAGCCGCTGCTTCGACGCACCGCCGGTGCTGCTTCTGGACGACATGACCAGCGAGCTCGACCGGGAGCGGAACTCGAACTTGATGGAATTCTTGAAAAAAAGGGAGATGCAGGTCTTCATCACCACCACCAGCCTGCAGAACATCTCTCCCGAACATATGGACAATCACAGGACCTTCCGCATCAGTGACGGCAGGATTCTCAACCAGAGGTAGCGATGACCAACGAAGAACAAGGCGATTACGGGGCAGATAAGATCAAGGTACTGGAAGGGCTCTCCGCGGTAAGGAAGCGTCCGGCGATGTATATCGGATCGACTTCCTCCCAGGGGCTCCATCACCTGGTGTACGAATTGGTCGACAACTCGATCGACGAGGCGCTGGCGGGCTACTGCGACTCCATCAAGGTTGTCATCCACCTGGACGGCTCGGTCACCGTGGAGGACAACGGGCGCGGCATCCCCACCGACATGCACCCCACCGAAGGCAAATCGGCCGCCGAGGTCGTGCTGACCGTGCTGCACGCCGGCGGCAAGTTCGACAACTCCTCCTACAAGGTCTCCGGCGGCCTGCACGGCGTGGGGAGCTCGGTCGTCAACGCCCTCTCCTCCCGGCTCGACCTGGAGATCCGCAGAAACGGCAAGATCTACACCCAGAGCTACGAGACCGGGGTGCCGCTGGCGCC
>NZ_DATFBA010000324.1:0-14088 GCF_035254065.1 Geomonas sp.
GACCCCGTTCATCCCCGGCAGCTTGAGGTCGAGGATCAGGAGATCCACCCCGCCGTCCTGGAGCAGGGCGAGCGCCGTGAGGCCATCCGGAGCCCAGGTCACCCGGTGCCCCAGGGACTGCAGGAAGCCCTGCAGCATGGCGGCCAAGCGCTCATTGTCTTCTGCCAGCACTATCCGGGTGGTCATCGTCCCTCTCCCGGGGACGCACCCGGGTTCTTCAGGTATTTCTGCACGGCCTGGTTGTGGGCGACCAGGTCGGAGCTGAACTGGTGGCTGCCGTCTCCCCTGGCCACGAAGTAGAGGTAGGGGACGGCGGGGTGGTTGAGGACGGCGTCGATCGAGTCGGCACCGGGATTACCGATCGGCCCGGGGGGAAGCCCGGCGATCAGGTAGGTATTGTAAGGGGTCTGGCGGGAGATGTCTTCGTGGGTGACCTTGCCACCCGTGAAGGCCCGCACTCCATACAGCGCGGTGGGATCGCTCTGCAGCCTCATCCTCTTGCCCAGCCGGTTCTGGAAGACGGCGGCGATCAGCGGCTTCTCGGCAGGGAGCACCGCCTCCTTCTCCACCATGGAGGCCAGCGTGAGGATCTCCCTGGCGGTGAGCCCCTTTCCGCTCTGAGGTTTCAGCCTCGACTCCAGGATCTCCCGCTGCCTGAGCGCCATCTCGCGCACCACGTCCTGCGGGGTCTTGCCCGGGAGGATGTTGTAGCTGCCGGGACAGAGATAGCCTTCGGCGCTCTTGGCGTTGATCTTCAGCTCGGCCAAGAGGTTGGCATCGGAGCAGGCGCCCAGGAACTCTTCCTTCTTGAAGATCCCCTTCTTCTCCAGAATCTCGGCCGCCTGGTAGGTGGAGTACCCCTCGGGAAGCGCGAAGAGCCGCTGGTAGACATCGCCGGCGATCATCTTGTCCAGGATCTGGCCCGGGCGCATGCCGTCGCTGAACTGATAGACCCCTGCCTTCACCCGCGAGTCGGCGCCCCTGATGCGGGCGTAGAGGGTGAACAACCTGGCGCTGGAGATGATGCGGCGCGACTCCAGGGAGGCGGCCAGGGTGCGCAGGCTGCGCCCTTTTCCCAGCTCGACCAGCTCGACGCGGGAGCCGTTGCCGGTGGCACCGTGCAGGAAGAGGTAGAAGTGGCCGGCCGGAATCAGTATCAGGATAAAAAGCGCCGGCAGGAGGACCGTCCGGTGCTTGCGGAGATAATGTGCTATTTTTGAAGCTATAATGGCGATGACCTTGTGTGAAAACGATAGCTTTTGCAGAGCTAAGCTAGATTTAGGGTAAATCGTGAACTGTGTCAAGGGGAAATGGTTGTCGGAACAGGGCCTTCCAGCCAATGTCAAATCTTAATAATTTTTTTTTAAAGACAGTGAGTCGTTTTAGTGTATTATATCCCCCTGTGCCTTTCGGCCGGCAGGACTACTACCCCCGGGCTACCTTCAGCAAAACCGGAACGAGGTGCTTATGAAAAAGAGATTCACCAACTCCGACTACTTTCCGTTTCACATACAGATTTCCGCGGAGATAGGGCGCCGCATCGACCTGAGAGGGATGCTGGAGGAACTGGGGAGCGTGCCGGGGATCATCTACTCCCGCCGCATCGCCGCCCGCGTCAACCGCCAGCTCGCCCCCGCCGAGCCCCGCCTGCAGCCGGGACTCCTGCACCTGTACGGCATCCTGAACCGCGTCTTCCGCTACGTGATCGGCCAGTACTGCACCGCCCAGCAGCCGCAGGTGCTGGTCAGGCTGATGGAGCAGGCGGGCTATCCTTCCTTCTCGGGGCTGGCGGCGGAGGAACTCGCCCGCTTCATGGAACTCTTCCCCTCCAAAAAGATGGTGCTCGGCCAGGAGACACCGGACTCCCACCTCTCCGCCGACGACCCCCAGCTGAACCGGCGCTCCTCGCTGGCAGCTGAGCTTCTTTTGCTGCTTTTGGCCGGCGAGAACCGCGCCCTGAACGAGTTCCGCCAGCTGTTCGACGACGCGCAGCTCAAAGAGGCCTCCCCCTACCCGGCGGCGACCGGTGAACTGGACCGCCGCCTGGCGACGGCGCCCCCCTTCCAACCGGTCGGGGTGCCGCTCTCCGAACTGTTGCGGGCGCCGATGAAGGCCTCCCCCGACTCGCTCACCGGCCAGATCGCCTACATCCGCGAGCACTGGGCAGCCTTCCTCCCCTCGGAGCTGTTGGCCGACCTGGTCACCGCGCTGGACATCGTCTCCCAGGAAGGAAGATCCTTCTTCCAGGGGCGCGTCGAAGACGTGAACAGCCAGGTGCTGAAATTCGGCCGCTACGGCAAGGGGGGAGAATACCCCGAGTACGAGCGCTTCTCGCCGGACGCCGACTGGATGCCCAACGTGGTGATGATCGCCAAGATGGTCTACGTCTGGCTGGGGCAGCTCTCCAAGCAGTACAACCTGGAGGTGCGCACCCTGGACCAGATCCCGGACGCCGAGCTGGACAAGCTCTCCCGCTGGGGCTTCACGGCGCTCTGGCTGATCGGCATCTGGGAGCGCTCCCCCTCGTCGCAACAGATCAAGCACATCAGCGGCAACACCGACGCCATCTCAAGCGCCTACTCGCTCTACGACTACGTGATCGCGCAGGACCTGGGGGGCGACTGGGCACTGGAGAACCTGAAGAAGCGCTGCGCCGCCCGCGGCATCCGGCTCGCCTCCGACATGGTCCCCAACCACACCGGGCTCTACTCCAAGTGGACCCTGGAGCACCCCGACTGGTTCATCCAGGTCGACTACCCCCCCTACCCCGACTACCAGTTCAACGGACCGGACCTCTCCCCCGACGGCAGGGTCGGGCTCTTCATCGAGGACGGCTATTGGGACAAGCGGGACGCGGCGGTGGTCTTCAAGCACCTCGACCGCGGCAGCGGCCGGGCCCGCTACATCTACCACGGTAACGACGGCACCTCCACCCCCTGGAACGACACCGCGCAGCTCAACTACCTGCTCCCCGCGGTGCGCGAGGCGGTGATCCAGACCATCCTGCACGTAGCGAGGCAGACCCCCATCATCCGCTTCGACGCCGCCATGACGCTTGCCAAGAAGCACTACCAGAGGCTCTGGTTCCCGCTGCCGGGGCATGGCTCCGGCGTCCCCTCCCGCGCCGAGCACGGCATGGAGCAGCCATCCTTCGACGCCGCCTTCCCCACCGAGTTCTGGCGGGAGGTGGTGGACCGGGTGGCGGCGGAGGCGCCCGACACCCTGCTCTTGGCCGAGGCCTTCTGGCTGATGGAGGGGTACTTCGTCAGGACGCTCGGCATGCACCGGGTCTACAACAGCGCCTTCATGAACATGGTGAAGATGGAGGAAAACGCCAAGTACCGGCAGACCCTGAAGAACGTGCTGGAATTCGAGCCGGAGATCCTCAAGCGCTTCGTGAACTTCATGAACAACCCGGACGAGCGGACCGCGGTGGAGCAGTTCGGCAAGGAAGGGAAGTACTTCGGCGCCACCGTGCTGCTGGTCACCATGCCCGGCCTCCCCATGATCGGGCACGGCCAGATCGAGGGGTTCCACGAGAAGTACGGCATGGAGTACAAGCGCGCCTACTGGGACGAGCCGATCGATTACGGCTTCGTCCACCACCACGAGACCCACATCTTCCCGCTCATGCGCCGGCGCCACATCTTCTCGGGGGCCGACCAGTTCGTGCTCTACGACTTCTTCAGCGGCGACCAGGTGGATGAGAACGTCTTCGCCTACTCCAACCGCGCCGGCAACGACCGCGGCCTGATCATCTACAACAACCGCTACGGCGACACCGCCGGCTGGATCCGCTACTCCTGCGCCACATTGAGAAAGGACGTGGCCGGCAAGGGGAGCCTCGTGCAGCGAAGCCTGGGGGAGGCGCTCGATTTCAACGGCGACGGGCGGCACTACTACAGCTTCAAGGATTACGGGAACGGTTTGAGCTACCTGAGAAGCGGCCGCGACCTCTGGGAGCAGGGGCTCTACGTGGAGATGAGCGGCTACGAGTACCACGCCTTCCTGGACTTCAAGGAGATCCGCGACGACGAGTTCGGCACCTGGGGTACCCTCTGCTACCGCCTGAACGGGGCGGGGGTGGAGAGCATCGAAGAAGAGGTCAAGCAGGTACGCTGGGGCGCCGCCAACGAGGCGCTTCGCAGCCTGCTCGCCAAGGTGGCGGCCGGCACCGGCGAGCCGGGGGCAGACGCCGCTTCACTCCTGGCGCCCCTGGAACCGCTGCTCGCCTCCTTCTACAAGGCGCTGGCACCGCAGGCCAAGGAGAAGGAACTCCGCGCGCAGCTTGCCTCCTTCGGTAACGAGATGACGCTCGCCATCAAGCATTCCCCGGTCACCCCTGCCGACCACCCCCAGGAGTGGCTGCTGCTCTGCACCTTCCTGGCCCTGCACCGGATCGGCGCCCTCACCGAGAT
The DNA here is from genome assembly GCF_035254065.1 of Geomonas sp. Classification (GTDB taxonomy): domain Bacteria; phylum Desulfobacterota; class Desulfuromonadia; order Geobacterales; family Geobacteraceae; genus Geomonas. The sequence goes on from NZ_DATFBA010000324.1 coordinate 4,419, forward strand.
CAGCTCGGCGGAGGCGGTGGACTACTACGGCCTGCTGCGCCCGGTGGAGCAGACCTTCTCCGAGCTCCCCGCTTCGGAAGAACAGGAAGCCCCACTGTCGCCCCGTGAGTGGGCCAACCTGCTGATGGTGCTCATCAAGCACGAGACCTTCCTCGATGACTGCCGTGACCAGCAGGCCGCCGAGACCTGTCGCCTGCTGTTCGAGGACCCGCTGGCCGGCGCCCTCATGTGCCTGCACGAAAGCGACGGGGTGGAATGGTTCAACAAGGAGCGCTTCGAGCTGATCCTCGACTGGTTCGCCCGGCTCTACCCCTACGGCGCCGCTCCGCAGGAGGAGCCGGACGCGGCGGTCTGCGCCCTGCTCTGCGAGGCAGGAGGCGCCTCGGGCTACCGGCTGGACCGCTTGCTGGCCCTTTTGGAAAACGGCAAGCCTCTCTGACGTAGCTGGCTTAGATGGTACAATTAGAGGTCGTCGCCCCAGAGGTGACGGCCTCTTTTTGTTCCGGTCGGCGGCCCTAATCCTGAAAAGGGGGAAACCATGGCAATCATCAATACTCAGCTGCAGGACAACATAGGAACCATCACCTTCAACAACCCCGAGCACCGCAACATCCTCTCCAGCGAACTGGTCAGCGAGATGCTGCAAGCGATCGGCGCGCTGCAGAAGGGGAAGATGCGGGTGCTGATCATCCGTGCGCTGAAAGGGTCCAAGGTCTGGTCGGCGGGGCACGACGTCCACGAACTGCCCATGCCGGGGCGCGATCCGCTGAGCTACAACGACCCCCTGGTGACCATCCTGCGTTCGATCCAGAGCCTCCCCATCCCCGTCATCGCCATGATCGAGGGGAGCGTCTGGGGGGGGGCCTGCGACCTGGCGCTTTCCTGCGACATCCAGATCGGCTGCCAGTCGAGCGCCTTCTGCATGACGCCGGCGAAGATCGGCGTCCCCTACAACGTCTCCGGTATCCTGCACTTCATGAACATCATGGGGGTGAACGTGGCCAAGGAGATGTTCTTCACCGCCGAGCCGCTCTCCGCGGAGCGGGCCTACCATTGCGGGCTCTTGAACCACCTGGTGGACGTGGAACAGTTGGAAGAGTTCACCTACACCCTGGCCAGCAAGATCACCCGCAACTCGCCCTTGAGCATCGGTGTGATCAAGGAGCAGATCAGGCTCCTGGCGAGCGCCCACCCCATGAGCCCGGTCACCTTCGAGCGCGTGCAGGGGCTCAGGCGGACCGTCTACGATTCGAAGGACTACGCGGAGGGAATCCAGGCGTTCCTGGAGAAGAGGACTCCGGTCTTCAGCGGGGAGTAAAGCGAGAAGAACCATTCCCAGATCCCCTCTCCCGAAGGGGAAGGGGTAGGGAGGGGGAACTGAGGCAGCAATGGCCACCTCTGCTCCCGTATGGAAACCGACATCGCAAGAGCTTAAGGCACGGAAGGCCGGCCCCTGAGGGGACCGGCCTTCTCTTCGTCTGACCTGTTCAGTGAAGCACGAAAGACTAAAGACACATCCCAAGGAAACGATCAGGAGATACGTGTGAAGGAGGGCGCTGCCTGCCAAGACAGCGCCACCGGAGGAAGCCGGCTGGGAAATGCAGGATCAGGGTATCGAAAATTTCTCTATTGCTGCTGTTCTTCGTCCATCTCGTAGACGACCGATTCCACCGTCTCGGTCGTCAGAGGCGGCAGTGCGGGTTTGTTGCCCCAGAATTCGTGAGGGATCCATTCCTCTACTTGGGCATGTGCCAGATGAAAAACATGAAAGTCCATTGTGGTCACCTCCTGTTTCCAAAAATGCCGACACTGTTTACTCAGCATATTCGGTGCCAGCACTGAAAGTGGCTGCATTCCCGCATACTCCAGGAGGAAACGCGCCACTTTGGAACAAGAAGCCGTATCGTTATGTCACATTCATGTGCAATAAGCTAACAAGCAGACGGACTTTCCAGGGGGAAGCGGCAGAGGCGTCCTCTATGGGGACGCCTCTGCTGGGGAGAATGGGGGATCTAGTGAGGCAGCTGGCCCGAATCATCCGCTGACGGAAGGCCAGCCGCTGCTGGTGTCAGAAGGAGTCCTCGTCCTCTTCCTCCACGTAGACGAGCGCTGCCACCTCTTCGGTGGTCAAGGGGGGAAGCGCCGGTTTATTGCCGGAGAAATCAAAGGCCAGCAGTTCTTCAAAAATGATACGGTCGGGATGAATCACACGGAAATTGTTCATCGCGTTACCTCCTGTTGTCAATAATGCCGTCACCCACTCTCAGCATGATTGATGCCAGCAGCTAACCTTTTGAAGTTACGATGATTCAGGAAGCCACCTCTCAACCGGCGGACACTTTGGTGTATCGTTGTGTCCTCTAGCAGGTCAAAAAGGTTCAAAGAAAAGGGCTTTCTCACGCTTCATCACATGACCCCTTCATTTTTCCCGTAACCTTCTTCCGGTCGCAGCGTGGTCTCGATACGGACGACACCCTCGCTCAGGGTGCGGTGGACCGGACAGCGCTCGGCGATCTCTAACAGCCGCTGCCGCTGGGCCTCGTCCAGTTCTCCCTTCAGCTCAACCCCCCGCTCGATCAGATCGATTTTGGAATTCTTCTCAGCGCAGTCGACGCAGTCCTGCGCATGCACCTTGCGGTGGGATAGATGCACCAGTGCCTCCTCCAGCGGCCATCCCTTCTGGCGGGCGTACATGGTTATCGTCATGGAGGTGCAGGCGCCCAGGGCTGCCAGCAGGTAATCGTAGGGGGATGGCCCTTCGCTGCCGCCGCCGTATCCTATCGGTTCATCCGCCAGCAGACGGAACCCCTTTACCGAGAGGTCGGTGCGAAATGCCGCTATGGCAGTGCGCGCGGATATCCCCTTGTCCGCGACCTCCTCCGGTTCCGGCGCCTCCTCGGCGGGGGCGAGGTAGCGGTTCGCCCAGGCGGCGATGACCTCGCCTGCATAGCGGGAGTCGCGGTTGTCGGAAAGGAGATGGTCGGCCGAGTCCAGCGAGATGAAGCTCTTGGGATGAGGGGCACTCCGGTAGATATCAGCGGCGTTGCCGATGGCTACGATGACGTCGGCTGGCGAATGAAGGACCAGGAGCGCCGCCTTGAGTCCGCCCAGGATCTCAGCCGGTTCCTGGGCATCCAGGTCGTCCAGCAGTGTCTTCCGGACCAGGAAGGAGCGGTCGCCGATAGTCACTTGTCCCTCACCGTTTCGCTCGATCTCCCTTAGAGCATCCCCCAAGTACTCCTGGATATGGGAAGGGCGGAAGGGAGCCGCGATGGTTGCCACAGCCTTGGTGGTAGGGATCTGGGCAGCAGCCGCCAAAACGGCCGCTCCCCCCAGCGAATGTCCGACCAGCAGGCTGGGTGCCTGGTGCTCCTTCTCAAGATACCGGGCTGCTGCCACCAGGTCGCTCACGTTGGTGGAGAAGGAGGTGGAGGGGAAATCCCCCTGGCTCTCGCCAAGCCCCGTGAAGTCGAAGCGCAGGGTGGCGATGCGCCTGCCACTGAGCGCCCGGCTGATGTGCACCGGAGCCTTGAAGTCCTTCGAGCAGGTGAAACAGTGGGCGAAAAGCGCGAAGGCGAGCGGGGTGTCGTGATCGGGGAGTTCCAGCCGGGCGGCGAGCATTTCGCCGCGTGCGTTGGGAAAGGTGATTCTCGTGGTGCTCATAGAGCGAACCTCCGACTGTATCAAGCTCAAAGATACTGTTTATAACAGTTTACCCCATTGTCATCGACGGTGAGACAACTCAGGGGTGCTTGATTATGGTAGTTGAAGAGGGCCGCTACAGTGTGAATGCGCAGAGGGCGTTTACAGTGGAGAACTGGAGAAAATGGAAAGGGAATTCAGGTAGTCGCCTCTCCGGAAGCGATGTGAGCAGGGACCGGCGCCTCGGCATCCGCTATGACCTCAATCTTCCTCCACTCCCCGGCGCGGAAACGGAGTGACCAGATGAGAGCGGTGGCGAAGACGAAGCCGGTGGCGAGGGTCCATTCGGCAACCAGGCTCGGCGCTATACGGTCGATCAGCCATAACAGGCAGAGAAACACCGCCGAGCAGACGAAGAAGGTGCGGGCGATCCACTGGGTGTCCCCCGCGGAGGCGAGCACGCAGCCGAGCATGACGTTCACCGCATCGAAGAGGCAGTAGAAGGCGACGAACTTCATCACGAGCGATCCGGTCTCCACGATACGTGCGGCATCCGCCCCGCTGCCTGCGAAGACGGCCATAAGCGGCGCGGAAGCGATGGCGAAAAGAACCGCCATGGCCAGCATCCATAGCTCGCAGACCACCAGAGACTGTGCGGTGATGGCCGGGATGTCGTCATCCCGGCCGGCGCCGCGAGCGTGCCCAACCAGGACGCCGGCGGCTTGGCCAAGTCCCAATGCAGGGAAGAAGGCCATCCCGTTGATCCGGAAGGCGATGCTGCAGGCGGCGAGTTCCACTGTCCCCAGGCGCCCGACCACCACGAGGAACAGTGTCCAGGCCGCCAGTTCACCGCTGATGCGGAGCCCCATCGGGGTGGCCAGCGAGAGGAAGCGACGCATCTCCGTCCAGTCGAGTCGTCTGGCGACCCGGTCGGCATAACCGCCTGCTTTGAGGAAGAGAACGACGTAGAGCAAGGCAGCCACCGCTTGCGCCGCGACCGTCGCCAGCGCCGCCCCCGCGATCCCCAACCGCGGCATTCCCCATTCCCCCAGCACCAATCCCCACGCAAGCACCGCGTTCACTGCGAAGGAAAGGAAGGTGACACCGGTGACCTGGGCGGGTCTGCCGATGCCGGAGAGCCATCCTCCCAGTGCCGAGCCCAGAACCGGGAAGAAGGAGCCGGCCATGCAGATGAAGAAGTAACTGGTCTCGTTGGCGGCGACCAACGGCTCGTGGCCGGCGAGATGGAAAAGCTGGGCGAGCGGCCAGGCAGTGGCCAGCGCCAGTACACCTGAGGCGAGCGAGCAGTGAATGCCGAGCCAAGCGGAGGAGCAGACGCCCCGCGCATCGCCGCGCCCGTGGCTGTGGGCGACGAAGGTGCCCGCGTAGCCGGCGGTCCCGAACAGGAAGCCCTGGAACAGGATCACTGCCATCCCGGCCGGTCCGATGGCGGCCACCGCCTCGCTCGAATGCTGCGACAGCACGATGGCGTCGATGATCTGCATCAGGGTGATGGCGGAGGTGGAAAGTATCATGGGGCCTGCCAGTTTCAGCAGGCGTGGAACATGCGAAAGGTTCATGGGTGAGAAAGGCACCGTCCTGACATTGGAGTAACGTTCGATTCTTCCACCGGGGAAGAGGAACTGTCAAGACAAAACCAGCCGGCATCCACCCGCCCGTCTCCGAGCTCCTCGACCAACCATACCCTTCGCCCGACCATACCCCTCGCCCTCCGGGAGAGGGTGGCCGAAGGCCGGGTGAGGGAAGCCGGCACAGGGATGGTGGTTGCGGAAGGCCGCAATCTCGCGCAATGTAGGGCAACATGGTCAAGCTCTTAACACCGTTCGCCCTGAGCCTGTCGAAGCCTGCCCTGAGCCGTCGAAGGGGGTGGCTGATGAGAGTCGGAGAATGGGTGCTTCGACAAGCTCGGCACGAACGGTCGACAAGCTCAGCATGAACGGCAGCCGCCACATCGCTGTCTCATGAAGTGTTGAAGATTGCCTGCAATAGGCAGAAAATGGCCGTAGGAGTTGGAGATGGAGTAGGAGGCATGAAATTCACCGGGCTCTCAGATTCCCGATTTCCTGTCATCATACGCAGCGCCCTCCGCATCGTTGCCTTTAGCGCCCCTCTCGCCCTGTCCGCCTGTCACCAGAAGCCCGCCCCCGCAGCCGCCCGCCCGCCCGAGGTTGAGGTCGTCCAGGTCCTCCAGAGGGACATTCCCGTTATCCACGAATGGGTAGGCAGCGCGGACGGATTGGTGAACGCCACCATCCGGGCGCAGGTCACCGGCTACCTGGTGAGGCAGGACTACCACGAGGGGGACATGGTCGATAAGGGGCAGGTCCTCTTCGAGATCGACCCGCGTCCATTCAGGGCCACCCTCGATCAGGCCAGAAGCATCCTCGCCCAGATGGAGGCGGTCCACGAGAACGCCCAACTCAACCTGGGACGGGTCCAGCCGCTGGCCGCCGAGAACGCCCTTTCCAAGAAGGACCTCGACGACGCCATCGCATCGGAGCGTTCCGCGGCAGCCCAGGTGCTGGCCGCCAGGGCGCAGGTGGAGAAGGCGAAACTTGACCTCGGCTTCACCAAGATCAGCTCGCTCATCTCGGGCATGGCCGGCCTCGCCAAGGCACAGGTCGGCGACCTGGTCGGCCCCGCGGTGCAGGGGGGCGAACTGACCACCGTCTCCACTATCGACCCCATCAAGATCTACTACACCATCAACGAGCAGGCCTACATCAACTTCATGCGCCAGTTCTCCTCCGAATCGGCAGGGCTGGAGGCGGCCAAGAAGCTCAGGGTGGAACTGATCCTCGGGGACGGCACGCGCTACCCACAGCTGGGGAGGTTTTACGCCATCGACCGGCAGGTGGACGTGCGGACCGGCACCTTCCGGGTGGCCGCCATCTTCCCCAACCCGACCAAACTGCTGCGTCCCGGACAGTTCGTGAGGGTCAAGGTGTACATCGGGACCAGGCCGAGAGCCCTGCTGGTGCCGCAGCGCGCGGTGAACGAGCTGCAGGGAAGCTACCAGGTGGCGGTGGTGGGTCCCGACAACAAGGTGGAGATGCGGCCGGTCAAACCGGGTGATCGGGTGGATTCGCTGTGGGTGATCGAGGAGGGGCTGAGGCCGGGTGAGAGCGTGGTAGCCGAAGGGCTCCAGAAGGTGAAGCCGGGGATAGTGGTACAGCCGAAACCTTTTGTGGCTACCGCGACCGCAATCAACCCGCAGGGTGGTGGCGCAGCGAGTGGCGGAACGGGTGCCGGATCAGGTGCCGGATCAGGTGCCGGAACAGGTGGCGGAACGGGTACCGGATCGAGTAGCAGCTCATCGGTGGGCAACGCTCCGGGTGGAAACGTGCAGGGTGGCAACGTAGCGGGCGGCAATGCCCAGGCCGGCAGCGGGCCTGGAGGAAACGCCCCCGGCTCCGGCCCGGCTGGGGTCGGGAGGTAACCACATGTACCGCTTCTTCATCAGGCGCCCCATCGTCGCCATCGTCATCGCCATCATCACCGTCATCGTCGGGCTGGTCGCCATGGCCGGGCTGCCGGTCGCCCAGTACCCCAACATCGTCCCTCCCGAGGTGCTCATCCAGACCACCTATGTGGGCGCGGACGCGCTGACCATCGAACAGTCGGTCGCCACCCCCCTCGAACAGCAGATGAGCGGCGTCGACAACATGAACTACATGTATTCGCTCAACCCCAATAACGGGTTGATGCGGATGACGGTGAACTTCGACGTCAAGACCGACCCGAATACGGACCAGGTGCTCGCACAGCTGCGCGAGGCGCAGGCGGAGCGGCAGCTGCCGCTGGACGTCCGGAACCAGGGGGTCACCGTGCAGAAGGCCCTCTCCGCGCCGCTCGCCCTGATCGCCCTCTTCTCCCCCAGGGGGACCTACGACGCCACCTTCCTCGCCAACTACGCCTACATCAACATCGTGGACCAGCTGACCCGGGTGCCGGGCGTCGCCTCGGTCACGGTCTTCGGCGCGGGGCAGTACGCCATGCGCTGCTGGGTCCGTCCGGACGTGCTGGCCAAGCTGAACATCACCATCCCCGAGATCGTCGACGCGGTTGCCAAGCAGAACACGGTGAACCCGGCCGGCCAGGTGGGGGGTGAGCCGAGCCCGGCGGGCCAGGAGTTCACCTATTCGGTGCGCGCCCAGGGAAGGCTGATCACCCCGGACGAGTTCGGCCAGATCGTCTTGCGCGGGGCTCCGGGCGGGTCGCTGGTCCGCCTGAAAGACGTGGCCCGCCTGGAACTGGGGGCCCAGGACTACAACATCGTCGGGCGCTTCAACGGCAAGCCGGCCGGCATCCTGGCACTCTACCAGCTCCCTGGGACCAACGCGCTGGAGGCGGTGCGGGGGGCCGAGAAGGTGCTGGCGAAGATGAAAGCCTCCTTCCCGGCCGACCTTGATTACGGCATCGCCCTCGACACCACCCGCTCGGTGACCGCCGGCCTGCATGAGATCGTGGTGACCCTGGTGATCGCGGTAATCCTGGTGATCATCGTGGTCTTCGTCTTCCTGCAGGGGTGGCGGGCCACCCTGATCCCGATCATCGCCGTGCCGGTCTCGCTGATCGGCACCTTCGCCTTCTTCCCGGCGCTGGGCTTCTCCATCAACCCCATCGCCCTGATGGGCATGGTGGTCGCCATCGGGCTGGTGGTGGACGACGCCATCGTGGTGGTCGAGGCGGTGGAGCGCCATATCGAGGAGGGGATGGCACCCAGGGACGCCTCCCTGAAAGCGATGGAAGAGGTGGCCGGACCGGTGGCGGCCATCGCCCTGGTGCTGGCGGCGGTCTTCCTCCCCACCGTCTTCATCCCCGGCATCACCGGACGACTCTACACCCAGTTCGCCGTCACCATCGCCATCTCGGTGCTGCTCTCCGCCTTCAACGCGCTCACCCTCTCCCCGGCCCTCTGCGCGCTGCTGCTCAAGCCGAAACGGGAGACGCGCGGCCCCTTGGGCTGGTTCTACGGCCGCTTCAACCACTACTTCCAGCGCGGCACCGAGACCTACGTCTCCCTGGCCGACCTGGCCATCCGCAGGGCGACCATCGGCTTCATCTTCATCGCCCTGGCCGGCGTCGGCATCTGGCTTCTGAACAAACGGATCCCGGGCGGTTTCCTTCCCGAGGAAGACCAGGGGTACGTGTACGCGGTGATCCAGCTCCCCAGCGCCGCCTCGCTGCAACGAACCTCGGAGGCAGGGCGAAAGGTCGAGCAGATCATCCTCAATACCCCGGGGGTCGAGAAGTGCACGACGGTGGTCGGCTTCAACCTTTTGAGCTACGTCCGCAACACCTATTCCGGTTTCTTCTTCATCAGGCTGAAGGACTGGGACGAACGAAAGGGTGCCGGAGAGGGGGCCGCCGGCATCATCGCACGCCTGAACCAGGAGCTCGGGCGGCTCCCCGAAGGGAACGCCTTCGCCTTTTCGCCGCCGGCCATCCAGGGGGTGGGGACCGCGGGGGGTGTCACCTTCATCTTGGAGGACAGGGCCGGCAAGGATATCGCCTTCCTGGCGCAAAACACCGACAAGTTCGTGGCTGCGGCAAGGAAACGGCCGGAACTGGCCCGGGTGACGACCACGCTGCTCCCCGGTGTCCCGCAATACTTCGTGGACGTGGACCGCGACAAGGTTTTGAGCCAGGGGGTGGACCTCGGCCAGGTTTACGGGACGCTGCAGGCCTTCATGGGGGGGCAGTTCGTCAACTACTTCAACCGCTTCGGCAGGCAATGGCAGGTCTACGTGGAAGCCGAGGGAGATTACCGGACCGACGTGCGGCAACTCGGGCAGTTCTACGTGCGTAACTCCAACGGCGACTCGGTGCCCTTGGCCGCGGTGACCAAAGTGGAAAAACGGGCCGGCCCTGAGTTCACCATGCGCTACAACCTGCACCGCTCGGCCCAGATCAACGTCACCGCCACCCCCGGCTACAGCTCCGCCCAAGCCATGCAGGCTCTGGAGGAGGTCTTCCGGCAGACCATGCCCGGCGATATGGGGTT
>NZ_DATFBA010000325.1:0-2952 GCF_035254065.1 Geomonas sp.
CTGACGGGCAAGCAGGATGTGCTCGCGGGTCTGCGGCATCGGGCCGTCAGCGGCGGACACGACCAGGATCGCGCCGTCCATCTGGGCAGCACCGGTGATCATGTTCTTGACGTAGTCGGCGTGGCCCGGGCAGTCGACGTGTGCGTAGTGACGCTTGTCGGTTTCGTACTCGACGTGGGCGGTAGCGATGGTGATACCACGCTCACGCTCTTCCGGAGCGTTGTCGATCTGGTCGAAAGCCTTGAACTCGGCCTGGCCTTTGCCTGCCAGAACCTTGGTGATGGCTGCGGTCAGGGTGGTCTTACCGTGGTCAACGTGGCCGATGGTGCCTATATTTACGTGCGGTTTAGTTCTTTCGAATTTAGCTTTTGCCATGAGGAATCCTCCGTTATGTCGCTACAGCCTGTTTATGTACAAGAAGCTTTACTTTTGGGGAGTGGAGCCCACAACCGGATTCGAACCGGTGACCTCTTCCTTACCAAGGAAGTGCTCTGCCTACTGAGCTATGTGGGCGCATGATTTTGGAGCGGGAAACGGGACTCGAACCCGCGACCCTCAGCTTGGAAGGCTGACGCTCTAGCCAACTGAGCTATTCCCGCCAAATACCTACCAACAGCGAAGTTTTTTGACTCGATCGGTTCCCGTCTTACCAGTTCAAACGACTTAGTGTCTCCTGGGTCGGCCGGTGGCCGTCTCATCTGAAGTTTTAGTGGTGGAGGGAGGAGGATTCGAACCTCCGAAGTCGATGACGACAGATTTACAGTCTGTTCCCTTTGGCCGCTCGGGAATCCCTCCAGACGGTGTGTGCCTTGCTAAGTGGAGCTGACGATGGGACTCGAACCCGCAACCTGCTGATTACAAGTCAGCTGCTCTGCCAATTGAGCTACGCCAGCCCATCATCTGCCGGTTCCGCGTTGGAACCCTGCCTCGCAAAGCGAAGTCCACCTTTTAAAGCAAATCGCTTCGGGTGTCAACTTATTTTTATCCGACCGCGAAAAAATAAATTTCCGAGGTCTGGACGTACTGTGGTAAAGAGAGCAGGCGCCATTTGAGGCACAAACGAGCATTATACACATATGTTGCGCGCTGGCAACAATATTTTTCTTACAACCGTGACACGGATGCCCACAGATGTCGGAATTACTATCTCGGCGAACGGGAATCGCCTGATTCAGCTGACGATTGAGCGTTGGAAGAGAGCCGGGGTGAGGGAACTTTCCACCAAGATGCGAGGCTTCCCTCACCCCAACCCTCCCCCGTGGGGGGAGGGATAGCTGGAAGTGTCGGGAAAAGAGGGAAACGTCATCCTAGTTGAGGCTGGCGATGATCTGATCCACAGACTGCACCTTGGCAAAGAGTCCGTTTAAGGCGGCGATGAAAGCCATGTGCACCTGCTCCGCCGGAACGGTGGCGCCACCGAAGGAGAGGGCCCGGGTCGCGCAGGCGTCATGTGCGAGAGTGCATTGAAAACCGAGATCGGCGGCGGCCCGGGTGGTGGTATCGATGCACATATGCGTCATCATCCCCACAATTACCAGCTGGTCGATTTTCAACCGGCGCAGCTCGTCGAGGAGCCCCGTTTCCCTGAAGCTGTTGGGGTAGTTCTTGACCACCACCGTCTCCCCTTCCTGCGGGGTTACCGACCGGTGTATCTCAACCCCCGTGGTGCCTGGGATGAAAAAGGTGGCACCTGCCCGGTTGGAAAGGTGTTGGACGTGGATGACCGGCAACGAACGGCGCCGAAAGAGCTCAAGGAGCTTGGCAGCCTTGCGCCCCGCTTCCACGCTCCCCACCAGTTCCATCGCCCCGCCGGGAAAGTAGTCATTCTGGATATCGATGATAAGCAGCGCCTGGGACATGGTCTTCTCCTTTTTGACTTAGCAGATGCGCGGCAATTGTTCGCCGGAGAGCATCTCCACACCTCTCATCCCTCCAACCAGGGTCTCCATCTGAACTCTGCCGCCGCCTGTCGCGGTAACCTCGCCGATGATTGCCGCGTCCTTTCCGAAGGCGTGATCCCGCATCAGGCGCACGGCCTCCTCAGCCAGCTCGGGCGCCACAAATGCCAGCAGCTTTCCCTCGTTGGCGATGTAGAGGGGATCGAGCCCCAGGATTGAGCAGACTCCTTTCACACCGGCATTGACCGGAAGAGCATCCTCCTTCAGGGTGATGGTGACACCCGACTGCACGGCAATCTCCTTCAGGGTAGTAGCCACTCCGCCGCGGGTCGGATCCCGCAGCACATGGAGTCCCCCACCCAGGGAGAGCAGTTCCTGCACCAGGCCGTTCAAGGGAGCGGAGTCGGTACGGACGTCGGTTTCCATTTCCAGCCCTTCCCTGCCGCAAAGGACCGCCACGCCGTGGTCGCCTATGCTGCCGCTCACTATAACCCGGTCGCCCAGGCGCGCCTGCCCGCCGTCGATGGTGAGCCCGTGGTCCACCACGCCAATGCCGGAGGTGTTGATGAAGATGCGGTCAGCCTTGCCGCGAGGCACGACTTTGGTATCCCCGGTGACCAGCGAAACACCAGCCAGGTCGGCGGCCTGCCGCATGGAGGCGAGGATACTGGAAAGCTCCTGCTTGCCGAACCCTTCCTCCAGTATCAGCGCCACACTTATGAATAGCGGCGTGGCCCCCATCATGGCGAGGTCGTTCACCGTTCCATTCACCGCGAGATCGCCTATGTTGCCGCCCGGGAAGAAGATGGGATCGACCACGTAGCTGTCGGTGGTGAAGGCGAGCCTTCCGGTGCCGACCTCGACCAGCGCGGCATCGTTTTGCCCGGCCGACGGGTTCTGGGACAGATGCGGGATGATCAACTCGTCCAGCAACTGGTGCGAGAGCTTGCCACCGCTGCCGTGACCGAGGAGGATGATGTCGTTGTCCATGCAGTTAAGCTCCGTATCTACCTGCTTGAATTCTTGAAATGTTGCCGCTCATCGATTCGTCCCC